>CAYYMN010000009.1:0-25998 GCA_964473075.1 Candidatus Woesearchaeota archaeon
ATGCACTGCTATGATATTTCTTTTAATATCCAACTTTTTTCAAATATTCTTTGTCTAAAAATAATCTATCAATATTCATCTAGGATTACCTCGTAGAAATTTTGTTCTTTGTAGATTGGAAAACCAGTTTTTCTTGCTTGTATAATTATATCATCATTATTTTGAATAAATTGACTTATGGTTGCTTGAAATAATGAGATTGTATGTTTTGAAGTTATTTCTCCTTCTTTTTTGTTATTGGTTAAATCTATTTTTTTATTTGTTACTATTAAAAGGTCTATATCACTTCCTTTTTGTTCTTCTTTTCTTGATGTAGAACCAAATAAGACAATTGTATAAAGCTCTTTAGTGATGTTTTTTAAAAAATTTCTTAAGGGAACTTTTATTTTGATGTTTAAATTATTGAATTTTTGTATTGCTATTTCTGAGAATTTTAAAACAAAGAGTTTTTTTTCTTTTATTGTGTAAAAGGTGTTTGACTTAGTTTTTTCTTGATGTAATATATTGTCTTTTAGAAGTTTGTTTAAGGTATTTGTTAAGGAACTATCTGAGAGCTTTGATAATTCTTTTATTTCGTTGAAGTATAAACGATTTTTTTTACTTTCAAAATAGGCTTTGTAAATTTTATCTTCAGGTTTCATTTGTTTCAGTATGCTATATGGATTTATAAATGCTTCTATTTTTGGAGTGATTGCTTCTATTTTTGGAGTAATTTATATTTCCTTGATTTCTTTGTCAAATGTTATCAATCTAAGACCTGTGCCGAGTTTCATTAGAGCAGACATTAAAGCCATGTGTTCTTTGCCGGAACCTGAGGAGAGGTTGATTCCCACATCACCCGAGAGCTTGTCTTTTAATTCATTGTAGATTGTTTGTTTTATTTCCTCAATGCTTTTTTCTGGGTTGATTAATATTAGTTTTGTGTTGTCTTTGGGTTTGAAGTTCTCTTTGCCAAAGTTATTTGTAATTAAGTAAACAGAGTCCCAATTGTACGCGTTAATTAACGAAGAAACTTCCAGCCAGGTGCCCTTGCCTGTGCTCAAACATGCAACTAAATGAGTCATAATCTCTTACTCTTTTTTGAATATTTAAATGTATGTTATTGTTTGATATAGCTACTAGAAAAACAAAAAGTTTTAATACTCATTTTCTCTTTTTTTTTGGATGGAAGAAATGGTTACATATATCTGTGGCGAATGCAGATTTAGGTTTAAGAGGAAAGCTAACTGGAGTGGAAATCTTTGCCCTAATTGTGGGGAAGAAAGTTCGTTTGAAAGAGGGGATCAAACTATTGACAAGATGCTTAAAGATGCTTCTTATTCAGACTAATTTTTCCTTTTTGCCAGTCTCTGAGGAGCATTTTTGCGGTTTCGTTTAAGTTAGGTTTGCCACCCTTGATTAGTTTTTTGTATTTGATTGCAATATTTGAAAGGATATTTTCTGAGTTTGATTCTTTCACTTCATAATATTTGCAAATTGAATTCTTCTTTAAGTCAATAAGAGACATAGCGGCTAAATCAGGATCTTTGATCTTTGATAAATCTATTGAGCCTATCATTGCTAATTTAGTTTCATTATTTTCCATATATGGGAGAACACCAGGAGTGTCCATTAAAAATATTTTGTCTGTGATTCTAATTAATTGCCTGGATTTTGTGTAGCCTGCACGAGGGGAAGTTGGAGCGGATTTCCTGCCTTTCAATGAATTGATGACAGAGCTTTTTCCAGTATTGGGATAGCCAAAGACGCCAACTGTTGCATTTTTGCCCTTTGAAAGTTCCAGAATTTTTTGCAGGAGTATTGAAGTGCCTTTGTGTTCCCTTGCAGAGAGATATACACAGTTCTTGTATTTGTGCTTGTATTTCTCCAAAGTTTTTTTATCTGCTAGATCGGATTTGTTTAATACATGGATGATTGGCTTGTCTTCTGCTTTGTCTTCTAATTCTTGGTTTTCTGTTTGTTCTGGAAATCTTGCATCCTGGACTAGAATAATTATATCTACATGCTTCAAAACTTTATTGACTATCTCCCAGAAATTTTTCATATTTTGTTTTAATGAAGGATTGGTTTTAAATGTTTGTATACTACAAATTTTAATACAATAATAGTTATAAATCCTGAAAAAGAAACTAGCTGTATGAAAAAAAGCTTATTATTAGGAATGTTTGTTCTTTTGTTGGTGCCTTTAGTTTTTGCAACTGAGTGTGATGATTATTGTAAAGAGCAAAGCTATGATTATGGAACTTGCAGGAATACTGTGGAAGCTGGGTTCTGTGAAGGAAATGCAAATGAAACCGTGTTTGGGTTTTCACAGTGCACTGATGTTCAAAGATGCTGTTGTGGAAATGAAGATGAGGTGTTACCAGTAGAAGATGTAGTTGAAACTGAGGATGAGAGCAATTTTTCAGTAAGCGCTTTTGCAGAGAATGTATTTTGGTTTTTGTTGGCTGTAGTTGCAGTATTAGGATTGGCAGTAATTATTAATAAGGTTGCTTTTGGCGAGAAAGACTCTGAAGAAAAGGAAGAAGACAAAAAAGACGAAGAAGAATTATAATTTTTTTACTCTTATTTTTTTATCTTTATTTGTGAATCTTAGATTTTTTAGTTCATAATTATTAATTCCCTGTGATTCTGCCCATTTCTTTGCAGCTTCTTCAGATTTGAAAGTTTTTGGTCTTTTCTTTCTGTTTCTGTTTTCTGGTCTTGCGCAACCCAAGTGCGTTGAGGATCCCATTTTTCTTTTCATTCTTGTGTGAATTTTAGTCATAGAAGTGTTGAATTTTAGAAGGTTTATAAATTTTTGTGTTAGATTTTGTTGTTATTTTAGAATTGTAACAGATAGGAAAGTATATAAATGAGTTGTTATTTTTGAATGGTATCAAAATTTGTGAGGTTTGTAAAAAATGAATAAAAAAAATGTTTTAGGTTTGATTGGGCTTTTGAGTCCGAGTGTTGTTAATGCTGAAGGTTCTTTGAATCCAGATGTAATAGTTGCAAGAGATCAAGCTGTTATTCAACAAGGTATTGATGCACAAAATGCTAGAAAGGTTATTAATGCTGGTGTTGTAACTAGAGGAGCTAGTAGGGCTATTGATAATTTGCCTGATGCTGAAGAATCTATTGTAGTTGTTCCAAGTTATGTTCTTCCTGCTGAGGCTAGTTGGACTGATTTTTTTAATAAAGCTAAAGAATTAAATTATGGTGTTATGCAAGTACCTTTGAGAAATGGAAGTCCAAGTTATGTTTTATGGGATGTTTCTGAGGCTGTCAGAGGAAAAGATTATGTTTTAAGTAATGGTGTTGATCCAAGGTGGAATGTTACTATGTGTGATTCTGAAAATGTTAGAAGAGAGATTGTTGGAATTAATAATAGAATTGCAGATGCCAGTGCTGAAGTTGCTAATTTAGTAGGTATGAATAGTTATGCACAAGCTTTGTTGTCTGATTATCAAGCTGTTGTTGCTGAAAAAGTATGTTTTAATGTTGAAGTTGTAAGGCAAAGAGATGGAGTAAAAGGGGATGGTTTTAGAAATGTAAAAAGTAGAGTGCCTAGTGTAGATTATGTTTTGGTTGCAATAAAACCTGAAGATATGCCTGTGAGAGAATGTCCTGCACCTGAACCTGTACCTGCTGTACCTGAACCTGTTGTACCTGAAGAACCTGTAGCTGCAATACCGGAACCTGTAGTTCCTACTGAACCTGTAGTTCCAAGAGCAAAAGAACCTATTGTATATGGTAATGGTTTGATTGGATATAGAATTTTGAGTGAAAATGGAGAAGCTCCTTTGTTTGGGCATGGTCCATGGATTGAAGGAAAAGTATTCGGAACTGTTGGAGAAAATGGAAGTTTAGTTTTAGATGTTGATAGAGAGACTGCGTTTAGTTCTTTGAGATATGATGATGGTAGTGGAAATGTTAGAGTTTTGGATACAGATATAAGCGGGTCTTATGCATGGACATTAAGTTCAGCTAGAGTAGCTTTGGGTTTAAACTTTGATGGAAGAGTTGCGGCTGTAGAATATGCTGGAGTAAATGCAAATACTGGAAATGTTGCTGTAGGACCGGAAGTTGCTTTGTTAGTCAATGGGGATAGATTCAATGCAGATACAAGTGCAACTTTGGGGTTTGGAAGTTTGAGAACTAATGTTGATGTTCCAGGTTATGAACCAACTAAAGATCAATTGATCAAGGCAAAATTAGATTTAAGTGGTCAATATGGTGTTTTTAATAATTGGTTGGGGTTAGGTCTTGTTGGAAGACTTGAGAGTAATATGAATGGAAAAACTGCAGCTGATAATTCTGGGGTTGTGCCTTCAAATGATTCACTATTTACTTTTGGACCTTTTGTGAGATTAGGAGACAAAGTTAAAGGTATTGTTGGATTGGATTATTTGATGTTTAGAGATCCAATTGCAGATTATTCAACTAATGCTGCTAGTGTTTATGGTGGTATTGGGGGAAGCTTTTAGGAGGAAAAATCAAGATGAAACAATTAATATCAATATTGATAGCGTTAACATTATTAGTGGGTTTTGCAGTAGCAGGGCAAGTTGTGATTGAACCAACTGCGCCTGAAGCTGATGAAGATCTGACTGCTTATGTTGATGGTGAAGAAAGTACAACTTTTACTTTTTATTGGTTAAAGGATGGATATACAGAGTTTGTACAGACTGGAAGGAGTTCAACTTTAGATGAGAGATATACTGAAGCTGAAGAAGTTTGGACTGTACAGGCTTGGGTACCAGAAAGTGCATTTTATGATTCTTTTTTTTATGATAGTGCAAGCGTTGAAATCGTAGAAGAAGAAAGTGTTTTTACATTGCCTGATCCAGAAATAGCTGCGACTGATATTCATTTCACAGTCATTGAAGGAGATTTGGTGGATGTTGATTTGGAGACATTAGATAATTATTTGGATTATCAGTTTTATGAAAGTCAAGCTAGATTTTTTGAGTCTACTATTGTTTATGCGTATGATAATGATGGGAATGTTTTGAAGATTTCATATGATACATTGCTTGATAGTGTTGGTGAGTGGCAGACTGAAGTTGGAGACGCTGGTGAATATATGGTAATTGGAACAGTGAGTGATGGATATGGACATACTGCTGAAGCTGAGATTGAAATTACAGTTGAGGAAGCTATTGTTGAAGAAGAAAATACAGCACCTTTGGCAACCGATATTCATTTCACAGTTACTGAAGGGGATTTGATTAGTGTTGAAGGTGTGCAAGTGGATAATATATTTAGCTATATCTCTTATGTATTGAGAACTGAATATTTTGAATCGGATGTTGTTTATGTCTATGATGGAGATGGGGATTCTTTGAAAGTAAGTTATAGTGATCCTTTGGGTTTCAATGGATATTGGCAGACTGAAGTTGGAGATGCTGGGGTGTATACTGCTACTGCTTATGTAAATGATGGGGAAGTAGTTACTACAGCAGATGTTGTTATTACAATTGAGGAAGCTGAAGCAGAAGTGAATAGCTGTCCTGTGGTTAGTGCAAATGATATCAGTGTCTATGAAGGTGAGCTTGCAGTTGCAGAGTATACTTTTAGTGATGCTGATAATGAAATATTGGTAGTTAGTTTCTCTGAACCTATGCAAGATCATGGAGAATGGCAGACTGAAGTTGGAGACGCTGGGGTGTATGATGTTGTGGTTTCAGTGACTGATGGTGAGTGTGTTGCTGAAGATTCATTTACATTGACAGTTTTGAGTGAAGGTGAGGAAGTAAATACCTGCCCAGTTGTTGATGCAAATGATATCAATGTTTATGAAGGCGAGCTTGTAGTTGCAGACTATATAGCTACTGACGCTGATGGAGATTCATTAGAGGTTAGCTTCTCTGAATATTTTGATGTGAATGGAGAATGGCAGACTGAGGTTGGAGACGCTGGACAGTATGATGTTGTAGTTTCAGTGACTGATGGATTGTGCGCTGCTGAGGATGCATTCATAGTGACTGTTTTGAGTGAGGGTGAAGATGAGAATGTTTGTCCAGTATTGGATGCAGAAGATGTAACATATATCTACTATTGTACAGAAGATAGTGATGGTAATCTCTATTGTGCAAACGAAGATGGAACAAGTTCATATATCGAATATGCTGATGGCTCTTATTCAGGTAGTTCTTCAGTAGTTTTAGCTACAAATTATGAAGTTTATGATGCTGATGGAGATGATGTTACTGTTTGGTTTGAACCTGGTTCTTGGTATCAAGAATTTATTGATAGTGGCTATGATTGGAGTTTGTTGTTATCCAGAACTGAATTTGATTATATTGCATATGCTGATGATGGTGAATGTGTAGTATCAGATTTATTTATGGTTTACATTGTAGAAATTATTGATGGGTATGAAAATACAGCTCCATTAATCGATAATGTTGCTGATGTTGAAGTAGATGAAGGTGAAACAGTTAATGTTTGTGCTACTGCTACTGATGCTGAAGGTGATGAATTAACTTTTACCTTTGATGGAATTCCTGGTGGAAGTTATGATGAAAATGGTTGCTGGACTTGGGATACTACTTACAATGATGCTGGTCAATATGATGTAAATGTTTGCGTTTCAGATGGCGAGTTGAGTGATTGTACTTCATTGATTGTCAAAGTAAATGATGTGTGTGATGACTTAAATGAAAATGGCATTTGTGATGAAGATGAATATATTAGCAGCAATTTTGAAGGTGATCTATTGAAGGTGCAATATGTTACTGTATTGAATGCTAAAGATGTAAGCTCAGGAAATGATGATGAGATCAAAGTTTATGTAGAGATGCAAAATGATAATAGTTATGATGCTGATTCAATCGCTGTAACCTTGATCTTTGATGGAGAAGATTATAAGCATAGTTTCCAGAGTTTGGATAGATCTGAAACTGGATCTGCAGTATATAGCGTGCCAGTGCCTGAAGGCTTAGAGAGTGGAAAGTATTCATTGATTGTAAAAATAAATAGTGAAGATATTAATTATGAGACTGCTTTTAACTTGAAGATCAAGGGCGAAGAAGTTTCTGTAATTGATGTGCCTTCAAGTGAGACTTTGAGTCTATGGGATAAAATCAAGGATTTCTTTGCAAATCTTTTTTAATTTTTTTTAATATTGTTAAGTTCTGTGTGGTTTGAATGCTAGATATTCAGTTAATTATTAGTCTTTAAAGAGTAGTTACATATAGAAAAGTTTATATATTAGTTTAGTCAGTAAATAATTAAAATGAAAAAGATTATTTTTTTAATAATCACAATGGTTAGTTGTTTGGCTTTTGCTAGTGCTGATACTTCAGATTATGAAATAGAAAAAGTTTATGTCAATGGAATTTTAGTCGAGAATAGTTTGATACAAGTTGAACTGGGAAATAAAGCACAGATAGAAGTTTATATTTCAGGGACTGGAGAGAGTGAGAATGTTAGAGTGAATGCTTGGGTTGGTGGTTATCAGTATGGAACTATTGAAGAAACTACTGAGATGTTTGAAGTTGAGGATGGAATTTCATATAGAAAAGTTTTGTATTTGGAAATACCTGAGGATTTGGATGTTTCGGAGAATGAATATACCTTGCATGTTGAGATTTATGATGATCAAGATAGAGAAGAAGAGGAGTATACTTTATTTTTTGAACAGGAAGAGCATAGAATCAAAGTTGAAGATGTAGTCTTGAGTTCTAGTTCTGTAGGTCCAGGAGAATATCTAGGTGTGAAAGTGCGTTTGGCGAATTATGGGGAAAATGATGAAGAAAATATTAAAGTGACTGCTTTGGTTCAAGAACTTGGAATTAGTAATAGAGTTTATTTGGATGAACTTGGATCTGGAGATCAGGAAGATGTTGCAACAATTTATTTGACTATTCCCAAAGATGCTAGTGGAGATTATGTTGTTGAAGTTCAAGTTGAATATGGGAATTCAAAAGCTTATGATATTGCATATTTGGATGTTTTGGGAGAAGCAAGGTTTGATGAGAATGTGTTTGTGTCAATATCAAATATCAAAGATTTGGTTGTTGATGAAGAGAAGACTTTCAAGGTGCAAATAACTAATCTGGCTGAAGTAGGAAAAGATTTTTCGTTGGATGTTTCTGGGATGGATGCTGAAGTAGGAAATAGTATTTATGTGCCTTCTGGTGCGACTGGAGAGATTTATTTTACTCTGAGACCTCCTAGTGAAGGAATGAATAGTATTTTGGTGGTTATTGAAAGCAATGATGGAATATATCAAGAGTTGTATAGTGTCAATGTTGCTGAAGATAAGAGTATGGTTGGAGAAATACTTGCTTTGGTTGCTGTGTTGATTGTAATGATTGGGATTGTGTTATACTTGAAAGGATTGCACAAATAACGAAAAGAAAAAATGAAACTACTTCAAAACATATTACTTAAATTATGAATAGTTATGGATTAAATTATAATTTTGAAATTCCTCGAATTTTTTATTTTTTTTCTAATAATTTTTTTGTGAGTTTGTCAAAATCAGATTCTATTTTTTGTTTTTTATTAAATTCTTCATATTCTCTAAATGCTTTATCTTCTGCTTCTTTGAATGAAATCTTGCCTTTATCATTTAGTATTTTAAATTCATTAAATGTCAAAAATTTGTTTACACTCTCGGACAAATCTTTCATTTTCATTAGATTTCTATTCTCGATTATCCTTTCAATATAATCAAAAAAACTTGAAATTGTTCTTTCTAATTGTTTTATTTCTTTTTCTGATAAATAATTTTTTGCGATAATTGTGTCTGATTTCAAAATTCTGCCTTTTGGTGAATTATTCCAAGTTAGAAGACCCATACAAGGTTTTTTTGCATCAGCTTTACTATAAATTATTTCAGCAGCTGTCTGTCCTGAAATTGCATAATGAAACTGATTTTGGACTTTAGAATAAAATTCTTTGGTAATTTCTGAGTCTTTGTCATAATCAATACTGCATTCTGCAAAGATGTCAGTTATTTTCTGATAAATTCTTCTTTCACTGGATCTTATTGAGCGGACTCTTTCTAATAATTCTTCAAAATAATCTTTTCCAAAATATTTCCCATTTTTGAGTCTTTCATCATCCATTGCAAAGCCTTTGATAATGTATTCCTTCAGGATTTTTGTCGCCCAAATTCTGAATTGTGTTGCCTTCTGAGAATTTACTCTATAGCTTACTGAGATTATTGCATCCAAATTGTAATAGAATGTAGGATATGTTTTACCATCATTTGCAGTATGTGCAATTTTTGCACAAACTGAATTTTGGTCTAATTCTTTGCTTTCAAATATATTTGATAAATGCTTTGTAACTACAGATCTATCAACATCAAATAATTCACTCATCTTTTTTTGGGTTAGCCAAATGTTTTCATTATGCAAAAAGACTTCTATTCTTATTTTCCCCTCAGGAGATTGATAAAATAAAAAATCAGTTGTTTCATCTTTTGGAGTTAATTGTTGTGTCATATTTTTTAAGAGCGAGATTCTATTAATAAAGCTTTTCTTGAAAAATCCGGAAGATTTTCGGGAAGCTTTTAGAAAAAGTTTACTTTGGTTGCTGTGTTGATTGTATTATACTTGAAGGATAATTAAACTTTAGTCTATTTCGTCAATGTTTAACCAAACTTTGTTCCAATCCAATCACCAACATAATGTGTTATAGCTATTACTATCAACATAATAGCCAAATGTTCTATCACAACTTTCCATGGATTTGCTTTTTGTGCTTTGGCAATATAAAAACTAAAAATGCCTAGTAGAAATAGACCCCAGATTATACTTACAATAATCGCTGTTGAGAGTTGAAATAGCAAGATGGGAACAATAAATGTCAATGCAAAAACAAATTTAGATAAAAAAGTAGAGGCTGTTGATTCCCATATTTCTTTTGTAGTGTGCTTATTCTCTGATTCTTCAGATATGTGTATGCCTAAAGCGTCTGAAAATGCATCTGCTATTGCTATTGTCAATATACCCCCTATAACTACAAGCTTTGAGTGAGTGCCAGAATGTAAGCCTATCATTAATCCAAGTGTTGTGATTATTCCAGAGGTTAAACCAAAGCTAAATCCTGTTTTTAGTGATTGTTTCATTATAATAGTTTAACATCTTCAACTTAAATAATTTTGGTGAAATAATTTGTGGGCATAATAGATTAGTTTCATAGCAATAATATTTTTAAAGACTTAAATTAAGTTTCATCTTATGGCAAAAAGAGTTGAGTCTCCTTCTTCAATAAATACATTCTTGCAGTGTCCTAGAAAATATTATTATCAATATATTGAGAAATTACCTACGAGCCCAAATATAAATTTAATCAGAGGGAGTATTGCACATTCTACATTGGAACATTTCTTTAAGCAGGATTTGGCTGGGGTTGATGAAAATAATTACAAGGAAGAGTTTATTTGTGTAATTCAAAGAATATTTTTTGTGCAATGGGGGGCATATAGTGAAGAATTGAAAGTTTTAGGGCTGAGTAAGAAAGAGCTTAAATTTTATTTTGAAGAGACCTTGATGATGATAGTGAATTGGTGTGGATATTTTATTGAGGAGATTACTTTGATGCTCGAAAAGAAAGGAAACATTGAAGCTGCGTTTAATGCAATCAAGCCTTTAACAGAACAGGAATATAATTCTGAAACTATGCTTGTTCATGGGTTTATTGACGCGATTAAATTTGTGGATAATGAAGTGCACATTTTAGATTATAAAACTAATTCTGTTTCTGAGATTAAAGAGAGTATTAAGATACAGTTAGGGATATATTCATTGTTGTATCAGGAGAAGCATGAAAGGTTACCAGATAAAGTTGGGGTGTTTTTCTTAAGAGATAAGTTGCAAATGATGAAAGTTAATGAAGATATTTTAGAAACTGCAAAACAAGCAATAGATTTAGTGCATGAGCATACAGGAATGTTTGAGAAGAAGGAAGATTATGAACGAAAAACTAGTGGACTTTGCAAATGGAAGAATGGGCAGTGTGATTTTTATGGGGCTTGCAAATCTTTCTAAATTACTTCTATAAGAGCTTTTTTTGCGACTTCTAATTGTTTCTCATTAGGTTCTCTTGTGGTTAGTTTCTGGACGAGTAAACCTGGAAAAATTATTATTTTGAATAACCATTTATTTTCATACTTAGGGCTTAGTTTGATTATTTCATAGCTGATGCCAGCGATCAATGGAAGGAGTAATATTCTAATCAAATATTTTGAAATCAAACTAATGTCCATGGGAATAAATATGTAAACAATTATGCTGAATAATAAAACAAAGATTATGAAACTTGTGCCGCATCTTAAATGGATTTTGGAATATTTGTTTGCGTTGTTTAGGTCATTATGTTCATAGGCATTTACTATCTTGTGTTCTGCACCATGATATTCAAAGACCCTTTTTATGTCTGGAAGTAATGAAATTAAAGAAATATAAATTATTAGGATTGAAATTTTGATTATTCCTTCGAAGATATTGAATATGAATCGATCATTGAATTTGTCTGAAAGCTGGGTAGCTGCTTGTGCTGTAATCAATGGAATAAATTTGAAGAGAAATAATGCTAAGATTACTGAGAATAAAATGGTTAAAATTATTGAAAATGTACTAAGTTTTTCTTGGTTCTTTTTGTCTTCTATTGAGATATTTGTAGAGTAGTTTAATTCTTTTATGCCTAGGATTGTTGTTTCTATTAGAATTATTATGCCGCGAATTATAGGCAAATTTAGTAGTTTGTGTTTTTTTGTTAATGAATTGAAGGTTTCTTTCTTTACTATAATCTTGCCTTTTGGGTCTCTGACTGCAGTCGCAACTTTAGAGCCATTCTTCATTAGGACTCCTTCAATTACTGCTTGGCCGCCAATGAATTCCATTTGCTCAAAGAATGATTAGGGTTTTAAATAGTTACTCTTCGTTATGCTTAAGTTCGTGGACTAAGAAAAGTATTAATGCTATTAAAATTAAGATTGTTGTAATTGAAATTAGTACCCAGTTGGTTTGTGATTCTTGGATTTGGTTTCCAGTTATTGCAAAGTAGGAGAAACCAGGGGTTGTGGATGTATATTCATAGGAGTCAGCATCTTCTGAATTTAGTGTTGTCTTTAATGGTTCCCAGGTAGAGTCGTATCTTTGTAGTTTGATTGATTCTGGGCTGAAATAATTTTCTGTAATCCATGATTTTGTAACTTTGAAGGTGATGGTTGCATTGTCTATTGAAGAATAACTTAAGTTAGTAATATTTATTTTGAAGTATTTGAAAACTTTTTCTTGAGGAATAGGGATTGAAGTTGGTAGCATTTCTAGGGATTCAACATTGATTTCTATATCTGAAACTTTTTCGTTGACTGAGATGAATAAATTTGTTATTGTATCTTCTATATTTAGATCAATTGGATTTTCTGGAGAGGCCTCTTCAATTATTGTTGGAGTTATTTCTAGGATTGTTGTTTCTGGAGCATATGTGATTATTTCTTCTGTTTCAATTGTTTCATTAGCTTCTGTTGTTTTTGTGACTGGGGTTGTAGTACCACCACCGCCACCGCCTCCACTACTGCTTGAAGTTGAACATGTGTTACAGTCTGTTGGACAAGAAGTACAAGTTTCTGAACTACATGTTCCATCACCGCAGCAACCAGTAACAGAAAATGTTGTTGTGTTTGTGATTCCATTATTTTGGGTATCATTTGTGAATATTTTGAAGGTGTTTGTGCCGCAGATTGAAGCTGCAAAAGTGTAAGTGTAGTTATAGTTTGTATTATTGCTTAATGTATAATTAATTCCATTATAGCTGAGTAGTGTTGAAGAAATAGTCCTGGAATCGACGATAAATAGTGTGATATATTGGTTTGTGTTGTAGGTGACTGAAGTACTGTATCTTAGATTGACTATTCTTGGACCGGAGATAGTATCTTGAACAGTGAATGAATTTGTTGAAGCATTTACATTGTTTGCATAGTCTGCAGTATAAGTCGTAAAACTATTAGTACCATTTTGGTAAGTTGTGAAAATTTTTGAGAATGTTGTTGAGGTGTTGGTCAAGGAATAGTTTGTTCCATCATAGGAAAAGTTAACATATCTTAGGTAGGTGTCATTGGCTATGACTGTGTATGTTTGGTTATTTCCAAGTTCTAATGTTGATGTAAGTGTTTCAGAGAGAAAGTAAGGCTGTGTTTGATCAATAGTGATGGTGTTTAATGTAGAGTTGCTTGTGAGTAATTGTGAGTCATTACAGAGGATATTCCAATTGTGGATTCCTTGGGTGTAGTTGACTTTGAATGCAGATAAGGAACCATTGGAGATGTTTTTTGTTTGGTTGAGAGCGGAGTCTGAATAAAGAGTGCAGTTGAATGTTGAGTCTGTGTCATCGATAACAGTGAAGTTGATGATTGTTGAGGCATTGTTTGTGATGAGATTGTTTGTTGGATATGAAAGGGTAATTATTGGTGAGCCTGTATAGATTGTAAGGTTATGCCAGACACTTGCGTTGATGTTACCATGAGAGTCATTGACCAGAATTCGCCATTGGAATGTGCCTGAAGAAAATGAAGAGTTTGTGAGAGTGTAATTGTATTGGTTGTTATTAACATTTGTTATTGAGTAATTTACCAGTGAACCTGTGTGATTGGATTCTAGTAAGACTGATTTCAAATTTACATCTGTTGTATTTGCCAAGAATGTGAGATTATTGTAAATGTAATTTGTTGATGAAGTTGTATTGGTGTATGTTAATTGGGGGAATAAATTATCGATTGCTGCAAGGGCTTTGTAAGCATCAATCCTTATGAAAGTTCTTCCTGAGCCTGTAGTGTCGTCGATTAATGTGCCATTTGATGCT
Source organism: Candidatus Woesearchaeota archaeon (assembly GCA_964473075.1). Classification (GTDB taxonomy): domain Archaea; phylum Nanobdellota; class Nanobdellia; order SCGC-AAA011-G17; family GW2011-AR17; genus JAGVZZ01. Next base: position 13,807 of record CAYYMN010000009.1, read on the forward strand.
AATGTGGTATTGATTTCTTGTGCAGTTAATGGTCTGCCTTCAATTTCTTGTTTGTATTGTTGTAACAAGGCGATCACTCCTGCAACATGGGGTGTGGCCATTGAGGTGCCTGAGCGAGTTTCTGTGCTGCCTGCAAGGGCTGTTGAGACTATTAAACTGCCTGGGGAAAACAAATCTGTTAATGAATTCCTGTTTGATGAAGACCAAATAGCATCAGCTTTTGTTGTTGCACTTACTGAAATTGTTTTGTTGATGCAAGCAGGAGAAGTCATGATTGTTGTTGAGCCACTATTTCCAGTAGCAACTGTGACAGTGACATTTTTGTTCCAAGCTTCTTCAATTTCTGCTGATAGAGAAGTATAAGAATCATCACAGGCTGCTGTGTAAGAACCGCCGCCCATGCTAATGCTAATTACTGTGACATTGTATAAACTAGAATTATCGTTGCACCATTGTAAGCCTAATAAAATGTCTGAAAATAAGCCTGTTCCAGCAGAGTTTGTAACTTTTATTGCGATGATGTTTGCTTCTGGTGCTACGCCAATGATTGAAGAGCCATTACTTGCTGCGATGCCTGCAACATGCGTTCCATGACCATGATCATCTGCTGAAGTATTTGATTCTATTGTATTATCAGAACAACAGCCACCAGCGCCATTATCTGTAATACTGCAAAAACATTTTTGGGCGATTACTCTTCCTTTAAGTCCTAGGTGTGTTGAGTTAACACCAGAATCGATTATACAAATAGTTTGAGCTCTGCCTGTCAGGTTTATTGAATTATTTTGTAGTGTGTGGACTGCTGAAGCATTGATCAAAGGAACAGAATCTGCTAATAGAATATGAAAAACTTCATCTTTGTTGATTGATTGAACATTTGGATCCAGGAGAAGTTCGTTGAGATCTTGCTTGTCAATAGTTGCTCTGTATAAATTTTCGGTTAAGGGTTGTAGGTCTACATCTGCGGATTGGAGTTTTTCTATTCGAGAAAGATCTTCTAAGGGTTGTTCTAGTTCTACTATTACTTTGACTTCAGTTTCTTCTATGTTTTCTAGGACTACTTCTGAAATCTCAGTATCATTTGAGAATATTATTGGAAAACTGAACAGAATAATTACTAATATTATTATTACACCTCTATACCTCATGTTTTTATTTAAGAAATTTAGTTATTTAATGTTTTTGGTTTTCTAAAGCATTTGAGTGAAATTCAGAAATGGTAATAGCGGGGAGTGGATTTGAACCACCGACCTATCCCCCAAGACTAATTACTTAATCTTGTTCGGGTTATGAGCCCGACAGACACTCCTGATTTGACGATTTAAAGTAAACCTTTAAGTCTCTGTCCTACCCCGCTGTTGACTATCGTGTTCTAGGAGAGCATTTATATAGTTTTTGGTAGTTATTTTAAATATGATTTTGAAGATTAACAGAGGAATTCCATTGATTGGATGCATTGCATTTGGTTGTATTGATAGAGGTACAAATCTTTTGCAAGTGCGTCCGACTTCTGTTTGTAATTTAAATTGTCCTTTTTGTTCTGTAGATAGTGGTGTAAAATCTAAATATCATAAAGTGAACTATGAAGTTGATTGTGATTATTTATTAGAGGAAGTAAAAAAAGTGGTTGAGTATAAAAATGAAGAAATAGAAATTAATTTGGATTCTGTTGGGGAAGTCTTGTGTTATCCTCAGATTGAAGAGCTTGTTAAAGGATTGAGAAAAATAAATAATGTAAAAAAGATTTCAATGCAGACGAATGGTTTCTTGTATAAAAAATTAGATGTTGATATTGTTAATTTTTCTTTGCATGCTTTGGATCCTAAGTTGGCTAAAGAGCTTGCTGGTGTAGAATGTTATGATGTTAATCTTGCCTTAGAGAATTTAAAGAAATATTTGAAGAATAGTAAAGTTAGATTGTGTCCTGTATGGATTCCTAAAGTTAATGATGAAGAAATTCCTAAAATTATTTCCTTAGCAAAAGAATTAGGTTGTGAACTAGGAATACAAAAGTATGAGATTTATTCTTATTCGCGGCAGATTAAAAAGGCGAAGCCATTAAATTGGTGGAAATTTTATAATCAGTTAGAAAAATGGGAAAAAGAATTTGATATGAAATTAAAATTAACTGCGAAGGATGTTGAGATTAAAAAATTAAAAAGGATTCCAGAAGTATTTGAGAAAAATGATAAAGTCAATGTTATTATCGTCTGTAAAGGTTGGATTGAGGGGCAGATGATAGGGGTAGCTAAAGAGCGTTGTATATCAATCAACAATTGTAATAAGGATATTGGAGACCAAGTAAAGGTTAAAATACTTGAAACAAAGAACAATATCTATCTAGCAGAATGAAATTTGTAGCAATGTGTGCAAAGGGAATGGAGGATATTACGCAGATAGAGATAGAAGAAATTTTAAAAATTAAATCTTTAATATTAATCCCTGGTAGAATTATCTTTGAGACGAAGAATGTTGAAAAATTAATAAAGAAAAGTCAGAGCATAATTAAAATTTATGAGTTAATTCAAGAGTGCAAAAGTTTAGAGGAAATAAAAGCATTTGATTTGAAAAGAACTTTTAGAGTTGATGCAGTATCTGATTCGATTCGTTCAGTAGATGTGGAAAAGAAAGTAGGTGAGATTTTTTTTAAGTTTGGAAACAAGGTGGACTTGAAGAATCCTGAGAAGGTTGTTTTCATAGAAATTATTGAAGGAAGAATTTTTGTTGGTATTGATAGGACTATTACTTTATTGTCGAAGAGAGAGTATAGAATCAGGGTAAATAATCAGTCGATAAATGCATGCATTGCTTATGGGTTAGTTAGACTATCTGGTTATAATGGAAAGAATATTTTTTTGGATTCATTTGCGAAGGATGGGATTATTGCAATTGAGGCTATACGCTATAAAAAAGGGAATGTGTATGCTGTTGATGAGTTGTTTAATAATGTAAAATCGATAGAAGTGAATGCGAAGCTTGCAGGAGTGAGAAAGGGGTTGAATATCTCTCGTATGGAAACTGAATGGCTGGATACCAAGTTCAAAGAGTCTGAGATTGATTGTTATACTGCTGTTGTGCCTTATGTGACTAGGAATACTCCTGAGAAAGAAATCAGAAAATTGTATGAAGAATTATTTTATCAGTTGGAATTTATTATGAAGAAGAATGGAAGAATGATTTTTATTGCACCAGATTTGAGTTTGCTAAAGGAAATGTGTAAATTTAAGATTGTTGAAGAGAGGAAAGTGGCTACAAGCAATCTGGTTTATGATGTTTTAGGATATGTAAAAGGTTGAATTCTATATACAAAGTGGTAAGAAAGATTTATATAGTAAAGATTTTTCAAAGTTGTATTTAAGTTTTCAAGGAGGGAATGAAAATGACAGAAATGGTTGTGGTAAGGAGCAAAATCAAGGAAATTGCTGAAGGTATGAATGTTGCTGGGGATTTTGCAGAAAAATTGAATGAAGAAGTTGTGGCTTTGATTAAAAGAGCTTGTGAAAGAGCTAAGGAAAATAAAAGAAGCACTATTCAGCCTAGAGATGTTTAATTTTATTTTTATTTTTTAACAGAAGTTTTTTTATATTCATTGTGATTCTATGTTTTTATGGTAAAGAACAAAAAAGCAAAGGGTTCTGGTAGTGAGAGAGAATTGTTTCATATGTTTTGGGAGAATAATTGGGCTTGCGTTAGGGCTGCTGGTTCTGGTTCGACTACTAAGCCTGCACCTGATTTGCTTGCTGGTAATTTTTTTAGGAGGATTGCTATTGAATGTAAGTCCTTGAAAGGTGAAAAACAATATTTCGAAAAGAAAGAGATTGAGGATTTGTTTGAGTTCTCTATAATTTTTGGAGCGGAAGCATGGATCGGTGTCAGGTTTGATCATATTGGATGGAGGTTTTTATTAGCTGAGAACTTGATGAAAACTAAAGGAGAAAATTTTGTTGCATCGTTTGCGTTCTTGGAGAAGAATGGGTTGAAGTTTGAGGAATTGATTGGGGTGTATAAACAGGAACGATTGATTTGATTTTTTAAAATTATATTGCGCCTCAATTGCCGGCGGGGCTCGAAGAAAATTTTGATCATATGAATGATTTGGAATTGATTTTTAATATTCTTGGAGAGAGAGTAACTACTGAGATTACTAGAAACAAAGAACTGAAGAGGTCTGTTTTGTCCTTGGAAAATTATCTGGATGTGTCAGAGAAAGTGAAACGAAGAAGATTAACTTGAAATTAATCTGTTTTATAATTAGTCAAAAAATGACTCTTTTTAAAATAACACGAAAACTTTATATACGATAACATACTCTTAGATTTATGAAAATTGTAAATACCATGTATGAGGCTTTGTTGAATCGAGGAAAAATTTTTAAAATTGATGAAATAGTTAATCTATTTGAGGAGTATAAGAAACTCAAATTTAAAGTTAACAACAAGGATGTTATAAAGTATTTATCAAAGCATAATTATATTAAGAGGATTTTTTTAGGATATTATTATGTTAATTCCTATGATGAAAAAAAGAGAAAGTTTTGTAATTATTCTGTTAAAGAACTTCTTTTTGAGGTATTAAATAGGGAGAAAATAAAATGGTATTTAGGTCTTAACACTGCAATTTATGAACAAGGAAAGACTTGGCAGATTCCGAATGTAATTAATATAGTTAATAACAGAATTAGCGGTAAGAGAAGAATATTTGGGGTTAATATAAAGTTTCTCAAAACCAAAGAAGATTTAATTTTTGGATTAAAAGAATCTATGACTAAGAATAAGATAAGATATTATTATTCAGATCCTGCAAAAACTTATTTAGATAAAGTTTATTTTAAGGAATTGGATCATCTAATTAGTTTGAAAAATACACAGATTTATTTGAAGAGGTATCCAAAATGGATTGGCAAGAAATTAACATAAGTAAATACATAGAACAATTGAAAGTCAATTTGAATTTGAATAATTCTGAGGATTTACTGGAGAAGGATTTACTTTTAACTTTGATTTTAGCAGAGTTTGAGAAAAAAGGTCTTGGAGAGGAATTGATATTTAAAGGGGGGACTTTACTCTCTAGAAATTATCTTAACTATCATAGATTTTCAGAAGATTTGGATTTTGTTTTTAATGATTCAAATAATATTAGAAAATTAACAAGAAGTGCGAGAGAAAGAAAAGTCAAAATTTTTCTTGATTCTTTTGTTCCAAGGCTAAAAGAAATTGCAGATGCTCTCGGGCTTGATTTTAGCATTGATAGGAGCAATAAAAAATATTGTAGATTGTTAAGTGGAAGGACAGTTTATACTTTTAAGGTATATTATTCAGATATTCAGTTCATTAAGGTAGAAATAAATTTCATTGAGAAGATGTTTAGTCCTCCTCAAAAAGTTTCTGTCAAAGCTATAACTGATCTTTTTGATTCTAAAGAATTGTTGTTTATGCTCGGGTTGAATATAAGGAGTTTCAATGTTCTTAGTTATACATTAAAAGAAATTACTTTAGAAAAATATAGGGCTGTTTTGACAAGAAATAAATTTCAGGAAAGAGATTTGTTTGATTTGTTTTTAATTAAAGATTCTTTGAATGCAGATGTTGAGGAGATTGTGGAGAAAATAAAGAACTCTTCTCTTATAAAAAAGGATTTAACAAAATTGATTGGTGAAAAGCTTGTTCTTTTTCAAGAAGGTAGATTTTTTGAAAGCGAGGAGAAAGTAGAAGAGTTGGCTGTGGTTCTTTATGATAAAAATAAATTTGAAGAGTTTAAACAGGAAATACAACCAAAACTTATAGAGATTTGTAATAAATTTTTGGAAAAATAATTTTTAAGAAATCTTTTTAAAGTTCATTGTTTTATTTGTTCTTATGAAAAAGGGTGGGCAGTTTACTTTGTTTGTTGTTTTAGGCGTAGTTTTGATTGCTGTTGTTGGCATGGTTTATTTTTATCGCGGTGAAATATTTTCTTTGGCAGGATTTGAGGAATTGTCTTTGCCGTCGGAGGTTAATGAGATAGAAGATGAGGTTGCCAGTTGTGTTGAAGGCAATCTGTATCAGGCAGTGGTTGATGTTTCCGTGAATGGAGGATATTATAATTTACCTATGGAGAGTTATTCTGATGATACTTGGGATGTGCCTTATTATTTGTTTAATGGAACTGCGAATATTTTGAGTTTAGAGGATATGACTATTGAACTTGAGAATTATATGGATGTATTGACTGTGTCTTGCTTGGATCTGAATGGCTATCCGGAGTTTGTGATTGATGCTGGAGAGATTGAATCTACTATTGTTGTTGAAGAGAATATTATTAGTGCTTCTGTTTCATATCCTTTGGTGTTGACTAAGGGGGATAATGTATATACTTTGAATAAGCCTTATGAAGTTTCTGTGGTTGCGAATCTTTTTGGCATGAGGGATATAGCTGAAGATATTGTTTTGAAGGATTCTACGAGTGAAAATATTGATTAGGGAGTTCTATCATTGTCGAATTGTCGAATTGTACCTATTTAATGGATTATGGGCTGTCTAGGATTCTTGTGGTGCCTTTGAATGGTGATACTATATTGTATGTCTTAGAGGATAATACTACTTTTAATGGTGAGATTACTTTGAGCTTTAGGTTTGCGGAGTACTATCCTGGGATTGAAGAAGTTGAATGCCTGGAGGATTTTGATTGTTCTATCGGTGTATGTGTAGAAGGTGTGTGTGAGGTGGTGGAAGAATGAAACTAATTTTTATTTTAATGTTTTTGCTAATGGTTGGGATGGTTGCTGGAGATGGTATTATTTCTACTACAACTCTTGAGACTAGTGGTGTGTATACACTTTATTATTCTTTAGGTGATGATTTTGTTGTGAGTTCAGCAGTTACGAATGTTCAAATCAATGAATATACTTTTACTAGTTTACCCCAAGGAACAATAATTAATTATGAAGATGGAAATTTAGTTTTGACTGTTGATTATAATACTCAAAAAATTGGTGGCTCTTTTTTTGAATTTAAAGTTGGGGAAAATACTTTTGATTATATTAGTTTTGGAGAACAAAGTCCAAAGTTTAAAGTTTATTTGCCCTCAAAAAATAGTGATGTGGCTTATAATGGTTACAATTTTGTTAATTTGAATAATGAGAATTTGGAGTTCAGTTTTCAATTTAATTCTGATATTTTTGGATATTTTTCTTTGGGCAAAGATGATGAATTGATTATGGATTCTGCTGATGTATATAATGTTGAAGTTGTGATTAATTTAGAGAATAATGATAAAATTAAGGATAATAAAATTCCTATCAAAGTTTGTTCGGAATTAGATAAAAGTGGCAGTTTAAGTGGTGGTGAGCAATATTATTTTGGAGATTTTCAAACTTTAGATGAATGGAGTGTTTCTAGTTCAAATGATAATGAAAAGTTGGGTTTAGATGGAGAGACTAGTTTCGAGGTAAAGTTAGAATCGAATGCTTGTGAAATTACTTCTTGTAAATATTATGGTAATTTAGAATCTACTGGTGGAATAGTTACTTTAAGATGTGGTGAAAGTTATCCTACTTTTGAAATTACAAATTTGCCTGATCTTCAAGGTTTAGTTTTTGATGAGAATGAATGGACTTGTGCTGGTAATTGCAGAGATGCTTTGGGTGATGGGATAGTTAAGTTGTATTCTGTGAATAAGGTTCCTATTACTTTGATTAATAGTGAATTTGAAAGTTATTCTGGGAATGAATTGGAAGCAGACAAGTTCTATGTTGGGGTTGAAAGTAATGGGTATCTTGTTAAACCTAATAATAGGAAGGCTAGTTTTAAATCACTTGGAGAGAATATTCTTGAGATGACTTTGAAGGATGGTGGGGAGATTACTATTCCTGAAGGGACTGTTTCTGATATTTATTCTAGAAAAACTAATTTGAAGTTGGAGGAAGGTAAGGAGTATAGGATTATATTTAGAAATAGTGAATCAAGTGTTATGCTAGAAGGTTTGGATTGTTGTATTAATGATCAAAGGAGTTCTTGGATTAATGAAGAAGAAAAAGTTGGGAGAGATTCATTTGAAACTTATGGTTGTCAAAATGTTAAAGATAGAAATGGATTTTTGATGTTTAAAGGTTCGAGTTTGTTTGAGCCTGAAGATTCATTAAATGAGTGTAGGGTGGTTAATGTTGGTGTTGCTGATGATAAAACTGAACCTGAACCTGCTGCTGAACCCGTTGTTGTTGGAATGAATGATATTGATGTTGGTGAAATAGATATTGCTACTGGATGTGGTTCTGATGTTGAGAAAGGAGATTGGGGCTATTATTGTGGGATTAGAAGCGAGTTAGATCCTTGTTTTAGTTTAGTTACAACAGGTATGGAAGGTGGGTTATGGACACAGGGTGAATGTAGCACCTCAGGGGAGTGTGATTTTAATATGAAGAAAGAGGGATTTTATTGTTGTTCTCCTGATGTTGCTAAAATTAAACCTTATGCATTTAATGGGGATGATGCTACTGATGCTTTAGGATTGAATAGATATAGTGATATGTATAAAGGTCTTGATTGGAATAGAGTTAATTTGGATTGCATAGGAAAAGTTTCTATGTTAACAGATGAAGCTAAAGTTTTGCTTAATGTTCCTGATTATGCTGTTAATGGAGATGATTGTAGTGAGTTATGGGGGCAGTTGAATGCTGAGTTAAAAGATGATAATATAGGTTATACTAAATGGTATACTTGTGATTATAATAGTCCTTCAAAAAAATTAGTTTGTGATTTGGATTATAGTTCTAAAATTTGGTATGAAAGTAGTTCAGAATGTGGTTCTAATACTATTTGTGATACTAGGACTTGTAGTGCTTATGGTTGTGATTGTTCTGATGAAAGTGAAGAAGAAGTAGTAGCAGGAGAGGAAGGAGAAGGTTGTGATGATGAATCTGGACATAGAATGGGTGCTCCTTGCAATGTTGATACTTCCGAGGATGCTGCTGATATATTTTATTATGTCTCTGAATCTGGCGATATTGGTTCTTCTGATACACTCTTAGGTAAAAAAATATCTGGTACAACTAATATTGTTTGTGGGGTAGATGATTATGATTTTTGGATTGAGTTAGCTGATATTCGTGGAACTGAACTTTTTGATGCTATTGTGAATAAGTTTAATAGACAAAATGAATATTGTAGTATAGAGGCTGCTACTAGTATGGTTGAATATAATGGGGATTATATTGAATTAGATAGCGAATTTAAATCTATATGTGGTACTGCTGAATATAAGTTTCCTAATACTGATAAGCAATGTAAGTTTAAATTTTCTCATTATAGTAAGACGGGTATAGTATTTGATGTTATTTGTGATATGCAGATTTTAAATGATCATGAGGGTTATGAATGTGCAGTAAATTATGATTATTATCCTAATACTTTTGATAATGATATCCCTAATTTGAAAGTAGCATATACTTATGGGCCTTATATTTATATTGGGACTAAATCCTATGGGTATCAAGCACCAGAAAAGGAAAAGTCTTTCATGGATTGGATATTCAAAGCTGAAATGGTCAAAAAGCTTTTATAATTTTTTTTTAGGAATATTTATATATTAACATAGATTAGTTATTATTCTACTAAATGGTGTTAGGATGAAAAATGCAATAAAATCGCTTTCAAAAAAGGAATTGGAGATTATTTCTTGGCTGGAATTTTATCAAAAATATTATTTTAAAATTGAGGATATAAATAAGTTTTTCAAAAATCAAACCCAAAGGTATAATATTATCAAGAATCTTATTAAAAAGAAAAGAATAGTCAAGCTAAACAAGAATAAATATTATCTTATTCCGATCAAAGCCAGAAATGGAAAATGGATGGAGCATCCTTTTGTACTTGCAGATGAGATTTTTGATGGGGAGAATTATTTTATTGGTGGCTGGAGTGCGGCAAATTATTATAGATTGACAGAACAAATACCTTTTTGGGTAGAGGTGTTTACAACTAAAAGGCAAGGTAGAAAAATTATTTTGAATACAAAATTTACATTTAGAAGGACTACTAAAAAAAGAATTATGATGTCAATTATAAGAAAAGTTGAGAAGCATAGTTTTAGGATAATGAATCTAGAGGTAATGAAAAAATGGATGAAATCAAAATAATTTCTAAAGAGGAGTTTAATGTGATTAATTCAGAGTATCCTTTTAATAAAGATTTATTTGCAAAAGATTACTATCTTACTTTAATTCTTTATTTGATCAAGGATGTAGAAGGGATTTATTTCAAGGGTGGGACGGCATTGAATAAAATATTCCTGAAGCATGCAAGGTTATCAGAGGATTTGGATTTTACTCTGACAAGAAATGAAAAAGACATACAAAAAGAAATAATTGGAATTATAAAGAAATCCAATCTATTCGAAGAGATTACTGAAGGTAAGAATGTTGATGGATTTATCAGAATGATTGTGAAATACAAATCTGAATTGGGAGAAGGGGAAGTTTTCATTGATTTGAATAAGCGGGCTAAATTATTTTTGCCTTTTGAAATTCATAGTCTAAAGCATTTTTATGAAGAGTTTATCCCAAAATTTTCTGTAACAACTGTTGCTGAAGAGGAACTCATTGCGGAGAAAGTTGCTGCGGCAATTGGGAGAAATAAACCCAGGGATCATTTTGATATCTATATGATTCTCAAAGAAGAATTGCCTTTGAATATGAAATTGGTTGAAAAAAAGTGTTTGGAGTCAGGAGATGAGTTTTCCATTCTTAAAATGTTCAATAGAGCACAAAAATTGAAGAAAAGATGGGATGAAGATATGGTTACATTGATTTCAGAGCCAATTAAGTTTGCAGAAGTAATGAAATTTTTAGCGAAGCATTTCAAGTTGAAGGAAGAAAAGGAGAGATTAAAAAATGTATAAAATTTATAAACCTTGTTTTTATGGAGGAAGTAATGGAAGAGCAAATATATGATCTGCTGTTGAAAGAGAGTGAGGTTACATGGCAGGATATAATTTATAATCTCATAAAGACTGAGCAGATGGATCCATGGGATGTGGATGTTTCCAAGCTTACAAAAAGGTATATTGAGACTGTTAAAAGTATGAAAGAAATGAATTATTTTATCTCAGGGAAAGTATTATTGGCATCAGCATTATTATTGAAAATAAAATCAAATCGATTAGTAGAAGAGGATATTAGCAATTTTGATTCGTTCTTGTTTCATCAGGAGAGTGCGTTTGAGGAGCTAGGAGAGTTCATTCCAAGGTCAGATTTGAAAGTGGAGATACCTACTTTAGGAATTCGTACGCCTATGGCGAGAAAAAGAAAAGTGTCAATATCAGATTTGATTGGTGCTTTAGAAAGAGCCTTGAGGGTGGATGTGAGAAGGAAGTTAAGGCTGGAGAAATTCTTGAACTTTAATATGCCAGAGATACCTGAGAAGAAAGTGGACATTGGAAAGTTAATAGAGGAGGTTCATTTGAAGTTATTAGAGATGTTCAAGCAGAGAGAGATAGTGAAGTTCTCGGAGTTGAATACAAAGAGCAAGGAAGAGATTGTATTGACTTTAGTGCCTTTGCTGCATTTATATAATTATTCTAAAGTTAACCTGGAGCAGGAGAAATCGTTCGAGGAGATTCATATCACTAATTTATCTTAATTCGATGCTTGTAATAATCCCAGAGTCTACTTCTTTGTTTAGCTTAGGGTGTATGTAATTGAAACTAATCCCTAAATCCAAATTGCTTTCTTTGTAGTTCTTTTTGTTGTTAAGCTTTGTGACCAAGCAATATTTAGGATCTTTGCTGGAAATTTTTCTTACATAGAATAAGTTCTTGCACAGGTGTAATAAGAAATCCATATTCATGCCTTCAATTTCGGTTTTGATTATATAGGTCCTTTCTGGTTCTAATGAGTCTAAAAGTTCGTTTTCCATGTTCTTTTTTTTGTATTAGATTTTAAAAAGAAATAGTTAATGAAGTATATAAATTTTTAGTTGATTCTTTTGTAGATTTCTATGATCTGGCTTGTATTGCCTATTACTTGGTTATTTTGGAATGCTATCTGACGGTTTATGAACTCCGAGACATTTTTTATTTGTTCATGATCAAGAGAGTTTCCTTTAATTAGTAATGCAGTAATTTTTCTTGGAGAACCCTTATATTCTATTTGCCAAACAGGATTCATTCTAAATATTCCATCTGAATTCAAACAGTACACACTGACACTAACACTACACA
>CAYYMN010000009.1:26008-31377 GCA_964473075.1 Candidatus Woesearchaeota archaeon
GCCAGAGGTTGTTTTCATTACATATTCTTCCATCATTGTGTTAAGGAATTTACTATTTAAATAATTTTATGAATTTTTTTAGTAAGGATTCTTTCTTTGGATAGTAAAAATTGGCAATAATACATTCTTAGTGGGAGAATAAGCCCATAATTTGCTTTAATATAAATATGAATAATTAGATACATTTAAATATAAAAGCTACTCTTTAAAGTAATATGAATTATAATTTATTAAAACATATACTGAAAAAGGAAGAACTTTTTGTTCCATTATTGTTCACTATAAAACAGTTCAATATACTTAAAAAATATGATAAAAAAATTAGATTATCAAATGCTGAAAAGAAAGCAATGTATACATCAATAAAAAAGAAAATGGAAGCATTAAGTTCAATCATCTTAGAACAAAGAGATATTGAATTTTTTGTGAATAGCCCTTATTCTATTATTCCAGGACGATTAAAACAAGCACATACAATTATTGAAGAATACTCAAGGGAATATGATAAAGCTTTTATAAGTGGTTCATTCTTATTTTCAAAAGAGTATAATGATATTGATCTTTTTATAATCAAAAAAAGAGGATACAAGGAAGAATGGAATGAAAATAAGCATTTAATATTTTTAACAGAAAAAAAATTGTCTGATCCTATTTTTCAATCTGCTTCATTAGTTTCTGTTTCTAATTTTGAGATACCTAAAATAATAAGGAAAAAAAAGCCGATATTATCTGAAATAATGAGTACATATCATGAAGCTGTAATCGAGTATATTAAAAAAGAGAAAAAGCCTGAAGCAATGAGAAGATTAGTGTTTGAATATTACCTTTTTTGTCATAACAAAGTTCTTGATGGCAAAGAATTAAACGAATTATTAAAAAACATAAATCTTTCTAATCTAAACGAAATCCTAAAAGAATTCTGTAAAAAATTGTTTGCAAAATCTTATTTATATGTGAAACTGCGCGATTACATAAATACATTAAATAAATCCATAAAGAATATTAAATTAAATCAGCATTTAGTAATAATTAGAAATACATATGAGGAGTTACTCTATGGAAAGCAAAGAAATAAAATCAATACTGATTGAGATTTTTGGGATGCAAATTCAGTTCAATAAAGAGTTTGAAAATCATATTTTTCGATTGAAAGAAGGAATGATTCTTGATTTGATTGAGTGGTGCAAGAGATGCAAGGAAGATAAAGAAATAGGTTCTGTGCCAAGCAAAAAAGAGTTCAAGCATTTGTATGTTTTTTTTAGGAAAATAGGATCCAATGTAAGAGTTGCACTCATCAAGGAACAGAACAAAGATTTTGTTGAAATAATACTTGAGGATCATAAAGGATATGATGCCACGAGGCAACGATTGGGTTACAAAAAAAGTTCGTATTATGGAAGTTAATGGAATAATTTTATGAATTTCTTTAGTAAGGATTCTTTCTTTGGATAGTAAGGAACATTTGCAATGGAACTAGCGAGTTTCAGGTATGCCTGTGCTACCTTAGAATCAGGATGAGTGAGGATGACAGAGTCTTTCATGACTTGGGATTCTTTGATGGAAGCGTCTTCCGGGATGATTGAGATTATAGGATATTCAAGAATGGATTCTATGTTCTTGGTTGTTATTTCAAAAGGGCTGTTGCTTTTTCGGGTGACGATCACACCAAGGATTTTTTTGTTGAATTCTTCTGCGGCTTTGATGGTTTTGAGGGCGTCAGTAATCGCAGGGAGCTCTGGGTTGGTGATGATTAAAAGTTCTTCAGAGTGCTCGATTGTTGCAAGGGCTTCTCTGCCAAGGCCTGCGGCACCATCAAGGAGGATATAATCTGCATCCAGTTCCTTTAGGGTTTTTAGGTTGCTTAGTTTCAATCCTTGCATATCATTTAAAGACAGACTCCCTGGAATGAATTTCAAGCCTAGAGGATGATGATGGATTGCTTGGTGGATTTTTTTCTTGCCCTGCAGGACATGATGGAGTGTGCTATCAGGATTTGTAAGACCCAAGTGTAGACCAATATTGGGTGTAGTCAAGTTGTTGTCAACAAGGATAGTTTCTTTGCCAAGGCAGGAGAGTGCAATGGCTAGGTTGACTGCGGAACTAGTTTTTCCAGCGCCGCCCTTGCCACTTAAAATGCCAATGATTTTCATGTTGATTGTTTGTCAAGATATTCTACAAATTCCCGGACGTTCTCAAGGTATTCGCGAAGCTTTGCAATGTTTATTTCGTTGTCCTTGGTTACAAGAGTAACATTCTTTCTGTATTCTTCCTTGGAGCGATAGTCTGCATTATAGATTTGTTTTAAATGAACATAGAAGTCAGTGAGGTCTTTTATTTTTTGATCCTTGGGGAAAGTTATTTCTAGTTTTTTTATGCGCATCAATGGAATCGCTGGTATTTCTTTTTCTTTGCCATTCTCGAATTTGAGCTCGTAATATTTTTGGGTTTGGTGGTCTAATATGAGGATGAATTTGCTGATGATTGTTCTGATGATGTCTGCGGTGCGGGTGTATTTCAAGGTAACATAAATCAAATGGTCAACACGCTTGAGTTCATCTCTGGCTAAGTTCTCATCTTCCATTATGCTCCTATTAATAATTTTGTTCTTTGCAAGTATGCCTCGACTATTTTTTGGTCGATTATTGTAAGATTGTAATTCTCGTCACAGTAAATGCGTTTGCCAGTGCGAGTGAATTCTACATTTGAATCTTTTTTGATTGCAATGAGGGTTTTGAGTTCATTAGAAAGGGCTGTGTCTACGTCCAATGCTTCATGAAGTTTTTGTAAAATGATAGTAAATAATTTGGGATCATTAGTGAGCTTATAGGCAGTGTTGAATATGCGTTCGGCATCCTTGAAAGATTGAATGTTCATTTTTGCAGTTCTAAAATTGCTTCGGCAATGTCTCCATTAGTTTTTTTCAATGCAGAAAGGGCTTCATCTTTTGAACATGAAGTTTGATTTATTACAGTTTCAATGTCATCCGAACTTATTGGAATGTATTCTTCTATTGAACCTGTAACCTGGAAACTTTCTTCATTCATCATTACAACCTTTGTGACAGTTGGGTTGCGAATAATGTAGTCCTTGTCTGGGGTTTTGATTATGACTTCAGTGGCATCGATCTCTTCCTGCTTGAGACCCATTTTTTTCATAGCCTGCTTTATGAGTTTGGGGTCCATTCCTTGAAACATTTATATTCCCTTCTGGAGAATTATTTCAATAACAATTACCAAAACAATTGCAATTATCACCAAATTCTTGTTTATTTGAAGCTTACTCTTGTAATCATCAAAATATCTTAAGAGACCTCCCCCAGATTGAGGCATGGTGACTTTGTCGGTTGACATTTCAAAGTAGTATGTCGGCAGTATTTAAAAATGTTACTGGAAGATTAAATTAAACTAAAAAGTTAATTATTTGATTATTTTAGAATTATTTGTGGACTTGATTATGATGCTAGGGTTGGTTAAGCTGAAAATTATCTTTCTTAGCCCATTTTGCTCCTAAATTTTGTTATTGATTAGAGTTTAATTCTTTGTCTCATTTTAAGGGTGCAATCAGAGCATTTAAAAACTTCATCCAAATTATTATAATTAGATTTAATATGATAAAATATAATGATGTTTATAGTGCTTTAAGTTTTCATGAATGGAGAAATCCAATTCAATTAGTTGACTTAATAGCTGAACAAAAAAGAATAGATTCACTTAAAGTTAATCTTGGTAGTATACATGGCCATTTGTTTCGTTTGTGTAAGGAAGGATATGTAGATTGAAGAGAGAGACAATTGACTTCTGAAGAATTAGAAATTAGGCGTGGAAGGGGGGGCTTCGAATATAAATTAACTAAAGATGGACTTAGAAAAAGATCTGAAATTGAACAAGGAAGCCAGGAAGGAATTGAAGCAGTTTTTGATTTGGGAAGAGCATGAACCAATTATTTTTAATGAATTCCATTAGAAATCCAGTTTGTAAAATTTTGAATCTTGTGCAATCTAACTTGAAGGTGTAATATCACATTGTTATTATGAATGAAGACAGTTAATCTATGTTCCAATTTGAAAAAGTATTTTTGTCGTCGCAGAGTTTGTTTTAGGGTGCAATTTTTCTAAAATTTTCCCGAAAGATTTCCGGATTTTTTTGGTAAACCTTTATTAAGAATTTTTGTGAGAATTTGGATATGAATTCAATAACTAAAGAAAAAGGTTTATTTGGATTGATTAAGGAGATTAAGCAAATAGTTTTGCATGCAAGGTATGTTTCATTCACTTTTGTAAACACTGAGATGCTTAAGGCTTATTATGAAATTGGCAAGAGGATTGTTAAAGAGGAACAAAAAGGTAGTAGAAGAGCTGAATATGGAAAGAAACTTTTGGAAACTATTTCTAAGGCTCTTACAAAGGAATTTGGAAGAGGATTCAATGTTACATCTCTTAGAAATATGAGACTTTTCTATAAAACCTATGAAAATCAAATTCATCAGTCAGTGACTGACGAATTCTATAAACTCTCTTGGACACATTATTGTGAGTTGATAAAAATAGAAGATGAAATCAAAAGAAGATACTTTGAAAATTATGCAATTAATGAAAATTTGAGTGTTAGAGACTTAAAAAGGCAAATATTTTCTCTTCATTATGAAAGACTTCTGTTGAGTAAAGATAAAAATGCATTAATTGAATATGAAAGAAAAGGAAACATGCCAAGCAAGTCTGAAGAGTTGATAAAAGATCCTTATGTTCTTGAATTTTTGGATTTAGAGGAAAAAGCTGTTTATACAGAGAAACAATTAGAAACGAAAATTCTGGATGATTTGCAAAAGTTTTTACTGGAATTGGGACAAGGATTTAGTTTTGTTGCAAGACAAAAAAGATTTACTATTGATAATGATCATTTCTATATTGATTTGTTATTCTATAATATTTACTTGAAGTGTTATGTTGTGGTTGAATTAAAAACAGGAAAATTCAAGCATGAAGATGTTGGACAGATCAATTTCTATTTGAATTACATAAAAAAAGAGTTGAATAAAGAAGATGATAAGGAACCAATTGGGATTATTTTGTGCACTGAAAAAAATAAAGTGCAGGTGGAATTTGCAGTAGAAGGTATTTCAAATAATCTTTTTGTTTCGAAGTATAAACTTTATTTGCCAACGAAAGAAGAAATTGAAAGGAAGATTAAGAGGATTTTATGACAAATGGGAATCATTGACTCCTAAATTAGCCAGACACTGTCTGACCAATCTGAAAGAATATTTTTGTCGTCGCAACGGAAGCCTCGGTGGCGATTGAACCGCTAGTTTTTTTCCATGTAGTGTCCTAATATTTTTTCGTTTTTTAAATTCTCTCATTTTAACTCCCCAAA
>CAYYMN010000010.1:0-3353 GCA_964473075.1 Candidatus Woesearchaeota archaeon
TCGATTTTTATCATCGTGAAATTTTGGGTTTATAAAGGAAATTCAGAAACTCAAGGGGGATTAACAAATTTTAAATAACCTATAATTATTCTTTTATCATGGCAACCTATTCCCATTCAAAACTCAGCACCTTTGAACAATGCCCATACAAGTATAAACTAAAATATATTGACAAAGAACCTGAAGATATTCCTACAACCATTGAAATGTTCATGGGAATCATTGTCCATAAAACGCTAGAAAAATTATATTCTGATTTGAAATATGCAAAAACAAATTCTTTGGATGCTCTAAAAAAAGATTATGATGAAACATGGAAACTAAAATGGAATGATAATATTCTTATTGTTAAAGAGGGACTAGATGAAAATAATTATAAATCTATGGGAATTAAGTATATTGAAGATTATTATAATCATTACAAACCATTTGACCAACTAAAAGTTTTAGGTATTGAAACTATGGATAAGATGCTTCTGCCAGATGGAAATTATTATCATGTAAAAATCGATAAACTAGCCTGCAAAGATGATGTATATTATGTTTGTGACTACAAGACTCAATCTAGATTAAAAGACCAAGAAGAGGCTGATTCTGATAGGCAACTAGCAATGTATTCTATTTGGGTTAAAGATAAATTCAAGGATGCTAGGAAAGTAGTTTTATTATGGAACATGCTTGCATTTGACAAGGAAATCACTTCGTCTAGAACTGAGGAACATTTGAAGAAGCTATTAGATGATACAGTTTTATTGATAAAAAGGATAGAAAATTGCTTATCATTTAATACCAAAGTTAGTTCTCTATGCAGTTATTGTGGTTATCGAACAAAATGTCCTTCATTCAAGCATGAAAATGTTTTAGAAAAGATGAATATTGATTTATTTAAGAAAGATGATGGAGTGATATTTGTTGATGAATATTCCTCCTTGATAGAGAAAAAGAGAGAGATTGAGGATAAACTGGAAGAATTGAAAGCTAAAATGATTAAATATTCTGTTCAAGAAAAGGTTGATATTATTTATGGTTCCAACATGAAGGCTTCTGTGAAAGAGTTTGCTAATGTGGAGTATTCTGATAAGAATTATTTATTGGATTTGTTGAAGAAGAAAGGATTGTATGAGAAATATTCTATGCTATGCACAATTCGCTTGAATTCTTCTGTGATTAAGAAGGATATTGATAGGGATATATTAGCATTGGCTAAGTTAGTTAAAAGTTATAGGATTAGTTTGAGTCGGAGAAAGTAAAATGGGTTATTCAAAGGGTATTTACAAATTCTCTTAATGCCTGTTTTGTTTGTTCAATAGATTTGACATGCAAACATTCAACACCTTGCAGATGCACAGGATAGTCATTACCTATTTCTGAAAGATCATCGCCTACAAAAATAATCTCATCCTTACTACACCCAAAAAATTGAATCATCTTTTGGATTCCATACCCTTTATCAATGCCTTTCAAAGTCACATCCAAAGAAGTTGTTCCTCCAGCTTTGACATCAAACTCAGGAAGCATTCTTTTCAAAATATTAATCATTGGAGCTCTTTTTTTATGATCTATGTCCCAGTTTGCTTTCAATTCTAAAGGAGCCATTTGACCAAACGCGGAAAATGTAATCTGGGTCTTTCTGTCTTCAACAAGCTCTCCATAAACCTTTTCTGGGATCTTAAAACCAACCTCTTCAAACATCAAGTAAAAAGCTTCAATTATCCTTTTCCTGTCATCTTCAGGAAGCTCCTTAGAATAAACCAATTCTTGTTTTCCTTGAGTATATTTGTAAAAGCATGCCCCACAGGTAGGAAAAAGATAAAGATTATTCAACAACAAAGGATCAAGCTTCAAATTCTTCAAATAAGTTTCATTAAAACTACTAAACCTCCCTCCTGAAATCAAAGATACTTTTCTTTTGCGCATTAATTGTGATAAAAGTTCACAAGTCTCTTCATCAATAGGCTGCTTGCTCAAAGCTAATGTCTTATCAATATCAAAAACAAATAATTTTTTATTAGGTAAGTTCTTCTTTAGCTCAGAAATATTTTTGGAAATCATAATAATTTTTTAGAAAATAAGAATTTATAAATATTAGGAAGAGTAAATCAATGTCATGTCCATAAATTGTTTTCTAAACCTTTTGTAGACTAAAAAATAATTTGCAGAACTTTAAATTAAGTAGTCCATAAAAATCAATCTAAACTCCGTTAAATACCAAAAATAGATCTCCTTTCAAAGAATATTTCTCTTGGTTGTAGAAACAAGCTAAAAAATAATATGGGTACAAATATCAAACCTAGTAAAAATGTCCCCATATCAAAATAAATGGTGCACGAAATGTATTATAACTCCCTTTAGAAGCGCTACTTTTTTGGCCTTATTTTATAGAGTAAATAACGAAGGAATATGTTTTTTGAGGGCTAAAAGAATGTTCACATATGTCTATTTACAATTCTGCGCAATTTAACATCTAAAATTAACAATAAAACCCAAATAGGTTAAAACTAGGTTATATAGCCTAATAAGACCAATTCAGAACCGCGCAATTTGACATAATTAAATATATTGGAAGAATTATAGATCAACAATTACATAATTTTATAAACTTTGATTCATTTTCAATCAATATGGCAAAACCAATAAGATCAACACCAACATTAAGAGGTGAAGATGCTATAAGATTTATCAAAAATATGATTAAAGAAGAAACTAATCCAGATATTAATCGAATCAACACAATAAAAAGAGCATTAAATACTAGATTTGATGTTCGAAACTAAATCCAAATACATTGGAGTCGTTCCCTTTTTTCTTTCTTTTAAAATTTTAAATCCTTGTTTTTTATAAAAATGAATCGGATCATTATTTACATTCCTTTTTGCATCTAAGACTATGAATCTACATCCAGAATATTCATTAAATATATGAAATGCTACTTTTATCGAAAATTCTATCATTAGCATTCCAAGGCCTTTTCGTAAATACTTGTCATCAATACATAACCTTCCAATTTTTAATGCTGGTAAAGAATGATACTCAATACTTTTTTGATGAAACAAATCTTTTAAATCACCTTCTAAATTAATGCGATCATTCAATAAAGTAATATAACCAACTAAATTCCCTGTTTTTAGAAACCATAAATAAGTAACAGAAATTTTATTTTTTTGATTATTTAAAGCATCTTCAATTAAAAAATCTTTAAGTTCTTTTTCATAAGATTGAAAATTATTTATCATATGTTTTTCATTTAACCTTTCAATCTTAATATCATCAGCAAAAAACTTATCCATAGAAATTCTAAGAACATTCATATTTATTAATTATAATGGTGCGCGAACCTTGTATCATAGCTCCAT
>CAYYMN010000010.1:3363-18369 GCA_964473075.1 Candidatus Woesearchaeota archaeon
AGAAGCGCTGTCGTTCTTGGTAGGACCTAAATTAGATATAGTGATGAGATTTACATGCTTTTCTATAAAAAACTATATTACCCCTTACAATTAGATATTCAAATGTAAAGGGTAAGATTTATATATTAGTTAAGTCTATTAAAAGCCATGGTTTACATTTACAAAAAGGCTATTGGAAATAAGGAATATTACTATTTGAGGGCCTCAGAAAGAAAAGGAACAAGAATAGTAATCAAAGATCTAGCTTACTTAGGTGATAATCTAGAAGAAGTTAAAAATAATCTCACAAAATTACCTAAATATAATGATCAAATCAGAAAAACCTACAAAACAATCCATAATTTTTTAGAATCAAATAGATACTTAGAAAAAATTAAACAATCCAAAATTAAATCAGACAATTACCTTGGAGACAAATTATTCGAAATTGAAGCTTGTAAATTGCATTATAACAAAGAATTTCAACATTACAACAAATTGACAAAGGAAGAGATTTTCAAGAATTTCATAATAGAATTTGCATTTAACTCAACTAATATTGAAGGAAATACAATTAAATTAAGCGAAACTAGAAATTTATTACAAAATGGAATAAGTCCTAAAGATAGGCCTTTAAGAGATATTTATGATTTAAAAAACACTGAAGAAGTATTTAATTGGCTTCAAGAATCCAAAGAAAAAATAACTAATGAATTAATTATTGAAATTCATAAAAGATTAGTAGCAAATATTGATAAAAGAATTGGATACAGAACGCAAGATGTAAGAGTAATAAAAGCTAACTTCAAAGCAACTCCTTTTCCGTATATAAAAGCAGATATGAATATTTTATTAAATTGGTATGAAAAAAATAAAGATAAATTACACCCACTAGTCTTAGCTACTATATTTCATCATAAATTTGAAACAATTCATCCTTTCTTTGATGGAAATGGCAGAACTGGAAGAATTTTGCTTAATTATATATTAATGATAAACAATTATCCGCCTATGATTATTCACACTAAAATTAGAAGCAATTATCTTTTAGCATTAAGAAAAGCTGACAAGTCGAATTTAAAAAATTCTGAAATAAAAGATTATGATTTATTAGTTAATTTTGTAGCTGATGAAATGGTTAAATCTTATTGGAATATATTCTTGTAAAAATCTGAATGTAAAATGGTGCGCGAGCCGAGATTCGAAATCCCAAATAACTTCCAAAAAAGCTATTTCTCGGGTCTCAGCCTTGGCAAGGCCGAATTATAACCGCTGAACTACTCGCGCTTCTAATATATTTCAAAAATCTAATATTTATATACTTTATCAAAAGGTATTTATACTCACTAAAAATAATTTCAAAAAAAGCAGCCTTAGTTAAGTGGTATAATCCGAGCTTCCCAAGCTTGAGTTGTGGGTCCGATTCCCACAGGCTGCATTCTCCAACAAATATATTAATACAAAAACAAATTTCAATTATATGGCAGACTGGAAGGAAGGATTTCTAAAAAGATATGAAGCATTGACAGACTTAGAAAAATTCACAGAATCGTCTCTAAAACCATTAAGAAAAACCATTCGGGTCAATACATTAAAAACTTCAATCAATGAAATTAAATCTAGATTCGAACTCCAGCCAATACCATGGTGCAAAGAAGGCTTCTTCATCAACAAACTTTCAGTAGGGAATACAAGGGAACATTACCTCGGTTACATCTATCTTCAAGGCGCTGCTTCAATGATTCCTCCTCTGGTATTAAACCCAAAACCAAATGAGATTATATTAGATGTCTGTGCATCTCCCGGTTCAAAAACCACACAGATGGCTGCAATGATGAAAAATGAAGGATTAATTATTGCCAATGATAATAAGATTGACAGGCTAAAACCATTGACACTAAACTTGCAAAGATGCGGAGTACTAAACACAATAATCACAAGAATGGAAGGTCACTGGTTCAAACAGAAGTTCAATAAAATCCTTTTAGATGCACCATGTTCAGGCATAGGCACAATAAGAAAATCGTACAAGACAATAAAGATGTGGAACCCGCAGACAATCAAAAAAATGGCTGCAGTTCAAAGAGGGCTAATCTCAAATGCATTCGAAATACTCGAAGAGAATGGGACTTTAGTTTATTCTACTTGTACTCTTGAGCCGCATGAA
The DNA here is from genome assembly GCA_964473075.1 of Candidatus Woesearchaeota archaeon. Classification (GTDB taxonomy): domain Archaea; phylum Nanobdellota; class Nanobdellia; order SCGC-AAA011-G17; family GW2011-AR17; genus JAGVZZ01. The sequence continues at coordinate 5,510 of CAYYMN010000010.1, forward strand.
GATGAAGCAGTAATTGATTATTTATTAAAAAAATATGATAATGCAAAAGTAGAGAAAATAAATTTAGATATCAAAAGAGGCGAACCAATCACAGAATTCGAGAATGAAACCTATGATCCAGAAGTTTCAAAGTGCCTAAGAATCTGGCCACAGGATAATGATACCGAGGGTTTCTTTGTTGCTAAGATTAAAAAAAATTAAAGAAAATCAATCCCTAAAGAGTTTGACATTGTTTTAGATTGATCCTTCTTCTTAATTCCTTTGCCCATAATGTAAGGAGAAGTTACACCAGTAATGATTGCCATGACTCTTAATTTTCCTTTCATGTCACTAGAAATTCTCGCGCCCCAAATAACATTTGCATCCTCGTCCAAAGCTTCAGTAAGCATACTACCTACTTTGTTAACTTCTTCCAGAGTCAAGTCATCGCCACCAGAGACATGGATCAATGCACCAGTTGCACCTTCGTAGCTAACCTCTAATAAAGGATTTGATAATGCTCTTCTTACAGCTTCTTCAACCCTGTTTTGAGAGTCTGATTCTCCAATACCAACAACAGAGACATCACCATTGGACATGATTGCTTTAACATCTGCATAATCCAAATTCACCAGCGATGGAACTGCAATAATTTCTACAATTCCTTTGATCATTGTTGAGACTAGTTCATTGGCAACTGCGAATGCTTGTTGGATAGGCAAGTTACCAGCAATTTTTACTAAGCGATTGTTATCAATGACTATGACAGTATCACAGACATCCCGCAAATGCTGTAAACCATACTCTGCTTTTTCTATTCTTGCTCTTTCAATCTCGAATGGCATTGTAACAGCACCAATAACAATTGCTTTTTCTTCTTTTGCAATCTGTGCAACTACTGGAGCACAACCAGTACCAGTACCACCACCCATGCCTGCAGTAATAAAGACCATGTCTGAACCTTTAAGCATTTCCTTTAATTCGCTAAGTTGTTCCTTTGCAGCTTCTCTTCCTTTTTCTGGAAATCCGCCACAGCCAAGACCTCTTGTCAAATCTCTACCAATCAATAATTTTCTATCTGCTTCCACCAAATCCAGATGTTGTTTATCAGTATTGATAGCCATAATTTCAGCACCTTGAACTCCTTTCTTGAAGAGCCAATTGGTAGCATTAGTACCACCACCACCACAACCAATTACCTTGATATTTGCATGACCAACCATTTCATTGCTACTTTGACTTATATTATCAGCACTTTTCAATGCGTTTTCTATTAAAGAACCGAATACATTCATTTTTATTGCCTCCATTAATAATTTGTAATTTGGTTGCTCATAGGATTTATAAATATTGTTGTGATAAGAATTATTAAATTATATTCATTGTTATAGAGAGTCACATTGCAACAAATGGACCAATGTTAGATTCATCATCCAATTCTTCTTTTTCTATTAATGGAAGATTCTCTAAGAATTTCAAAAACCTCTTTTTCATAATTGTTTATAAAGAAAGGGGCTTTTTAAATATTTGTGTTGTTTTTAGTATATGATGGTAGCAAATAGTTGGATTAGTTAGGTTAAAATATAAGTAGTAAATAATTATTTTTGTGATTGGAAAGCAAATATCTGGAAAAGTAACTGGTGTAACAACTTCAAGAGTCAATTGGAGAGGATATGAAGAAATAGATTTGATTACTTTGATTATTGAGGATAAAGGGAATATATTACATAGAACTGTGCTTCCATTAAATTCAAAAGATACTAAGTCCGTTTCAGAATTATTGGGTGTTGATTTCAAAGTAAAGGATAGAACTATAGTTGATTACTTGGAACAAATTCTAACTCGAAGGGAAGTATATTATCATTCGAATTCTGATATTAATGATGAAGAAATTTATGGAAATAGAAGCAGAACTTTTTGGAGGCTGGAAATATTTACTGAACCTGGAAAAAATAGAAGGGTGTATGTAAAATATATTAATAATCCAACTTTAGAATCAATTTTATAAAGATTACTGGACTTCAATAGTGCATCTGCAAGGAAGCTTTGGGGTTGCGGATTTTAGTGCAGTTCTTGCATGGGCAATTCCAGCCTTCTCGACATAAACACAGAATATTGGTGTGCCTTCTTTCAATTGAGCTGCTAAACCGGCAGTTTTACCAAAGGAGAGTTGCATACCTGTTTGCATCCTATCTGCTCCAGCCCCTGCAATCATTTTGTTTTCTCTAAGAACATGATGGGGATAAGCCCTGATTTGGAAATGATAATTTTTGCCGAGAGTAGTAGTTAATCTTCTAACGACAGAGGTTCTTGCAGATTCCAAAGCATTCTGACGAACTTGAATTCGCTCTTTTGAAAGTAAGAATACTTTGTGCGGGAAGGTTGTTTTGTTGTCACCAAAGTTGAATTTCTGTAGTTTGCAAATAGGAGCAGCTTTTATATAACCCTTAACCTTGTATTTGGATTTTCGAGTATATGCCCTTTTAACTTTTCTGTAACAGGAGAATTTTCTGATTGCAACCATTTTATTCGATCACCACTTTTTGACCCAAGCCTTGACCTGGAATGCCTTTCTCAAAAACTACCCTTAAGCAACCCTTGTTACCATGAGTACTTTTTATTTCACCAATTATATCTTTGCCTGTTTCTGTTTTGAATGTGACCTTTTTGCCAATTAATTCTACAGCCTTAGCTTTAGTGTCAATATCAGAAACACTGACTACTAAGTGCTTTGTATTCTGACTGGATCTATTTCGTCTGTAGTTATTGATTATACCTTCCATAAAATTTCGATGTCCTCGCCAATTATATTTTTTATTGATTCTAATGTTCGTGTTTTTAGTATTTTCTCATGGGGCATTTTAATAGCCTTTATATATTTTTCGAACTCATCAACACTACTTGTTTTAATATTATCAAAACCGCCATCTGGACTTAAGTTTGCTATGAGCAGTTCATCACGCTTTGTTGAATCCTTAATTATAAATGCAACCTCCTTCAAGAATATAATTTCTCCCTGTTTGCCATTGTATCTAAAATGAAGCTTAGATTTGTCCAATTGCATTGAATGTTTATAGTCCAATGTATCCAAGACTGCGCGAATGTATTCCTTGGATTCTCTTCTTACTTTGTTAACCTCTTGCTTGGTTAATTTTTGGGAATCATAATCTTTCTTGCCCTTTAGAATAGTATTAAGGTCATGATAGTATTTCAAGGGTAATTTTTCGCCTTCACAAACATGCTTCTTGAATAATTCTGGAATATTTTGAGCGGTAATATTTTTTGCGCCCAATTCAACCAATAATTCTCTTGTAATGTTCATAGTTGTTGTGTAAATCTCTTGCATGATTGATTTTTCGTTACGATCTTCAATCTCTTTGAATAATAGTTTGATTCTTTCTAAATAATCCTTACAATCTTTTAATATTTTATCAATATCTTTGCCAGAAACTTCTTTCAATTCTCCATGCTCGATATCCTTGAAAGTTTTTCTGATGCTTTCCAAAATTACAACATATTTTTTTTCTAGAATCTTTTCCTTGTTGACATAAATTTCTTCCATTAATTTGACTGCTTCTTTTGGAGTTGGAGGTGGAATACCATACAACATCAAAGCAGCCTGAGTTGGATTCATAACTGCATAGAATAAATCTTCACCAACAACACTCAATAATTTTTGTTTTGTGCGTTCGATTAATTTATCTCCTATTTCCATGTTCATATCGATTGCTTCTGGAGAAGGTTTGATTCTGCCCATCTGCAATAATAATTTCCAAGGCATGAAGACTCCACGATCAAATAATGGAACACCATCCCTTAACATTGTGAATATGACTGGATTAGCATCCTTGACACTCTCCCAGAAGTCGGTTAAAATGTAAGTTTGAATATGGAATTGTGCCTTGACACCAGTAATCTGCGAAGCATCAAAGCCCATGTTGATAATAATTGCTCTTAATTTGTCTCTCAATTCAAATCTGGACATCTTTTTTACATCAGTATCATCTATGACGATGGCAACATCAATATCATTTGGATTTGCATCACCTCTAAATAAACTGCCAACTGCAATGTAACTGACAACATATCTTTCAAATTTGTTAATGGCCATATTTTTATGGAGCTCAGCAACCTTTAATGCAGACAATAAACCACGATCATAAATCAAACCTGAATTGGCTACTGTTTGTATCAAATAATTTTTAGCATCATAACAAGCATCTTTTAATTCTGAGATTAGCATTACCTGTGGCTTGAAATTTGAATTGATTTCTTTGGCTATTTTGTTTGTTTCGCTAGTACCAGAGACAATTAAATCATTTTTTGCATAGGGATCGAGGTTAGCATCATCAAACAATATGAAAATGTTGATATCATTTGGATTTTGAACTTCATGTGGTAATGGCTGAGCACCAGGGGGCAATGGAGGATTAGGTAATTGTGGAAGAATTGAAATTCCAGTAATATTAGAATATTTATTTAAACAAGCCTCCTTGAATTTTTCTAAGTCTGCTTTGACTGGAGCGATCTTTTTTTCTAGTTCTGGAGTAAATTTTGGTAATTCAACTTCAGGTTTTTTTGTTTCATTTGAAGTAGGTTTTTTATCTTTCATTATGTTCCTTAAAGTTCTAGAGAGAGTTTATAAAGGTTTTGGTGAGGTTTGCATTGTAGATAATCTTACAACATTTTTTAGGGATTTTAATTCGGGAGGTTGATAGTGCTCGTAAATTTCTGGTCTTGAAGATGCTACAATACAAACTATGTCAGAAAGATCCCAACCACATATTTGAATATTTTGGACTAGATTCAGGCCCAAGTTTCCTTGTCTTTCTCGAAGAAGAGGATTAGTTCTAAGATAATTATTGTTGAATACTCGTGTAGAAGGATCATCCAGAAAGATATCAAAACAATCTGAAAGTTGAAAAGAATATCTTGTTTTGCGGGCAAGATTTGCAGGGGCTTTAGTTTCTAAGTAACCACCAAAATCAGCTTGATGTCCAGTAAAGAATTTTATGGCATAACCTGTTCCTTTTCCAATGAGATATTTAGGATTAATTTTTCTAAACTGCTCTAAACTGATTCTATCATTAGGAAGAAGGTGTACAAACCATGCGAGCAATAAAGGGTAGGTTTTCAGGATTGAGATTAATTCTGGTTTTTCAATGATTTCTTCTCTAAATATTGCTAATGCTTCCGAAAGTGTTTGTAAATCACAATGATGGTTTTTTCTTTTATGAGGAAATTCTATTAGTTCCATAAAAATAATTTAAATCTTGAGTTTCTGAATTTCCTTTATAAACCCAAAATTTCACGATGATAAAAATCGAATAATTGGTAAAAATCCTTTATAACTTAAATAAATACCAAATGGGGTAAATATTGACTGAAGATTTTATCCTTTATAAGCAAAAATAAGAAACTTTACTTTAAATAAGAAATTTATAAATCTATCTAGAAGCATCAGATTGTCTTTCTATTTCTAATTTCTTACCAATAGAGATACTAGTTTGGTCCATGTTGTAAGCTTTGATTATTTCGTCAGAAAGAGCATCTTCAATAGATTTTTTCTTGCCATAAGAGTTTGCATAAGAACCTTGAACCATTAATCTCAAAGCTACATCAATTCTTCTTTGGGGTGAACATTCAACAGCTTTAGGATATCTTGCTCCACCATATTCAATGGTTGTAATTTCTTCTCTAGGGGCTGCATTCTCTAGTGCCTTGACAAAGACTTCAACTGGGTTTTTGTTGGTTTTGCGTTCGATGATTAAAAATGTTTTTTCGACAATATGATATGCAGTGATTGCTTTTCCGCCACACCTGCCAGAAGAAATTTTGTGCTTCTTTCCTTTATGCCCAGGGATCATTAATTTGTTGATCAAACGCTCAACGATATTATATTTGGATTTCCAAAATTGAGTGCCCACATTTCTACCACAGGTTCTTGGGACTATAATTGGTTTTATGTTGATATAATCCTGTAAACCCAAATCTGTAACTTTAATATGGTTAGTTTCCCATCTATCAAATATTTTTAGTTCACTCATTTTCTACCCTTCTCAATCTTTCCCCTTAATAGTGCATTTAGAGATTGATCGTTAACTTTTATTACTTGCCATCGAACACAGGGAATGTCTCCCTTTGCACGACCCATTTTACCACCAATACATTCAATTATCACTTCATCATGCTCGTCAATCATTTTAATTGCACCCATTCCAGGCGTGAATGCAGTCACTTTTTTTCCATTCTTGATTAATTGGCATCTGATTGCTTTTCTCATTGCTGAGTTTGGCTGTTTTGCTTCAAGTTGGATTTTTTCTAGAACAATAGCTTTTGCTTGATGTGCTCCTTCCAAAGGATCTGATTTAACTTTCAAATTGAAAATTCTTCTTTTGTAATTTTTGTCAAGCATTAAACTGGTTTTTCTTCTTTTTCTTAACTTTAATCCTGTGTTTAATCCATTACATTTCTTGCCCATATTCTTCGTTAGAGAAATTCAAGACTTTTTAAAGGTTTCTGTCATTGGCTCAGACTATTTTGATTTCTAATTTATAGTATTTGCTCAAGATACCTTGGATTCTTTTTAGGTTGGTTTTTTCACGACCAAAAATCTGACCTTTTTCTCTAGTGTCTCGAGTTTTGATTATGATTGAATTTCCTGAGAGTTCTAATTCTGGTCTTACTGGATAAAGTAAATTGAATAAGAATTTTTGAGGATCAACATTAAATTCTATAACTTTGATTCTTCTTTTGAACAGAATATTAAGCCTTTGAATCTTTTGACCATGATTCTCGAGAGCTTTTCTTAAATTATTGGGCTGGACGACAAAAACTAGGTATTCTTCTTCTTGAAAACAATCTTTGACCTTAGCACCAGTATTCTTCTCAAATAAATTGATGTATCCAATTGTTTGTGCATCGTATTGAATCATTTTTAGCAAGAAAGAACTGAAATTGAGAATTGTTTTTTACAAAGAGTACCAATGTCTGCACTGGTATAATCCAATTCAAAAATTTCGAGATCTCCACCCTTTTTATAACTCAAAAACCTGTTTCTTATTAATGGTTTACAATCTTTTGCGAGGAATATTGTGTTTACTTTTCCAAGTTTAACTTTTTTCAAAGTTTCATCCGTGCCAAAAGTTAATTTTTCCTTGTCTTTGAGGATTTCTTTTAATTTTTCTAGGCTCATTTTTTCTTCTCCTTATCTTTTGTTACTAAATTAGGTAAGCTAGTTCCCAATGGGATTGGCTGATTAATCATTACATTTTCGACGACTGAATTTAATTTGTCAACTTCACCTTTCAAACTTGCGTTGATTAAGTGTTTGATTGGGGTCTCGAAAGAAGCTCTGGCTAATACAGATTCTTTTCCTTCTGTAATACCACTTCTTGTGATACCTTTGATTTCTCCTGTGTTGGTCATTAAATCAGAGATGAGCATAATATGCCTTATATCAACATCTAAACTTTGTTCTCTTAGAACTTTAGAAGCTTCCTGAATTATTATTTGCTTTGCAGCCTCGATACCCAGATTCTTGTAGATTTCGAAAAGGTCATTAGATAATGTTCGAGTGTAATCAACTTCTGGGATCTTGAAAACATCTTTTAAGTTTGAGCCAGAGGCTAATAAAACAATCTCATTATTGTCCATCTTTGGGATGACTTCTTGGATTCCATTAATCCCTTTTATTTTAACTTCTTTCAATTTTTCTTTAATGTTGTATAATGCTGGAAGGCCACTATCTTTATTTTTTGGAATCAAATAATAACGACTATCACTTTCTGCAAAGTCTAGATTTTTGAAAGTATCCTTAATGTATTTTGTTGTTTCTTCTTCATTCAAACCTAGCTCTTTTAATCTTTTTTTGTTGAAGACAAACTCAACTTGTAATTTCAATAAGTTAATTGAAACTTCGCTCAATATTTCACTCACGCGGATTTCTTTGATTTGTGCAATTATTTTTTCTAAGAATTTTTCATCCTTATTGTAGGGTTTGTTTAGGAATACTGTCATCAATGGAGTACTAGGCTCTTTTCTAGCGTCAAAAATTTCGATAAGCCTTGGAAGGCCTAAAGTAACATTTACCTCGGCAACACCTGCAAAGTGGAATGTTCTCAAAGTGTTATGGGTAATCAAACCATCAAATGTAGTAAATGTTTCAAGATCCTCGACAGAAAAATCATAAACTTTTTGTTTGGTTGGAACTATTTCTTCTATTGAAACAATTTCATCCCAGACTACTTCACTATTTACAGCGGTCTTCAAAACCTGCAGTTCACATTTAATATCAATTTTCTTTTTTTTGGCTTCTTCTTCAAACAAGTATATATAACTTTGGAGTGTTTCTCGACCAATCTTTTGTTTTTTTGTGAATTTATTCGTGTATCTTGAAGGGATGTCTAGTTTTTTACCAATATCTGAAATAATATTACTAATCCCAGGGATCATATCCAATACATCATATCTTTTTTCTGCGAAAGGAATACTAATCAATTCTTGCAATCTTTCTTTTTTCCTAGGAATTACACAATCAATGCGCTCTGCAAAAAGAGAAGCATATTTATGAGGAATGTTTAAAGTATATTGTTGATTTTTAGCTGTTGATTTTGTAGTAAATATTCCCATCTCAGAGAGTAAAATAGCTATTCCATCTCTTAATTCCTTTGAAGAAGAACTAGCCCTTATTGTTTTCCTATCAACAGAAATGTTGCCATCACCATCAAAGTAAGCCTGCAATAATCCTCTAATGAACCTTTTGTTTGCTGTAAATGCAAAGTTTGGAACAAATTTATTTCGTGCGCATTTTGAACATGTTTTATTTAATAAATCTGCGAGAACTTTTGAATTTAATTCCAGAGTTATGCTTTCTCCATATTCTCCCATTTCATATCTTGTTTGAGAATGAATGTTGTATTTATCTGCAAACTGGCTTATTCTCATTCTATATTCTGGAGCGTTATTTGAAATCCCAATCCTATATTTACTATGTGTTCCTTCAGCAAGATATGCACCAACCAAAAATCCAAAATCTTCATCTAAAGGAAGGAGCTCAGGAATGGATGATTGGCTATGATTTTGGAAAGAATAAACACAATTTTGTTGTAATTGGTAAACATTTTTTCCTTGCTTATAATTATTTATCTGCTCATAGCTTGTAATTGGAAGACTAGCATCTTCATTATTTATTGCTTTTTTAAGTTCACTCTCATAAATATATTCCTGTGAAGAAAGATATTCTTGAAGATTTAAGTAATTATTTTGTATCTCATTTTTTAAATTTTTTACACAAGGAATACGATCCCCCTTTTTGAGGCTTGAACCGGCAACAGGGAGGATTTGATTATTTTTTCTTATAACAAATGAATGAAAAGGAGTTGCAGTTATGGATCTTCCTGAGCGAGTAACTAATTTTAAAAGATTCTTAGGAGCTGTGTGCCTGCTTAATTGGGTAACTTTTCTCCAGTCGATTTTTTCACTAGGACTAATTGCTGGGACAAAAAGCTCCATTTCATTAAGATCAAAAATTTCGGTTTCATCTTTTATTTTTTTTATGTTCATTGAGTCCATAATTTTATCAATAAATTCTCCTATCTTAACAATTCTAACTTGATTCCCACTTCTAACTATAACTTTTTCTTCATAATCCAGGCTCATCTGAGTCCCGGGTTCACCAATGGATTCTGCTGTAATAATACCAATAGCTTCTCCTGATTGAATCTTAGAATAATCATATTTTTCTTGAAGCTTCTCAAAAACTTTTTCAATTTGGACTTTGGTTAATTTGCGGTCTTTCGATTCTTCAATTACTTCTTTAATCAAAGGTTCAGGAATTTTTCCTTTATATTTTTTGGCAATTTCTTCTATCATTTTTTCTTGGTTACTTCGTCAATTAGTTTTTTTACATTAATTGTACCATTCTCACTTCTGGAAACATCAATCTTATCTTCTCCATATGTGAATTGGACTATTGTTTTACTTGCGTCTCTGACTGTATCATCATATTCAACTTTTAGATCTTGAAGCGCGTTAGCGAGTCTTCTATATAAGTATCCAGATTTTGGAGTTCTTAAAGCAGTATCCATTAATGAGTCTCGACCAGTCATAGCGTGGAAGAAGAACTCAATAGGATTTAAACCATTTTTGTAACAGTGTCTAACGAAACCATGGGCTTCTGGACTCTTATCATGTTCTTTGAATAGAGATAATGTTCTATTTTTATAACCTTTCTCAATTCTTTTACCTCTCAAAGCTTGCTGGCCTACAAGGACACTTGTTTGAGCTAAGTTTGTGATATTACCTTTACCAGCACGAGACATGATAATTGCATTGTTGGTTAATGAAACAGATTTACTAATCATTTTACCGATAATGTTTCTTGTTTCGTTAAGTTTCTGCATAATCATTAATTCCAGGGTTTCTTCAGTAGTTTTTCCGGAGAAATTTTTCAATCTACCCAATTTGTAATTTTCAACAAGATCATTAACTGAATCTACTGCTGTAGCTGTAACTTCTTTAGCCTTGTCTCTAACATCCTCTGGAATATCTGCATCTGAGGTTGTGATTGTGAAGCCGCGTTTCATTAAATATGCAATCCCTAATTTGAATATCTTACCAAACAAATCAACACACATTGCTTCAGAGTAACTTCTGTGAATATCTCTCAATAAGGTTCCATTACCTTCACCAATAGTCTTAGGATCTATTTGACCTGCTTTAAGTTGGCCATTTTCAATGATGACTTTATCGGAAATAAAATTTAAATCCTCAGGCAACAATGCAGAGAAAACTTCTTTCCCTGAAACTGACTTCTTGAATTTTTTTAATTTATTCGTGTTAATTACACCAATAGATAATAATAACGAAATGGCATCTTCTTTTGAAAGAATTGTATCTTCACTAGTCAATAAGTAGTTTCCTGTGACTGCATCTTCAATACAACCAATAACATTCAAACCATGCTTTGGACTCATGATCTGAGTTTCAACTTCCATTAAAATTTCTGCTTCAGCTCGTGCTTCTTCAGTCTGTGGAATGTGTAAGTTCATCTCATCTCCATCAAAGTCTGCGTTATAAGGATGGCAAACTGAGGGATTTAATCTAAATGATTTTCCTGGAAGGATTTTAATTTTGTGGCACATAATTGACATTCTGTGTAGTGAAGGTTGTCTGTTGAAAATAGAAATATCACCATCCATTAAATGTCGCTCAACAATTTGACCAGGAACTAATTCTTCTAAAATTACTTCCTGTGTTTCTGAAGAGATTTTTTTCTTTTTATGCCCATCAAAAACATAATTTGCTCCAGGATATACTTTTGGACCATTCTTGATGAATTTTTTAAGCCATTCAAGATTCCATTCGGTTACTCTCTCTGGAATTGTTAATTCCATAGCAATTGCTAAAGGAACTCCAACTTCGTTTAATTCTAATTTGGGATCTGGAGAGATAACTGTACGAGCAGCATAATTAACTCTTTTTCCTGCTAAATTGTGTCTGAATCTTCCTTCTTTACTTTTTATTCTTTCAGTAATAGTCTTTAATGGTTGACCAGATCTGTGTCTTGCAGGTGGAACTTGTGCAACTTCATTATTAAAGAAGGTTGTTACATGGTATTGTAATAAATCCCATAAATCCTCAACAATAATCTCTGGTGCACCAGCATTTATGTTCTCAAACAATCTTTGATTTATTCTTACTATGTCGCTTAATTTATGCGTTAGATCGTCTTCTGCTCTCTCACCAGATTCTAATGTAATTGAAGGTCTCATAGTTACTGGTGGAATTGGGAAGATTGTTAAAACCATCCATTCTGGGCGAGCAAATGCTGGATTAACACCAATTAACATACAATCTGAGTCGGAAATCTTCTCGAATCTTTCTAATATTTCAATGGGAGTAATTCTTTTTTGGTCTTCATAGAATGTACTCGGTTTTTCAAATTTAATAGGATTTATCTTTGTTTTACAATGTGGGCATTTCTTTGCGGCCTTTGCTGTGACTCTAATTAATTTGTTTATTTTAGGAATTAATTCTTCTTTGTGCAAAGCAATTAATTTATCAATTCTAGATTGATTTTTTAGGATTTCTTCTTCGGATAATAATAATTTGCCACATTCACCACAAGTTGTTTGTAAAAATATTAAGATTGCTTTAACATAACTAATGTGCAAAACTGGGCGACCAAGTTCAATGTAACCAAAGTGACCTGGACATTCTTTTAATTTTCCACTACAGGTTCTACATCTCAAACCAGGGTCAATAACACCTAATCTTGTATCCATCAAACCTCCCTCGACTGGATAGCCTTCCTTATCATAAAGCTCTGGAGTAACTATTTTAACATGAGCCATCTTTTTAATCTGCTGAGGTGAAAGCAAACTGAAGCTTAGACTTCCAATTTTCTTGTGTATGTTTTCCATTTTAGTATTTACTCTTTAAGTTTATTTTTGGGTAGATGTTTAATGCTCTTAGCTCATCTAATAATAATTTGAAAGCGTAACTCATTTCAACTGCATTTACTTCTGCATTAACTCCGCACTTAAGACAAGAGGCTCTTTTTTTTACCCAATCATAAATTGCGACTGTACCACAATTTTCACAAATGTGAATGATGGTTTTATCCGAATCAAATCTTTCTTTTAATAATAATGAAGCACCATGTGCTACAAGGCAATCTTTCTCCATTTCTCCCAATCTCAAACCTCCGCCAGCACTTCGACCCTCGATAGGTTGTCGGGTTAATAATTGGATTTTTCCAGAAGCACGAGCGTGCATTTTGTTTGCAACCATATGTTTCAATTTTAAGTAATACATATTACCAATGTAAATTATAGCAGGCATTTCTTGTTTGTCAAGCATTAATTGCAGTATATAAT
>CAYYMN010000010.1:18379-28819 GCA_964473075.1 Candidatus Woesearchaeota archaeon
TCACCAGTAATTCCATTATACATTCTTTCAGTTCCATTTTCTCTGAAACCCAATGTCAATAATTCGGCTCTGAGATCTTTTTCTCCCTCTGCATTAAATGTAGTTCCATCAATGTATCTACCACCAAGAGCACCAACTTTACCACCAATTATTTCAATTAAATGTGAGACAGTCATTCTTGATGGGATTGAATGTGGTGAAAAAATAATATCGGGAACAATTCCTGATGCTGTGAATGGTAAATCTGCTTGAGGAATGATTAAACCAATAACTCCTTTTTGACCATATCTTGATGAAAACTTATCTCCAGCCTCTGGTGTTCTCATATCTCTTAATCTGATTTGGATTAATTTGTTACCTTCATCATTCTCTGTGATTACAACCATATCAACAACGCCTTGCTCACCATGCTTGATTGATATTGAACTTTCTCTTCTAGTGTTTGCAGCGATACTGAATTCTTCCATTTCACCAAGGAATCGTGGAGGGGAAGTTTTTCCAATCAATACATCTTCTTCCTTTAATCTTGCTTCTGGGAAAACTATTCCATCATCTTCAAGAAATTTGTAATCCTCTTCAGATTTATAACCCTTAACTTCCTTATCAGGAATGCTTATTTCGTCGATTAAACCACCCTGGTATCTTAATTCATCAGCATTGTAGGGTCTAAAGTAGAAAGATCTTCCTAAACCTCTTTGTACTGAACCTTGGTTTACAATTAATCCGTTCTCAATGTTATAACCATCATAACTTAATAATGCAATAGTGATATTTTGACCACAAGGGTGTTTATCAAATTTAGATAAATCATGTATGAATGTTTTAACAATAGGTTTTTGAGGATATTGAAGCACACTAATATCTGTGTCCATTCTCAATAAATAGTTGCTAGCATATAATCCCAAAGCTTGTCTCTGAGTCTTGGATCCTCTATTAAGTCTTGCACTTTGACTAAAGTTAGCATATGGAACCAATGCAGTTGTTAAACCTAAAATAGCAATAGGATCAATTTCTAAATGAGTATGCTCTTTTGTCAAATCTTTTTCGGTTAGTGAAATGAAAGTATTTTCTTCTTCATTAGCATCTAAATATTCTATTATACCTTGATCAACCAAATCCTGCCATCTTAAATCTTTTGAATTTAATTTTCTAATGTGCTCTTCCGTTAATAAAGACTTGCCATTCTCAACGATAATCAATGGCCTTCTAACCCTGCCTGTTGCAGTATGAATATTAACCTCATCAAATTCTGAATCGTAACTTGCATTTACAATGCCACTAATTTTTTGTTTTCTTCTTTCTTCGATAAATGAGTGTAGGAATTCTTTAGGATTATCTACATATCCAATAAATTTCTCATCCAAGAATACATTTGTGGTCATTTTATTAATTTCACTCCCAATGCTTCTAAGGATTTTTTTAGTTTGTCTTCAGGAACATCTTCTTGTGTGATTTGGCAAAGCATGGCTAGGTTTTTTCTTAATCCAATTGGTGTTCCTTCTGGAGTTTCTATTGGACAAAGTCTTCCAAAATGAGTACAATGAATTTCTCTAGCTTCAAAGTTTTCTTGTGTTGCAGAAAGCAATGAAACAACCCTTCCCAAATGAGACATTGAATCCAGGAAGTTTACTCTAGCAATATTCTGACTAATTCCACGACGACCACCAACCCAAGAACCTGTTGCAACTGCACTTTTGATTCTCGAAGTCAGCAACTTATCTCTGATTATTATTTTTACTGATTGGAATTTTCCCCTCTTGACTAATCTTTGGAAGTTGTATAAAATATCGTTAACTAAAACTCGCATGTTGACCTTAAATAAATCAGCAATCAAATCTCCAGGAAGTTTTAATTTTTTATTCTTGTAATGATCTTTGTCTGTGTTTGTTTTTCCGTCGATAGAGATTTGTAGGAATTTCTTGATTAATTTACATAAATGATATGCTTTGTGAATTCTATCCTTTGGCATGATTCCAACATGGGGCAGTAAATAATGATCAAGTTGCTCATTTGTTTTTTCAATTTTTATTTCTTTAGGCTGTGTCAAACCAATTCTTTTAGCAATACAATCAATTGCATCGTCAGTATTTTTTATTTCTGTGGAATTGTATAAGTTAATGTATATATCATCATATTCTTTTTCATCACAGATAGCATCCATAATGTCTTTGTCCTTGGTCATGCCCAATGCTTTGATGACTGCTACTAATGGAATTCTTTTGAATTTTGTAAATGATAAATAGAAAATACCATCTTTCATTTGCTCAATTGCATGAGGAATACTATATGGACCCCTTTGTGAGAATATTTTTGCAGTATATTTACTTGGACCTGATTTGGAGTATTGGAAGAAGACTTTGTTTGGGAATAGATCCTCTACTGTAATAATTACTCTTTCATTTCCATTGATTATAAAATAACCACCAGGATCTGTTGGGTCTTCACCATGTTCAATCAATTCATCTGGGGTCATTTTGTAAAGATGGCAATATTTTGATCTTAACATGATTGGAATTTTTCCTATTTGAGAAACAAAAGATTCTCTTTGAATGCCTTCAATATAAACTGAAACTTCTAGAAATACCGGAGCGGCATAAGTTAATTTTCTTAATCTGGCTTCAATTGGATAAATGTTTCTTTTGGAACCATCAGCTTCAGTAATTTGTGGTTTTTCTATCCAAATTTTATTAAATTTAATTGTGAATTCTTGAACATCTGTTGGAAGAATTGTTGGGACAATGTCGCCAATTTCATCAATAGTTTTTTGTAATTCAACATCAATAAATTTGTTAAAGGATGTGATACTTGATTCTATGAAAGAATGATCTTCAAAATATTTCTTGATTAATGTATGATCTTGCTTAACCATTTATTACCACCCGATAAAATTTTGTTTTACCCGCTGTTGGACTGGCTCTTTCAATTTCAATGACTTCACCTGGCTCTGCATTCATATGCTTGATTGCCGCATCTGATTTTAGAATTTTAGGTAATTGTGAAGAAGTAATATTTAGTTCAATCAATAATTTATCCATTTCCTCAGAGGACAATTTCGTATGCTTAGGAACTAGGATATGTTGCACAACATCTACATTTTTATCCATTTTCTAATACTTTTTACTCCCCACTTCCCCTTTTTGCCAATATGATGAGCCGGACGGGATTTGAACCCGCGACCACCTGATTTCTCTCTTGTTTGATAAAAGTTTCACCATATTTCAGGTGCTCTACCAAACTGAGCCACCGGCCCTTACTACGCCCTGACCGGGATTCGAACCCGGGTCGTGGCCTCGACAGGGCCACATGATAAGCCGGACTACACTATCAGGGCACTAGTCACTGTGCTTCTTCCTTCAATAGTGTTTACTATGGCTTCAAGTGTCAAATTAAACGAAACCATTAATTTTTGAAGTATGATTATGAAGAAAGGTGCAGTCATAGGAGTCACAGAAAAATCTGGAATTTATAAACCTTTTGTTTGAATTTCTATTTTGGAGAATATTTTACACTAAATAGTTTACTCTATGACAATTGTTTCACCATCTTTTAATACATGGACATCTTTGTCTTTAACATAACCTATCTCTTCTGCAAGTTCTGCTAATGGAGTTAATTTTGTAACATCACCTTGTGCAGGAATGATGTGCTTTGGTTTTAATAAATTGATTAAATCGTGATGATCTTCCCTTGCCAAATGACCTGAAGTGTGAATATCTTTGAATAATCTTACACCTCTTTGTTTTAATTTAACTTCTAATGCTGCACGATTGGCTATGTTGATTGGAGCTGGAATTACCTTGCAGGAGAATATAACTTGGTCCCTTGGAGAGAATTCGTAAGGAAGATCTTTTGTAGCTAATCTTTGGAGTATAGATCTTGGCTCGCCCTGGTGACCTGTACAAATGATTAAATATTTTGAAGGATTCTTTTGCACATCATGAAGCTTCTTTTTTATTTGGTCTGCATATTTTGTAATGTAAGCATCATTCTTAAAATTGACTAAGCCAATGTTTTGTGCGGCTGTAATATATCTGTCCATGGATCTGCCCATGATGAGAATCTTTCTATTTAGTTTTTTTCCGAATTCTATGGCTGATTTTATTCGGGCTATATGAGAAGCGAATGTTGTAACTATGATTAAATTATCTTTGTTTTCTGTACTGAGCATAACATCTTTTAACATTTCTTTGGCGATTAACTCAGAGGGGGTTTTCATTTCTTCATGAGCATAAAGGGCATCACAAACCAATAATATGACTCCTTTTTCGCCCAATTCTTTGAGATATTTATAGTCTGTTTTAGGACCAATTATAGGGCTATTATCAAACTTGAAATCATTACCATAGACTACTAGACCTAAGGGAGTGTGAAGGATTGCTAAGTTTGCCATGGGAGTTGAATGCGGCATTGGCATGAATTCCAAGGTTAGATTATTAGAGAGTTTTATATCATCGTTGGCGTTTAAGATTTTTAATTTGTTTTTTATTTTAATACCTTCATCCTTGAGAATACTTTTGAGAACTTCTATTGTATATGGAGAACCATAAATTGGACAATTGTATTCTTCTGCCATATATGGAACTCCACCAATGTGATCCAAATGACAATGACCTAAAACTATTGCTTTGACCAAAGGTTTCCAATCATTAATTATATTATCATCAGGAATTACCCTAAGATGGATTAGTTCTTGTCTAGATAGATTGGTTTTAACTATTTCTTCATCCTGTAATCTGATTACTTCCGGAAGATAGAAGCCCATATCGAAGATCACGACTTCATTTCCAACCTTAACTGCGCACATGTTCATGCCTATCTCTGAATAACCACCAATTGCACAAAATTCCATTTCCATATTTTTAGGATAGAGAATGGATGTTTAAATATTTATGCACTAAAAATTATTCAATATGTGGAATAAATTTTCCATCTTTTAAAAAATTAATTGCTAAATTTATTATTTTTTCATGACCAAAATGAATCTCTAAATCTTTAATTTCCATTTCATTAACCCATTTAAAATCTAAATGCTCATGACTTATAGTTACAGGAAGATTATCTTTAACTAACTTCGCTACACAATTTATACTGATTTGATACATTAAATTTTTATAATGATTAGGACATTTCTCGCTAATTGAAAGATAACCCAAAGGTTCAATTTCGAGACCTGTTTCTTCTTTGCATTCTCTGATTGCACCATCAAATATCTTTTCTCCTACATCAAGCCAACCGCAAGGAAAACACCATTTATGATCATCAGATCTTTTCAAAAGAAGAATTTTTCCCTTTTCACTACAAAGAACAATATTAATTCCAACTTTTGGAGTAAAAGAACAAAATTCATTTTTCCATTGTTTTAATATTTCTTCTGAAGGCAAATTTAAAATTTCAGAATATTCTTCTGCAATAATCTTTAGTAATTTATTATAACGCTCCAAATCATAACTTTCTGAAGAATATTTTTTTCCTTCTAAGGCAACAGCTCTAACTTTATCAAGAAGACATAATACATTTTGCGGCATAAATAAAATCATTTAGAATTAGATTAAAAAGATTATGAAATATTAAAGGAGATTTGAAATATATCCTCAAAAGTATTGGAAGGCACCTCTAATACATACTTTGCTTTGTGTTTGGGGGTATGATGCTGGAATGGTTTCATAGTTTTGATGTCTATAATATTCTTGTCTTTGTCTAGCCAGATAACATCGATAGAGTTAAGCATGAAGAAAGTATGGATGCTGGTTGCTAATCTTGATTCTTTGGATGCGACGAGTAAAGCAGACTTTTTGTAAGTGAAAAGCAATCCAAAAGCCCTTGAAAAAAGATTATTACAAAGTTTTGCTTGAATTGTTGTATTATTAATTTTGACAGGAATGAGCATAGAATAAATAAAATATCTAATTATATAAGATTAACCAACAACTACAATTAATCTATCTTCACCAAAGATCCTATTTGCTGCTTCAACAACTTTTCTTTTCTCCATCTCAAAAATTAATTTCATTCTTTGTAATGGTGTTGATTGATACCCAAATCTTTCCATACCAAATCTATCTATCAACTCTTCGTAAATCCAACCAGGTTTTTGTAAAGAAGCTAAAACTTTAGGCAAGAAATTTGCTTTGTAAGCATCAATAAGTCTTTCATCAAAATTTCCTAACTTTAAATTTCTTAAATTCTCATCAATAACACTTAAAGAACTATCTAATTTTTCCTCTGCAACTGTATAGTCTATCTTTAAATATCCAACCTTATTATGCCCTTCAGAATCACAAGAAACTGAGTAAACTAAACCTTTTTTTTCTCTTAAATCCCTAAACAACAAACCCATTGGAGCAACCCCGAGAATATAACTCAAGAACCCTAAATTCTGAATATTCAATAAATCCATAGTATCTGTTTGAAAAAATATCTGAACAATCTTGTTTCCATTTAATGAATAAGGTAATCTCATAAACTCCCTTCCACAGAATTTACTTTCAGGAACAAACTCAATAAGTTTTGCACACTCACCAGAAGGGATTTCTTCTAAAATGGAATGGATTGTTGATTCTAAACCATTCTCAAGATTTCCTACTACTTCAACTAAAGCATTCTTTCCAACAAAAAATCTTGAATGATACTTCTTTAATAGATCTAAAGTCAATCCCCTTACTGAACTTTCAGTTCCAAGAGTTTCATCAAAAACACACAAATTATTTTCATAAATCTTCTTTTTTATCATTCTTGCTACTGAATTTAAAGGAGCCTCATTTTGGGTTTGTTGAGATTCATCAATTTCCCTTAATACAACAGGAACTTCTCTAATTTTATCTTCTTCTGTTAAACAAGGAAAAAAAGCAATATCCAAAACGATTTTCAAAGCTTCTAAAAAATTATCTTGAAGTAAATATCCACTATGACCTAAGATAGGATATCTAACGCAAAAAGGTCCAGTATTTGCTTTAATATCCATTCCTAACAAACTTGCTTCCATGTTTCTCTGATCACGATTAGAAAATCTTCTTGAAGAACCAAAACTCATATGCTCCAATAAATGCATAACACCTTTATCATTAGAATCTTCATAACTTGAACCAACATTAATTGAAACTCTTCCTGAAGCTAATTGTGAACCTGGAACATTCTCAGTAATCAAAGTTAAACCATTACCTAATGTAACAACTTTTCCTCTCATTTTTATCTGCTCTTCCAAATCATTATAATCTATATTCATTTTCCTTGCTAAACTCTAATATTAAACATTTAAATATCTTCCTGTATGTAACTTCTTCAAAGTAATAATAGACAAATGTAGAAATTCTTAAAAAGAAGAAAACTTAAAGTAAATTTATGACCCTAAAACAATTAAAAATTAATCTTGAAAGAGTTGAAAATATACTTAGTCAAAAAAATACTTCAAAATATATTAAAAGTGAAGATCAGCTTAAGATTCCATTAAAAATAATTGATGAATTGATATGGAAAGTTGCTTATGATCTTGAAGACAAAGAGCTAAGATTAGAATTAATAACTTTATTTTATAGAATGAAAAATGTTGAGGAAGAAAACAAATTGAAGTTTGTAAGGGAAATATTGAATATAGTCAAGGAAATCAAAGAAAAAGAAGTGAAATTTATATTACCAAAGGTTCCTGAGGATGTTAGAAATGATGTTCTTGAGGATTTAAAAGAACTGGAAAAGTGTTATAATAATGGTTGTTTTAGAAGCTGTATCATTTTATGCGGAAGATTATTAGAAGTAGGTCTTCATAGAAAATATTTTGAAGCCACAGGTAATGACTTACTAGAAAAAAGCCCTGGGATAGGATTAGGGAATTTGATTGCTAAACTGAATGAGAAAAATATTTTGGTTGATCCAGGAGTAATGCAACAAGTTCACCTAGTAAATAATGTTAGAATCTATTCAGTGCACAAAAAGAAAGAAAGTTTTGTTACTTCAAAGAATCAGACCTCTGCAATAATACTTTTCACTTTGGATACATTAGAGAAACTTTTTTAAGGATTTAGTATATCTAAGGATTATGCCTGCTGCAGTAACGCATGTAATAATTGCAATTGTATTAGTTGATTTATTTAGGAAGTTTGTTTTGAAGAGAAAGAATTTTCCATTGTATTTGATTTTGATTGTGGGGATTGCAGGGTTGTTGCCGGATTTGGATATATTGTTATATTGGTTCTTGGATATTATAGCAGGAGTGCAAATAAATGAAGTGCATAGATTGTTCTCGCATACTCTGTTGATACCATTCATTGCTTTGTTGATTGCTATGACAGTCTGGACTTTCTGGACAAAGATTGCGCATGTGTTGTTTGCATTTAGCGCAGGGTATACTATTCATTTAATCCTAGATTCTATACTCTCTGGTAAACTTACTCTATTGTATCCACTAACTACTCAAACCTTTGGGTTAAATTTGATCCCATGGGAAAGTTTTGCTGGAACATTTTATTTGGGATTGGATGCTATAATACTAATTTTATGGTTAGTATACGAATACTTTTCCAGGAATATTAAGGATTATGTTTAGATTGAACAATCACCAGGAAGAATTTGGACTATATCATCCAATGGGAACTTGATATTATATTTCTCCATAAATTTCTTTTGTAATATTTTAGCAGTATCAGTTTTTTTACCCTCTTGTTTTAATTCAAAATCCAGTTTTACCGGAGAGCATTCTAAATAATTTTCTTTGTTGACACCAATGTATAATTTTATCACAGGATTTTGATATTCTCTTTTACCATAGATCATGAAGGAGCCTTTTGGTAATGTGAGATCTTTTTTCACTTGATCCTTAGTAATATGATAAACTTCTGCGGTTCTAAAGCCCTGGTTCCATGCTCTTGAAAAGGAAGCTGTTGCTATTGATGTTTCTTCGATAGTTGTTTTAGGAATATTTTTACCTTCTGCTTTTATTACAAAAAAAGGTGAACCTACGAGATCTGTATGAAAGACTAAATCTCCTTCATCTAAATGTTTTTTTATGATGATCTCATTAGTAGTCGCATCTTTTCCACCTATGCACAAAAATCCATCAGAAGAAATAAACCATCGGAATTTCATATACCATTTTTTTTGATTTGGCTCTAAATACTTATGTTGTGTTTGCTTTTTCTGTTCCTTCTTTTCTAATTCAATAATTTTTTTCTTGGAAAGTTCAATAGCTTTTTTCAAGCCTTCTAATTTGGATTTTGATTTCTTGGATTTTTCAAAGTAGATATTTGCATTCTCTTCCAAGGATTTTGTTGGGTCTAGGGCTAATTGCATAAAAAAGAATTAATTAGAAAGTTTATATTGATTTTGGAAATGAATTATAAATAGATTTCAACGCTTCACAAACAACTTCATTAACTGGTTTTTGTTTAAATGGGTCAAAATATTCTTTGGTTTCTTTTGGAACAAAATCTCCTTCTATTGAATCTTCTAATGTTCTTAATGATAACCAACCATTTGGTCTGCCCCTTACCTTTTTCAATTCTCCGTTAGTAAACATGAATAGCAAATATTCTCTTTTCCCATTCTCAGCAAACCCATCATCCCAACAAGAAAGTATTTTCCAGGGGCTTGGACCAAAATGTAAAGGATTACTTTTTGCATAATTTCTAATTTTTTTGGCATACAATTCAACTAAACAAACCAAAGCTGTTTGATATCTTTCTTCTGCTAATCCAATATCCCTTTTTGCAATAGCAAGATCAAACTTTGCATAATCAATATCTCTAGAAACCCTATCCTCCAAATGTTCTTCTTTAATAGATATACCTCTGTTGCACATAAGTTTGAAAACTAAAAAAGCAATTTAAAAATCTTAAGGATGAGTAAACTATATAATTGTTCTAGCCTTTCTAAAAATTATGCTAAGCAAGGAAGTAAAAGATGAATTAATAAAACAGCAATATAGATTCGTAGGGAATCATTCCGTGGTAAAAATTTGCGAGTGGACAAAGAAGAGCATTAGAGGGGAAGGGGAATGTTACAAGCAAAAGTTTTATGGAATTCAGAGTCATCAATGTATGCAGATGTCCACTTGCTTATCGTGTGCGAATAGGTGTATTTTTTGCTGGAGAGGATATAAGGCTCCAGTAGCTAAAGAATGGACAGGAAATATTGATGAGCCCAAAGAAATAATAGAAGGGTGTTTGAAAGAACAAAAACAATTATTGAATGGATTTGGCGGGTTCAAGAAAATAGAAAAGAAATTGTTCAAGGAATCAAGAAGTGTTAAGCATGCAGCTTTGTCGTTGACTGGGGAGCCAATTTTATATCCAAAAATAAATGAACTAATTGAAGAATTGCATAAGAGAAATATTTCTACATTCTTAGTAACGAATGGACAGTATCCTGAAGAGATTAAGAATCTAACTAAAGTCACGCAGTTATATTTAAGTTTAGATGCACCAAATAAAAAATTATTGAAGGAAATTGATC
>CAYYMN010000010.1:28829-30823 GCA_964473075.1 Candidatus Woesearchaeota archaeon
TATTGGAAAAGACTAGAGAAGAGTTTGGAGTATTTATCTGAAAAAAAAGATAGGACTTGTATTAGATTAAGCATGATCAAGGGAAAGAATATGTGGAATGCCAAAGAATATGCTGAATTAATAAAAAAAGGGAATCCTGATTTTGTGGAGTGCAAGGGTTATATGTTTGTGGGGGCTTCCAGGCAAAGATTGAGCATAGAGAATATGCCTTTCCATGAGGATGTTGTGGAGTTCAGTAAAGAATTAATTAAATATTTACAAGGATACGAAATAGTTTCGGAGCATATTGTTTCTCGGGCGATATTAATTGCGAAGAAGAAGTTCAAGAGAAAAGGAAAATGGTTTATTGGGATTGATTTTAAGAAGTTCTTTTCTGGTGAAGAAGATTATTCTAAAGAGATAAAAGATATAGGACTGAGTGGTAAAGGGACTAAAGATAGAATGAGGAGGAAGGATGAAAAGCTTGATTCCAGATTATGAATTTGATGATGTGACAAAGATTGATTTGGGAATATTTGAAGGAATGGAATTGATTATATTTGATGTTGATAATACTCTTGTTTATGCAGAGACAGCGAATATAAGAAAAGATATTATGGATTGGTTTCAGAGGATAAATAAAAAGTACAAATGCGTGTGTGTTTCGAACAGCAGAACAATCACAAAAAGAAAAGATGAAATTGTTAAGAAATTAGAATGCGAGTTATACATTAGCCAAAGTAAAAAGCCCTCAAAGCAATTGTTTAGAGAAATTGTGAAAAAGTATAATGCTGATCCAAAAAAAATCATTGTCATTGGAGATTTTAGGTTCACAGATGTTTTGTTTGGAAACAGGAGCGGGGCAAAAACAATTCTAGTAAAACCATTTGGTTCCGATAGTTCTAAAAAAGTGAAAATCTTGAGGAAATTAGAGAATATAATAATTAAAATATTAAAGTAAAATTAGATTTTCTTTTTTCCATTCTCTTCAATGTGAATACAGTTAACAGGGCAAGACTCTGCAGCATCCAGATTCTTTTCAAGATCATCAGTTTCTAGGGTGTAAATCTCATTAGGATTTTTTTTAGAGCCTTTCAAAAATGCTTTATTATCATCCTTCATTTCCCAGGATTTTGGTGCAACTGCAACACAAGCAGAACAACCAATACATTCGTCTCGATTTTGGATAATTTTATATTTTGCCATGAATCAATAATAAGTTAGAAGATTTATATAACTTTTGAAAGAGAGTATAATTTAGAATATAACTACTATAATAGCAAAAAGCTTTTTAAGTAAAAATGAGGCTATTCCATAATGCAAGTTAACTTAAGCTTTGACACAGAAAAAGAAAACATTGATAACATAAAAAAGCTTGTCGAGGCATTACAACATTTGATTGCTTCTAGAGAAGGAAAACCAATACAGGCATCACAAGTTGTGACAGCACAAACACCTTCGCAACATGTACCAGATAAAACTGGCGGTGGATGCAGAGTAATTCCTTATGAAGATATGTCCGGGAAGATGGCGAATATTTTTTCAGGAAGAAGAATTTAGTTTTCTATATTTAGTTCAGTAGTTCTAGTAAATTGAGATAAGTGGATTTGTAAAGGGAGTATTAATTCTGAGATTTTATCATTAGAATAGGTAGGAGGAGTTGAAAGAGCTTGAGACAAATGTCTTTGGAATTCTTCGTAATCATTGTGTCCGTAATAATAATCAGCAAGAACCAAATGACCTTCATATGAACCAATTTTTAGAATGTCATTTTCAGCTTCAGCATAAGACTTAAGATCCAAGTAAATCGATCCCCTATTAAAATATGCAACCCTAGCCATACAAACTAATTCTTCTTCATACTTCCGAGTAAGTTTAGTTTTTCTTTGGAGTTGTTCAATTAATTTTATGGCTTCAGAAAAAGAATGAATAGATATTGAAACATTATCTTCAAGATTTAAACATCCTTTTGATAAAAATAAAGAGATTCTTAAAGGAACATAAACTGAATCTAA
>CAYYMN010000011.1:0-29764 GCA_964473075.1 Candidatus Woesearchaeota archaeon
AATGCTTATTTCTCAAAGTTGGCTAACGCCAACTAGAATTTCCGCGCAAAGCCCACTATTAACAAAGTTTTTAAGTTATTTAGTTGTGATTTTTATTATGAAAAGTGTACAGGTTTCTAAGAAGGAAGAATTGCTGTTAAAAGCATTTAATAAAGTCCCTAAAAGCTTGAAAAGAGTTGTAATTAAACCTTTGAATAAAATTAGGATTTTTAGAGTAAAAAAGTTGAGAACGCCAAAGATGGTTATGTTTTATGTTACTGATAATTGTAATCTGAAGTGCAAACATTGTTTTTATTGGAAGAGTGTGGATAATCCAAATAAATTCATGAGCTTGGAACAGATAGAGAAAATTGCTTTTTCTTTGGATAAATTAGATTTGCTAGGAATAACTGGTGGAGAGCCTTTTGTGAGAAATGATTTAGTAGAAATTGTTAAAATATTTATTGAGAAGAATAAAACGAGAAGAGTACATATTGCTTCGAATGGATTTTTGGTTGAAAAGATTGAAAAAGATGTAAAAGAAATTTTAAATTTTTTAGGGACTTCACGATTGACATTGCAGTTTTCTTTGGATGGGTTTGAAGAATTGCATGATCAATTAAGATGTGTAAAAGGGAGTTTTAAGAATGTTTGTGAAATAATTAAGAAGTTGAATAATATTAATGATTCCAGACTAGCAGTCTCTGTGGCGACAGTTGTAATGAGGAAGAATTTCAATCAAATTAGAGATTTGAAGGCATTCGTGAACAATGAATTGAAGGTGAATATGAAGTTTAATATCCTTAGAAAGGTTAGTTCTGTGTGTGGGGTGGCAAAGGAAAATCTTGCGGACTTTGATATACGAGACGAGAATTATGAAGCGCCATCCATGGATCAATTAGGAGAGTTGTTGGAGATAGTTGATGATGGGACGATTGCAGCGAAGATTGAGAAAAAGAAGATAGAGCATAGCATTAATGTCTTGAAAGGTAAAAAAAGTATCGAATGTTTGGCTGGGTGGAGGGATGCAATAATTTTTTCCAATGGGGATGTTAGCATTTGCGAGCCTGTCTTAGCTTTTGTTAATTTGAAGGAGTATGATTTTGATTTTGCGAAGCTTTGGAATTCAGAGGAGGTTGTTAAGATGAAAGAGAAGTTAAGAGGGAAGTGTTTTTGCATGAATTCGTGTAACCTGTTGAATGCGATGCAGTACGATACTGAAACTTTGGTTAACCTTTGATGTAAATTTTTCTATTTGAATCCATAGCATTTCTTAATTTTCTGCCAATGTCACTTTTCTTATTGAGTTTAATTTCGCCTTTCTTTCCTGAAGTTGAAGTGAACAAGAAATCATCCTCTATATAGACATCAATCATTCTTCCTGGTGAGTCTATCTTTAGGATTATACTATTGCCCCGTTCCGTAACATGATAACCAAGGCGTTTCTTTTCTTCGTGAGTATTAGTCCCAAGAGTTTCCAAATCTATTCCTATGCCTAGTTCTTTTTCAATTTTCATAATATTTGCACCTTTTGTGCCGATGATCCTTGCTCTATCACTATCAGGAACATAAATCTTGACTTTGTGTGGGCTTATTATTTCCACTTCAAAGTTATCTGAATATTTTTGGAATTCTTTTTCTATTTGTTTCTTTGCGAGCTCTGAAGTTGGATTTGAAGAGGTGTTTTTGCTTATCGGGATGACAACAGTTTGCTCTCCATAAGAGTATATTTCAAACATTAATTTTTCTGTGAGTAAATCCTTGACTTCTATTACAGGTCTTGCCAAGTCTGCCTCGATCATTCCCGAAGGGACTTTGACTGTCATTTTTACTGTTAATACTTGGGAGATTGAACCTTTGTCAATGAATATTATTGTGTCCAATACCGAGGGAATAATGCCCACATCCAGTCTGCTAATGAATCTTTGGACTGCGTCGATAGGAGTAGCTGCATGCAAAACACCAATGACTGAAGAACCGCCAAGGCGAATATCAGTGAAGAGTTTGAAGTCAGGAGTATCGCGCATTTCATCAAAGATTACATTGTCTGGTCTTGAGAGAAAAAGGATATCATGAATCTCTTCTGAGGAACCGAAGTTCTTGGAGTATTGGGTGATTGCTGGACTGAGAATTAAGTCTCTTGGGGATTCGATTGTTTTTGTGATTTTGTTGTTCTTTGCATATTCTTCTGCTAGCGCTTGAGCGAATGTTGAATTATGAACAATGAAAGGCATTTCTCCTGCTATAAAATTGTGATTATTTTCTAATTCAATATCGAAAACTTCTTCTCCTTTGAAAGGTTCTATTGAATCTACTTCATCCCAGAATATTTCTGAAGCCATAAGGAGTTTTAAATCTTCTAAATATACTTCTGCAACTTTCAGATTGTTTATTTTTTTGGCTAATACTTTTGCTACAGAATTAAAGTAACTAACTTTTGCTGTTAGGCAATCTTTATAATTATGTCCAATTGAACCATATTTTCTGTGGGATTCTTCTGCAATATCTTTCTGAGTTATATCAAAATTTTTATAACATTCTTTTAAATTAGTGTTAAAACTATCTAGGTTTGAATAAGGTTCTAAATTAAAACAAAGATTTGTGCTTGCCATTTTTATCATTGTTGAAATAAATGGTTCTTGCTTTAAATTTAGCCAGTTATTTAGACACTGACCATCAAAATGATACTTGATATAAAAGTTTCTTTTATTCTTCTTCATTTCTTGTTCGAATGTATTTTTAAATAGAGACATATGAGTTTTCCAATCTCCAAGATAGTTTAGTTTATGAATCATTTTGTATGCAGAATTGATATTTACTATTTTCTTTTCATAAAATTCTTGTAATGTTGGGTATAGCTTTTTTATTTGTTTCTTTGAATGTTTATTATAGTTGAATTGGTAATTAATCTCTAACTTTTTTTTCAATTCCTTAAGTATTTTTTGTATAGGTATGGCTCCTACATTACAAATAGCCTTGTCTTTAATTGCTAAAGATAAAGCATTTGATTTGTAATCCAAATTAAAATTTATCTCTTCTTTAAAAATTCTTAGGTTATCTGAACCTGAAATTCTTAGAGTATAATATTCTCTTAATATTGGATGTGGCGAATTTGTAGCTTTTGCTAATTTTGAAGAAATTCTAGAATGAATACCTAAAGTGAGTAATAAATTGTTAAGTTGTTGAATTTTGATTTTACTTGCTGAAGTTAATTCAATCTCTTTTTTGCTAATATATCCTTCGGCGTCAAAATATGCTCTTAAATATGTTGTTTTTTGTTCTTTTGGAAGATTCATAAAAAATTCAGGTAATTTTATTTTGGAAGATTTTCTTTTGAGAGTAAAATCATAGTTTAAAAGTTTTTTAAAGAATTCTCGTAGGATTCCAGAATTATCAATATAATATGAATCATGATTTACTTTGAATTGATTCCTTGGAATTCCAAAAATATTTTTCATGGCTTCAAAGAAATCACTTAATATGATTCTAGAAGTGTTGCTAATTCCAAATTTGGTTATTCCTTCTGAATTTAGATAAGCAAGTATTTTCATTAAATCGTTACTGCTTTCCCATATTGGGTTAATTTGTAATGATTCTTTAGAGTTTTTTCCAATAGATTTTAGTAATATTATTTTCTCTTTATTTATCTTAAATGAGTTTAAATCTAAAAATGATACCCATAATTTATCTACATAGATTTTATGATGTTTTAGTAAAAAATTATTTTTCTTTTTTTTAATTAAGTGTCCATCTTTAATTAAACTATTTAATCCTCTTTCGAGTTGACCTCTGCTGAATGCTTTTAATTCTTTTCTATAAAATTCATTAATTTTGTGGTTAAATAAATATTCAGATATTTTTCTTTGGGGTTGTTGAAAATTGTACAACATGTATATTGGAATTTTTTTTTTAAATTCATAATAGGCATAGGTTGTGAATGGACACATTTTATTAAATAAATCAAAGGTAATATTATTTTCTTTTATTTCTATTTTCTCAGGTGTAGCAATTAAATCTCCTAGGATGATTTCTTTTAATGGTAACCATTTCAAACCTTCTTCTTTTCGATAAATTAAAAATGGATGTTCTTCTGTGATTTTAATTTCTTTTCCACTTCTTGATTTAAGATTAAAAAGTTTATTTTCTTTTCTTATTTTAATACCTTTTATTTTGGAGTTAGTAATTTTTCCATTTTTTCCTAATGAAAGTAATGTAATATTCTCTTTAGGGTTAAAGTAGTTAATAGTATTATTAAATTCACTTTTTTTCAATAAATCTTTTAGATAAATTTTTCCTAGTTCATTTGAATATACTGGGGTATCTAAACTTAAACATTTTCCTGATCCTGTTTGCCCTGAAATTATGACTCCTGAAGATTTTTGTTCAAGCCTTTCTTTGATTTTTTCTGGGATATTATATTGATTAATGTCCAATTTTATTATTGGTTTCACTGCTGTGATCTCCCAGCCATCTGCAACAGGTTTTTTTACTATAACAATTCGGTAATCATGATATTGGACTATTGTGCTCGATTGTCTTGAGATCTCTATGAATGCTTCTGGATCAATGCGCGCTTTTTCTATTATTTCTTTGGCGATCCTTTCGATTCTATCCTGTGTGAGGATTTCTTCTGAGATTCTGATCAGGTTCCAGTCTCCAGGTTTGCCTTTTTTTGCAACTGGATAAGTTCCTTCTTTCAAATGCACAGACATTGTTTTTTCGTCGAAGAATGTTTCTAGTTCTATTCTTTCTTGAATCTTTTTTTCTATGAACATGACTTCGATGTCTAAGGCTTTTGCAGATTCTGCTTGAACTTTGTCTGCTGTAATGAGAATTGCTGATTCCTGGGCGGCTAAATCATTGATATATGAATCAATCTCTCCACCTCTTTTGGCTTCTTTGATTTGATAAATATTTGGGCGTTCGCCGATGAATTTTAATTGGATTTTGTTTTGTTTTGATAGTTGTTGCAGCTCTTGAATTTCTTCCAGGCCTATTAATCCTGAATCCCTTCCAGTGTTCGCTTGGTTTTCCAATTCTGCAAGTGCTGCTCTTGGGATTAGAATAGAACCTTTGATTTTGTTTTCTTTGATTAATTTAGAAATTAGTCTTTCAATTATTACTGAAGTGTCTGCTATGTATGTCATATTTTTAGAATATTTTTTTAGTTTTTAATTGTTTTGGTTAAATTTAGGTTTATGGTTTTTTTGATGGTTACTATAAAGATGCTTAAAGTTTTCTTACAATGATCAAGAATGCTGTGTGTCCTATCATTTGTGATTTTGGGCGAACTTTTTCGTTTTCAACATACCATTCTCTTTCTAGAAGTTCAACAACTTTTTCTATGTGATCCTTGCTTTGAGAACAGAATGTTGAGACTTGAGTGATTGTTGGGAGATAAATAATTATTGTCCCGCCATTTTTTACGCAATCAAAATTAACTCGCCATGGCTCTGCTAAATCTAATGTGAGGATGTCAATATTTTTTTCCTCAATATTTTTATAAATATCTCCTTCTTTGATTTCAACATTTTTTAATTCCAGAAATTCAATGTTTTGTTTGGCAATCTTTAAGTGCTCAGGTTTGATTTCATAGGAATAAACTTTTTTTGCAAACTTGCCCATGACTGCTGCTAATAACCCACAGCCTGAGCCTGCGTCTACGACGACTGAATTTGAATCTACTGAAGAGTTGATGATAATATATCCTAAATCTTTGAGAGTTAAAGTTGCTGGACCTCTCTTAATTTTTGCAAAGTTGTCAATAAAATTTGCATCAAATATTTGGAATTCTTTGTTGGTATGTGATTTTATTGTTGATTGAGATTCCTTTAAGTCTAATTCTTTTAGAACACCATCTTTAGTATGCAGGTCTCCTTGGCTCCAGTAATATTTGTTCTCATTGCGGATTAATACTTTTTTAATCATATATTTTTTGTAATAGTTTCATATTTAAGCTTTACTCTACACTGACCGCTTTTGCTAAGTTTCTAGGTTGGTCAATTTCTCTATTGTTGAATTTAGCTATATAATAAGCAAGAAGTTGGATCGGGATAGCATTCATGATAGGAGAAAATTCCCATCTAGTTTTTGGGACTTGGATGATATGCGAACTTAATTTTCTTATTTCTTCATTGATTTCATCACAGATGCAGATGATTTTGCCTTTTCTGGCTTTGACTTCATGCATGTTTGAAATTACTTTGTCATAAACATTATCTTTAGTTAGGATTACAATGACTGGAGTATTTTCGTCTATGAGTGCGATGGGACCATGTTTCATCTCTCCTGCAGGATGACCCTCTGCTGGATTGTAAGAAATTTCTTTGAGTTTTAGCGCTCCTTCCAATGCTACAGGATAATTAATGTCTCTCCCTAAGAAGAGGAAATATTTTGAATCCTTGAATTCTTCTGCAATGGAAGAAATTTTTTGTTCTTTTAAGAATTCTTTTACTTTTTCTGGGAGTTGTTTTAGTTCCTCTGTTATTTCCAATCTGTAATAAGGATTCTTGTTTAGGAAAATATTTAGTAAGTTGAGGGCGACTATTTGAGAAGTGAATGCTTTTGTGGATGCAACGCCTATCTCTGGGCCTGCATGCAAGTAAATCCCTTGGTTACATTCTTTTGCAATGGATGAGCCTGTGACATTGACTATGCCTGCAACATTGCAGTGGAGTTTTTTGCAGAGCCTGATTGCTTCTAATGTGTCTGCTGTTTCGCCTGATTGTGATAATGCAATAATTAAATCTGAAGTGAAAATCATTGGCTGCCTGTATCTAAATTCAGAAGCTTGCTCTACTATTACTGGAATGTGTGTAGTTTTTTCAATCAAATATTTTCCAACCAAAGCTGCGTAGAAGCTAGTGCCGCATGCAATTAGAACTATCCTATTCGGGTTGTTGTCTTTGATGGAAATATTTTCTATATGGTTTATTTTTCCTCGAAAACAGTTTAAAATAGTGTCTGGTTGTTCATAGATTTCTTTCAGCATGAAATGCTCGAAGCCTTGCTTTTGTATTGCTTCTATTCCATATGGTACTGTTTCTATCTCTACATCAATATTGAAGCCATTGAAATCTTTTATTTTGTAGCCATTCTTGTCAATGATTGCCATTTGTTTTTCATTCAAATAAATTACATCTTTTGTGTATTCTAGGAATGGTGTTGGATCACTGCCTATGAATATTTCATTGGGGTTTACACCGAGGACTAATGGAGATCCTTTTCTTGCACAGATTATTTGCTGATGATTTTTATGAAGAGCAACGATGCCGAATGCCCCTTCTATTTTTGTGAGCATTTTTCTGAAGGCTTCTTCAAAGTCTCCTTGATAGAAGAATTGGATTAATTGGGCAATTATTTCTGAGTCTGTTTCGGAAAGAAATTTAAAATTATGTTTTTCAGTTAGCTCTTTTTTTAGTTCGCTGTGATTCTCGATGATTCCATTATGGACAATTGCAATTGATTGATCCATTGAAAGATGAGGGTGTGCATTTATGTAATTCGGCTCTCCATGCGTGCTCCATCTTGTGTGGCCTATAACTATCTTTCCTTCTCTGCCATTTGCAAGTGCAACAAGTTCAGAAACCTTGCCTTTGGTTTTCACCAGGTCCAAACTATTTTCTTTGAGAATGGCTAAGCCCGCAGAATCGTAGCCGCGGTACTCTAATCTTTTTAGACCTTGAAGAATTATTGGAACTCCATTTTTCTCACCAAAATATCCTACAATCCCGCACATGAGGTTTTCTTGAGTAAATAGTTTTATATTCTTTCCGAATGAAAAATCTAAAAGATTACTGGAGTAATGAAGACTTCAATCAGACCCGCGATCAGAATTAAGATTATTGAAAGTATTACTAAATCAACTGAATCTTTCATAATGGTTTTGAAGTGTTCGCCTTGAAAATGGTGATTGATCATTGCAATGGAAATCAAACCCCCTGCCAAACCGCCAACAAAGTAGGCTAGTATTTCAAATAAACCATGAGTCATATACCTCATTATTGCAAGTGAGAATACTTGGAAGTATATTCCTGCTTTTATTAGACCAAAAGATGAGGCATACTCTGCAATGTTTGTTCTTACCAAATTTCCTATTGCTGTGCTGATAACTGAGGCATTCCAGCTTAGGATGAATAATGCGCCAGTCCCAAAAAAGAATGAGAAAATCATACAAAGAGTCAGGACTTTTAGGTTGTTAAGAATTATAGAAGATAGGAAACTCCAATGTGTAATATCTCCTGTTGAAGAGCCGCCATTGATAGATTTTATTGTTGTGATTTGTGAAGCAAAAATCTCTGATGATAAATCTGAAGGTAAGAACACATACCATAAAGCCATTGCAATAGTGAATCCCAAAAATAAATACATGAATATTTTTAGTGCGTCTAAGTGTGTTTTTGGTGAGACTTCATCATATTTTTCGTAATAATCTTTTTTTGCTTCGAATTTTAATGTCTTATAAATTAATGGCAGTGATGCGAAGACCATAAAAAAAACCATGACCAATGAAGCTTCGGTTTTGAAAATCCAAAGACTAATGAATATTGCTATTGAAGCGTATAATAAACCAAGGAGGAAAACATATCTCGGTGTTTTTTCTGCCTCTTTTATTCCAATGATTGATTCTAAAACCATTCAGAATTCATTAGGTTGAGAATTTTATAAAGGTTTCTAATTAATCTTAAGAGCCCCGGACAGCGGACATGACCCCGCGCAGGCTTTTTAAACTAATTTCCTTTGTTTCTAATTATGATTTCTAATATTGATAATGGGAATAGAGTAGAATCTTTTGAAGTTAGAAATATTTGGAACTCTTTTACAAAAAAACAATTATGTTCCATTAATGATTATTATCTAACTTTTTTCTTATTAAGTCAAGGTTTTTCCAATAAGGAAATTCATGAAAAATGGAATATTTCTTTAGATTGTATTTCTGCTTGGAAAAATCATTATAGAATTCCTTATGCAGTTCGTATTTTAGAAGAATTTGAAGAAAGATATTCAATAGATTTTTTTGAGGATGAATTATTAACTTTATCTTATCTTGTTGGATATAATCTTGGTGATGGGAATATTTCTCGTAATTTTTGTAATACTTGGTTTTATGGTGTTTATAATGATCTTATTAAAATGAAAAAATTATTTGATTTATTTAATGTTAATCCTGTTGTTTATAATTATAAAATTGATAATGCTAAAATGGCTGTTCATGACCGAATCTTTTCTCGTTTACTTTTTTGTTTTGGTGCGATTTCCGGGGATAAAACAATTTCTTCTTTTGAAGTCCCTAATTGGATTATTAATTTTAAAAATGAAAAGATTAAAATTAAGTTTTTACAAGGGCTTTTTGATAGTGAATTAAGTTGCTTATCTGAAGTTAGAGATAATTCTTATACTCATTTAACTTTTTCTCAATCAAAAAGAATTGATTTAGTTGATGATGGTATTAAATACATGAATCAAATTAGAAATTTACTATTTCAATTTGGAATTACAACTTCTTTGGTTAAGAAAGATAGGATTTATTTTAGAAATAGAGATTCTTCAACAATGCAGGAAC
The DNA here is from genome assembly GCA_964473075.1 of Candidatus Woesearchaeota archaeon. GTDB lineage: Archaea > Nanobdellota > Nanobdellia > SCGC-AAA011-G17 > GW2011-AR17 > JAGVZZ01. The sequence continues at coordinate 9,542 of CAYYMN010000011.1, forward strand.
TTTGTTTTTATATACATAGTAATTCTATTAATTTAGATAAATTTATTTCTAAAATTAATTTTTTGCATAATTCAAAAAGATGTTTTATTACTAAAATTAATTCTGAAAATATTAAGAAGAATTCTATAACTGAACTTAAAGATTTAGAACTATATCCTCAAGTTTTGAAATTAAGAGAACAAGGTTTTTCTGCTTATAAAATTGCAAAAATTACTCATTTGCCTATAAGAAAAGCAAAATATTGGGCTTATAAAAATGGAAAACCTAGAGCTTTTTATTTTTCTAATAAGATTTAGCTATATAAACAATATGATTTGCTTTTTTACCACATATTGGACAATTTCCTTTTGGTTTTTCGGTTTCGTCTAATTTTGTTCCTTTCACATAGGCTTGAATTTCTTTTTCAACCCATTCAGCACAATCTTTACCTTCATTGTTTACTGAACAAAATTCACTTTTTACAATTTTTCCAGAATCTATTCCAGCTTTGATAGATTTTTTATCGTTTGCTGAAATTATTGCATTATTGAATAATTTATCTGCTTGTTCAATTAAATTTTTATCGTAATCTTTAGCAATCTCTGTTATAGCTTTGATTAAATCTGCTGATTCTATTTTTTCTTTTTTTCCTATATCCCTTCTGAATAAAACTAATTTTTTCTCTTGAAGTTCTTTTTCTCCAAGTTCGATTCTAACTGGTACTCCTTTCATTTCCCAATAATAAAATTTTTCTCCAGGATTTTTTTCACTGGAATCTATTTCAACAGAATAGTCTTTTTTTTCTAATTGTTCTTTGATTTTGTTTGCTTCTTTGATTAATTTTTCATTTGGTTTTATTATTGTGATTACTATTTCCACTGGTGCAATTTTCCAAGGGAATCTTAATCCTTTATCGTCGCCATGAACAATTACAACACTTGCGAAGATTCTTGATATTGCTGGACCATAACATGTAATCCATGTGTACTTGTCTATTCCATCTTTGTCTTTGTATTTAACATTAAATGCTTTTGGAAAACTTTGTTTGAGCAAATGTGTTGAAGGTTGTTGGATTACTTTACCATCTGGATTTAATACATCTGCTGCAAAAGTTCTTTCTGCACCTGGAAATTTATCCCATTCTGGTCTTTCAAAAAATATAAATGGTAATCCGTAAATATCATGCAAAACTTCTTTTGTTGTTTCCATATCTTCGTAAACTTGTTTCATTGCATCTTCTTTTGTTGCATGTGCGCAGTGTGCTTCAATCCAATGAAATTCTCTAGATCTTAAGAATGGTCTTGTTGCTTTAGTTTCGTATCTGAAAACTTGTGCTCTTTGATAAGTTTTGAATGGTAAATCATTATATGATCTAATCCAAAGTGCAAACATTTGATAGAATGCAGTTTCTGAAGTTGGTCTAAGTGCTAGTTTTTCTTCAATAGGTTCATTATCTCCATGACTTGTTACCCAAAAAACTTCTGGAGTGAATCCTTTAATATGCTCAGATTCCATTTTAAAATTCTTTTCAGGAATCAATGTTGGATACCAATAAGGTTTATGACCTTTTTTTTGTAATGTTTTTTCCATGTATTTGTACATTTTTTCCATGCTTAGTACAGACCATGGTTGAAAGACTATGAATCCTTTGACATTATATCTTAAATCTCCTAATTCTGCTTTTTGTATTACTTGAGTATACCATTCTGAGAAATCTTCATCTTTCTTTACTGTGATTCCTAAGTTCTCTGACATGTGATTATGGATTTTTAGAGAATTTATTAAGTTTTTGTTCGAGTTCTTCTATGATTTTGTTCTCTTTTGGGTAGAGTTTTCGTATTTCTTGATGGACTACTAATTCTGAGGCTATTGCATCCTCTGCATCTGCGGCTGGTAGTTTGTTCCAAATATGAAAGAGTTCATGAACTGTTATTCCTTCTAAGAATAGTTTTTGTTTGTCTTTAGAAAAGTCTTTTATCAAATTATTAATTATTTCTTCACAAAAATAGATTATGTTTCCACCTTTGGTTTCAACGACGAAGCAAGGTGTTAGATTAAGGTGTTTTTTTAGTTCCATTAAATCTAGGAGTTTGGAGAACCTTTCTTTTTCTATGAACATAACTATAGGTTGATTTATTGTTTTTTTGAAGTTTAGAATAGCATCATTAATCATTAAAATCATGTCTTCTTTGTTCATTTTTAGATGGGTTGTTGTATGTAATTAAATGGGTTTTGTTGTCTTTTAATAGTAATTATTAAATGGAAAGCCTTATATAGGTGTTTTGTAGGTAATAATCAAAGAAAATGGTCAATTTTAAGAAGATTAGAAGAGGAGTAAAAGCTATCTTATCTTATGGTTTAGCAAATGCTGGTGTAGCTGTTGTTGCTGATTCTGGGATTGATGCTGTTAATGTTCCTGATTTAATTGGTAATGGTTTATTTTATACTTGTTTAGGACTTTTTGATGTTGATGTTGTTTATCCTATTGCTACTAGAGGAATTGGTAATTTTACTCGGCTGTTATTTGGAAGGAGTTCTGATGGTAGAATTACAAATAGAGCCAGAGCAATTGGTTTAGCTGGGTTAAGTGCATTGATGGTTGCGAATGGAAGAGAGATTATTGGTTGTGTTTCTGATTCTGAGAAAGAAATAGTTCAAGAATATATTGATTCTAATCCTGAAGGTGATGCTGAGTTAGAAGGTAGAATTCAAACTTATGTTAATGGATTAAGAGAAAGAGGTTTAGTAAGGGCTAAAGGTATTGAAGATTTTGCTATTTATATGAAAGATTTGAAGACTGATGAAGTATTTGTGGAAATGAATGCAGATCGTCAGCAAATGGGAGCGTCAACCTTGAAGCTTGCTGTATTGGTTGCTGGATTTGAAATGATTCATGAAGGAAGATTAACTTATACTAATGAAATTAAAAGAGATATGGAAAGAATGATTTGTGAGAGTGATAATGTTGCTACTAATAGAATGATTAATAGAATTGGTTTGGATTATATTAATAATTTTGTGAGAGAACAAGGTTTGAGTGAAACTAATGTTGAATTAATCCCTAAAGGAGGTAGGACTTTGAATAACAAAACTTCTGCGAGAGATTTAGGAGATTTGCTAGAGAATATTTACATAGGAAGATTGAATGGTTCTGATGAGATGAAAAGAATATTAGCCTTAGATTGTAAGAAGCATAAAGATAGGTTAGTTGATGAAACTTGTATTCCTATTAAAAAAAGATCTCTTGAAAAAAAAGGAGCCTTTGTTGATGAAGTCTATGGAAAAACTGGATTTATTTATGGTGTTAATGGAAATGGTGGAGTAATTGAAGCAAGATTCTTAGGTGAAGATGATGTTCATCCTTATGTTGTTGTTGTTATGATTGAAGATAAAGAAGCAAAAGCAGATAGAGTTATGGGCGATGATGGTGTTTGGGGTAGAGCTAAATCTAAAAATATTAGATGGATTTCTGAGGAAGGTTTCTTGTATGAATTTGATAAATTTTCTCAGTTTGATAGTTATGATTGTGCATGGAATAATGGGGTGCATCCAAAATGAATAGAAAATTGACTATTGCATCATTAGGATTATTAGGAGTATTAGGAGTATTAGGACTAGGGAATGTTGCTAGATGTGTTGATAGCGATGAAGCTTCTGAAGGTTGTTCTTTGGAAGAGAAAGTAGAAGCACCTAAAGAAGATTCTAATTTTGAAAATGATGCGCAAGTGTTGAATCAAATTGATCCTGGATATAGATTAACTGGTGAAGAATTAATTTTCTTAACAAGAATGATTTATTTTGAGGATGGGGCATTTGTTAATGAACTTAGGAAAGGATTTGATGAAGGTGAAATACAAAAAAGTAATGAAGCAATAGCTTTTGTTTTATTGAATAGATATGAATTAGATACTAAAAATAATTCAAATAAATTTCATAGGAAAGGGAGTAATGGAAGTTTGATTACTTATGCAAAGTTTAATCATGCTTTTAGTTGTTTAAAAGATAGAAAAACTTATTTTGATTCTAAAACTTTTAGAGATGAACAAGGAAGATTAACTTTGATGCATGAAGGACTTAATCAAGAATATTTAGATGTGGCATATAATGCTTTGGTTAGGGTTTTGTCTAAAGAGGTTGAAGATCCAACTGATGAGGCTTTGTATTATAAAACTAAAAAATTAGGAAAAACAGGAAGAGAAGTTTGGCATGGAACAGAAGCTTTTTGGTTGAATGGTTCCTGTGAAAGAGATTGGAATGTTGATATAACTCATCACCAATATTATGGGGTAAATTGTAAAGTTGATTAAATCTTAAACCTCAAATTTATAAATAGTTTTCAAAATAATATTAAAATGAACGAGAAACAAGAGTTTATTCTTGAAATGATACCATTTAGGAAATATTTTCTTGAAGAGAATCGAAGTCTTAAAAGATTTATAATTGACCATAGACTAAAAAGATTTTTACATATGGATTATAAGGTAGCAATTTTTGAAGTTGAGGGCATAGAAGGAGTATTGAAATATACAACCAAAGATGGAGAAATATTAGATGATTTCTTAAGCCAGATTGTTTTAAGGGGTTTAAAGAACCAAATTGCATTAAGAGGAATTGAAGGAATTCAGGAGACCTTGACTTCTGTTCCCAATTTTTATTCTGATGTTATAGGACTAATTGGTCCTTTTAAATATTATGAGGGATTCAATTTAAGGAAAAATAGTTTATTAGAAAGAAGTGCTCCAGCTGAAGCATTACAATTTTTTATTGGCCTTGAAAATATTTTAGCTGAGATTCATCAAAAAGGAATGATTCATGGTGATGTCAAACCAGGGAATATTATTGACAATGAAGGAAAGGGAGTTTTTATTGATTTCTCCAGTTGTGCAACATATAATGAAGCTGAAAATGATTGGAATAACAGAAGGGTAATTTGTACTCCAGGATATCTACCATTAACTAATGACTTTAGAGATGAATATGCTTTAGGAATTACTTTTGCAGAGGTATTTTTAGGCAAAGAATTATTTAATAGAAATAGAGCTATCGATCCAGAATATCGACTTGCAACTAGATTATTATTAAAAGAAATATTTGGGTATGAATATGGAGAGTATTTTTTGAATTTAACTCAAACAGAACAGGCTGGTCGTCAACAGATACCTAGACTTGTAGAACCAATATGTCAATCTGGCACCAGCGGAATAACAAATTTTTTTTAAAACCAAAGATTAATATTCTTTAAAATGTTCAAAAAATTAGGGCTTGTAACATAACTTGGATAGTGTGATAGGCTTCGGACCTATTTATCAGGGTTCAAATCCCTGCAAGCCCATTTAATGTAAAAGCTGGTTTATGTTCTAAAGGGGATTTAATGCTCGAACAGATGTATGATGAAATTAAACGAAAAGGATATATTCTTTGGTTAGAAAACTCTCCTTTTAAGCCTATATGGAACCTTATTGAGCCAAAGAGATAGTTATATAAACAAGGATTAACTTTCAAAGTATAGCCCGCCACGAGAATACTCAATGGAGCGGACGAAGAAACTTCAAGCAATGAGCTTGGGGGTTAGTGTTGCGGGCAATATCATAATATAAGAAACAAAGCAAGATCATACTTAACTTTCAAAATAATTAAAAATATTAGTATGTAGATTTGGCATTTGCCAGGAAAAAGGGTTAGTTAGGTTAAAGTAATTCTTGTTTGTTTGGAGGAAAAAAATGGGAAAAATAAGTCCGGTGTCGGCAAAATATATCATTCACACAAGTATTCAAATTGAAGGTACTGTGGACAGACCAGATATCATTGGTGCTGTTTTTGGGCAAACTGAAGGTCTATTAGGATCTGATTTGGAATTAAGAGAATTGCAGAAGTCTGGAAGGATTGGAAGGATAGAAGTCAATACAGACATCAAGGTTGGAAAGACTGAGGGAGTGATTATTATTCCATCCAGTTTGGACAAGACTGAGACTGCTGTTGTAGCCGCGGCAATGGAAACTATTCAAAGGATAGGGCCATGTAATGCAAAAGTCAAAGTTATTAAGTTGGAAGATGTAAGGATTTCTAAAAGACTTTTTATTATCACTAGGGCAAAAGAGTTGTTGAAATCGTTCACTGATAATGTGTTGCCTGATTCGCAAGAAATAACTGAGGAAGTTGCACAGTCAGTCAGGATGATGGAAGTAGCCGAGTATGGAAAAGAAAGATTACCTGCAGGTCCTGCAATTGATGAGTCTGAAGAGATTATATTAGTTGAAGGAAGGGCGGATGTTTTGGCGTTGCTTAAGTGTGGCTTCAAAAATGCCATTGCAATAAATGGAACTTCTGTGCCAGAATCTATCATTCCATTGTGTGCTGCCAAGGTTGTAACCTTATTTGTTGATGGAGACAGGGGCGGAGATCTGATTACAAAAGAGGTCATGGAAGTTGCTGAGATTGATTTTGTAGTAAAGGCGCCTGATGGAAAAGAAGTTGAGGAATTGACCAAGAAAGAAATTCATAAAGCACTAAGAGGCAGGATTACTGCGGAACAGGCAAAGTTGGATTTGAAGGATGTGCAACCAACCAAGAATGGGCAGATACGAAGAATCGAAAACAGGGATATTAGATCGCCTGTGAGAGCACCAGTGCGTGTGAATGTTCCAGTGCCTGAAGCACCAAGGGCTATTGTGAGAAATGGAATAACAGAAGAGCAGAAGAAGAAGTTCAAACATTTGCTGGATGATTTAGTTGGAACACGAGGGGCGTATGTTTTGGATGAGAACTTGGCAGTGCTTGGAAAAGTGCCTTCAACAGAATTGTTAGATACACTGAGAGGAATCAAAGGTGTAAGTGCCATTGTGTTTGATGGAAGCATTGGAAAGGATTTGGTTATTAGTGCTGAAAGAACCGGAGTGAAGACTTTAGTTGCAATGGATTCCAAAATCAAGCCTACTGAAACTAGATTGACTCTGTTGACTATGAGTTCTTTTTAATTTTTTTTAGAAATATTATTGCAGGCCATCCGAGTTAGTTGTAAATATCCAGAAGAGTTGATCCTAACATTTTCTCAGCTTCGCGACCCTACAAGCATCGGTACTATTGTTTAGAGCTGCTCCATTCCTGGTCTGACTCGGTTGGCAGTAATATCAACCATGCAGGACGAAACCTCAAAGTCCATGAAAGGGCTCTGCTGAAAGATTCGCACCGCACTCAGACTTCAGTCCATCGTATAGCCGATTTATGGTACAGGTGACGGCTAACCACCCACCTAGCCTGCATATTTTTGATGATTGTAATGTTTTATTAATGTTTGGGTTTGGGTTTTTGATTGGGAGAGGAAGTTAGTTTTATAAAGTTTTAAAATTTTCAAATAGTCTATGAAAGAGGGTGGATTGGGTGGTGCTAATACACTTTCAGGATTGCATTTTGAAGGTAGAGTTGATTTAATTAATTCTTTTAAAAATCTAAAAGGTTACAGAGTTGAAGAAAAGGGGGATAGTGACAAATGGTATGAACTTTATTTTAATAATAAACTTGTAGCTGAAATTTATAAGAAACACAGCTTTTACAAAGTTTTCTTAAAGAAATATAATATTGATTGGACAAAATACCTCTCCTCTCAATTACTTCCAGACCAAGCATTATTTGTTATTCAAACTAATAGACTTTTTATAGTCGAGATGAAGTTTCAACAAGGTGCTGGTTCTGTTGATGAAAAACTACAAACTTGCGAATACAAAAGACAACAATATCAAAAACTAGTTATGGAAACTGAAGTTAAAGTGGAATATTGTTATATCTTGAGCAGTTGGTTTAATCAAACAAAATACAAAGATGTAAAAGAATTCATTAAATTGGCTGGGTGCGATTATTTTATTGAGAATTTACCTTTTAAGATTTTAGGAATTCCTGAGCCTGAAAAAGATTAGTAATTTGTTATAACAACTTCGTTTATTTTTCCTCTATTTTGTCCATTACAATTAATCATTCTAGTAGCTTTCACAAATGAAACATTATAATCCTTGTAAAGAGATTTAATTAACTCTGTATCACTATTAGAAAGCATAACCTTACAGCCTTTCTTATCTAATTTTTTGAATACTTCTGAAAGTTCTATCTGTTCTTTTTCTAAAAAGTTGTCTTTCGTATATGTTGTAAAACTAGCACCTTTCTTTAATGGATAGTAAGGCGGATCGAAATAAACAAAATCTCCTTTCTTTGCAAACTTTAGAACTTCTTTGAATGAAGCACATTTAATATTTGTTTTTTGGAGTAATGAATTAATTTGTGTGATATCATCTTTTGGGGAGATTAGAGGATTCTTGTATTTGCCCATAGGAACATTAAATCCACCTTTAGAATTAACTCTATATAATCCATTAAAACATGTTTTATTCAAATAAATAAATCTTGATGCTTTATCGAGTTCATTTAGTTGTTTTGGATTTTGATTTCTAACATGATAAAAATATTCTTCATTATGCTTAATTTTATGTTCTTGTAGTTTTGAAATTAGTTGAGAAGGATTATTTTTAATTTGATTATAACAATTAATTAATTCTTCATTGATATCAAACAAGTAAACTTCTTTTGGTTTGTAGTTGTTTAGAATATGAAATGCAACCGCACCACCGCCAACAAAGGGTTCAAAATATCTATTAATCTGATTAGGGAAAAACTTTTCAAACTGGCTGAGGAGTTGTTTTTTTCCACCAACCCATTTTACAAAAGAGGGTATGTTATTTTTCATTTTTGCTTACTATTAACTTTTTATCTTTTATTTCTGTTTTAAGTTCTTGTCCTTTTTTCCAATTTAGCTTTGTTATTATACTGCTTGGAATAACTACCCAAAATTTTTCGTATTTTGTATTTTTATATCTTCTGCTTATTTGGTTTAGTAATCTCATAAAATTAATTTAGGTATCTAAGTTTATAAGCCTTTCGGGATAACACAAGTAAGAAATTTTTGGGTTAATTATATAAATCTCCATTCTATATTTTATTTGGATGAAAAAGAGTGTGATTACTTCAGACAGGGTTTTGTTGATTATGATTATAGTATTGATATTAGGAGTCAGTTTGTGGGGTGGAGATAGAGTGCAAGTAGGATATGCTGTTGCTGATTGTGTTGATAGTGATGAAGATGGATACTATGATGAAGGGTGCAGTTTAGAAGATTTGGGATGCGAGGATGAAGAAGAGATTATTGTTGATTCTTATAATAAAAATAGTCTGGATATAGATGAAAGTTATTTTGTGTATGTAAGTGATTCTGTGGTTTATGGATATGATTTGGTTTCATTGAGCAGTTCTTTGTTGAGTAATGTTGCTGAGAGCAGCTTGAATCCTAGGGTGGATTATCCGTATGTTGTATGGCAGGCTTTGGTTGGAAGCTATTGGCAGATTTATGTTTATGATGCAAATACTTTGAGTGCAAGTTTGGTTAGTGCGTCAACTTCGCATCAAATAAGCCCTGATGTTTATTCAAGTTATATTGTATGGGCGGATAATCTTGGAGGAGACTGGGATGTTTATTTGTATGATTTGAATTCTGGGACTGGAAGTATGATTATTTCTGGGGAGGGAAATCAGTATTCGCCGAGGATTTATGGGGATTATGTTGCTTATGTTGATGATGCTAGTGGAACAAAGGATGTTTATGTGTATAGTTTGAGCACTGGGACAAGCAGTTTGGTTGATGGGAGTGATGGAGATCAGAATGGGATTGGAATTTATGAAAATTATGTGGTTTGGCAATCGGATGCTGCTGGAAGCTGGGATGTTTATGGATATGATCTTAGTTCCGGGGGTGTTTATGGAATTGCAACTGAGAGTTATGATGAAAAATTACCAAGGGTTTCTGAAAATCTAATCGTGTGGATGGAGTATGATGAGAATGATTATGATCTTAGGTATTATGATTTTGCAACAGGTGAAAATTATTTGCTTACTGATGATGGGTATAATCAGGTTGTACCAGTAGTGAGTGGTTCATATGTATTATGGCAGGATGATAGGAATGGATATTATGATATTTATGGGCAGGCTGCAAATTCAGTATGTGATGATTTATCCTTGGGAGATTGTGATGATGATTCATTGTTAGTTTCGCCAGCGGGGGTTGAGGAGTGTGATTATATTGATAATGATTGTGATGGGGAGATTGATGAAGATTGTGCAGCAGTAGAAGGGGGGTGTTTGATTTCTGATATTAGCTCGAATGTTTGGGCGGATTCGGAATGGGCTGGGGTGATAAATTCTGCGGTTGATGGAGAGAGTGTGTATATGGTTTCTTATGGGGATGGAAGTTGTGGGACTGAGGCTTCGGAGTTCTATTTGTATTCTGCTGTGTATGATTCTGGTGAGTATGTTACTGATGAATTAGTGGAAAGTTATACTACTGGGACAATGAAAAATTATGATGGATATGATGTGAGTTATGTTAGTTGGGATGCTGTGTATGATTCTGACAAATATTATTATTTCATTAGTGTGTTGAATGGGACTGCTGTGCTTGGGGATACTTTGCTGGTGTGTGAGAGTGCAGATTGTGTTGGAGAGAGTGTTACGATTTCTGATGCTGAAGATTATTTGAGTTTGTATTCTGCTGAGAGTGGATGCCTGACTGATGATGATTGTGATTCGGGAGAGAGTTGTGTTGATGGAGCTTGTGAAGAAAGTTCTGAAGAATGTATTGAAGATTGGGATTGCTCGAATGTTGAGTGGTCTGAGTGTGAAGATGGGGTTTCTACTTTGGATTTATCATTATGCTTAGTTATCCCTGTGAGTGATGCTTGCTATTCTGAAGATTATTTGCCTGTAACTGAGAAGAGTTGTTCTAGTGATAGTGTTGGAGAAGTTGATTCTTCGATTGAAAGTGAAGAGGTTAGTGTTGAAGAAGATATTGTTACAGAAGAAATTACTGAAGAAGTGCCTGTGTTCACCTGGATTAATTTGCTTTTAGTTGTTGGGATTTTAACTTGTTATTATGCTTTCAGGAGTAAAGTTTCTTATTTTTGCTTATAAAGGATAAAATCTTCAGTCAATATTTACCCCATTTGGTATTTATTTAAGTTATAAAGGATTTTTACCAATTATTCGATTTTTATCATCGTGAAATTTTGGGTTTATAAAGGAAATTCAGAAACTCAAGTTTCAGGAGATAACTTTTTATAGAATAGATTTTTTGTTTGTAATATGAAAATACTTGCTATAGGAGATCCTCATGGAGAATTGGAGAAAATTAAGAAAATTCCTATTGATAATATTGATTTGATTTTGTTAACTGGGGATTTGGGAAGCGCTTCTTTGATGCGAAAGATGTATTTTGAGAATGTTGAGAGAGAGAAAATGGGAGAGCCTAAAGTTGAGTATACTCCTGCTCAAGAAAAGGAGGCCTTTATGGAATCCTATGATTCTACAATTGCATTGGTGGAGTATTTAGCTAAAAGAGCACCAGTTGCAACTATTTTTGGTAATGTAGAAAGTTCAAATCCTGCGACGAGAAAGTTAATTAGAAAATTTGGTTTAGACTTGCCTTTGCTTTCAGATGATTTAAGTGCAATGAATAATGTTAGAGTAATAAATAATAGAATAATGAGGTTTGGTTCTTTAAGAATTGGGGGATTGAACTATTTTATTGATCCTTGTTGGGTAAAAGAGTTTAAAGTCACTGGGGATTTAGTAACAAGATCTTGTCATGATGTTAAAACATTTAAGAGAATTTTAGACAATTTTGGCGCTTTAGATATCTTAGTTTGTCATCAGCCACCATATGGAATTTTAGATAAAGTTACTTCACAATATGCACCTAAACATTGGATTGGGAAACATGCTGGAAGTAAATTGATTTTGGATTATGTAAAAAAGAGTAAACCTAGATTTGTTTTTTGTGGGCATATTCATGAGGATGAAGGTGAAGCTTTAATTGGCAGAACTAGAGTTTACAATTTGGGTGTTGCAAATTATAGAATTTTAGAAACATAAATACCATCTTGTTTGTATCCTAATTTTTTATAATATTCCCTTGCACCAATTCCAGAGATAACCAAAAGCTTTGTCTTAGAATTTTGTTTGCAGATTTCTTCAGCTTTCTTGAGAAGAATTTTTCCGAAGCCTTTGTGTTGAACCTTGCCTAATTTTTCTAAGCCTATTGCTTGACCATAAACATGAAGCTCTCTGATTATTGCTGAATCTTTGATTATTTCTTTTCTTAAAATTTGAGATGGGAATCTTAATCTGCAAAAGCCAATGATTTCGTTCTTTTGTTTTAATGAGATGAAAAATTCTTTGCCATTCGAAGCTTCGTATTCGAGAATATTTAATTTTGGATTGGTTATTTTGGATTTTATTTCATTACATCGAATACAATTACAATGGATATTTCTTGAGGTCATATAATTTTGTAGGATTTGTCTTAAATTAGTTTTGTCGACGCCTGCAAGCGAATGTTTTGTGGGGATGTCTCGCTGGATGCGCATGATTCTAACATATTCTGGAACTTTTGTTTTAAATTCTGCTAAAATCTTTATAGTTTCTTCTGTGTTCAATGGCTTGTATTTGTTTTGTTTATATATATCTGCAAGTTTGGTGCCAGGCATTACAATACATGGATAAATCTTTAGCATATCTGGGCGGAAATCTTGATCATTGAACAAAGACATTAAATTATTTTTGTCCTCTGGCAAACCTAACATAATATGAGCATTTATCTTGAAACCCAAGTCTTTGAGAATCTGGAATGATTTTTTTGTGTCCTCAACTGAATGTCCTCTTTTGATTATTGATAAGACTTTGTTGTCTGTGGTTTGCACTCCTAACTCGACTCGTGTGCATCCTTGTTTGAGCATGATGTTTGCATGTTTTAATTGTGCATAATCTGGGCGTGTCTCGATTGTTAATCCAACACATCTTATTTTTGCTTTCTCGTTTCTTTTGATTTCTTTTTCCAAGGTTGATTTGCCTTTTAGTTTGAGGATTTTTTGTTGAATTCTTTTTGTTCTTTCTGGAGTTAATTCCGAGGGGAGTTCGAAGAATTTTTTGAATTTAGTTAATGTGAAATCGAAATCATTTAGTGCTTTCAAGGAGTAAGTAATGAATTCATCTTGGTATTTTTTTGGATATGATGGAAATGTACCACCTTGAATGATTAGTTCTATTTTGTCGAATGATTGGTTCAATAAATAATATTGTTCAAGGCGATTGAAGACTGTTAAATAAGGATCGTAAAAGTTTCTTGCACTGCGCATGGTTGATGGTTCAGTTCCAGTATAACTCTGTGGGACATTACCGAAGATTGAGTTTGGACCGCCAGGGCACATGATGCATTTTCCATGAGGACAAGGATATGGTTTGGTCATGATTGCGATTGGTGTGACTCCTGATAAGGTTCTTGATGGTTTTGTGATTAAGAATTTTAGTTGCTTGAATTGTTGTTTGTTTGCATGCATTAATATTTCAATCATTGAAGGAAAAATATTTGGTTTGTATTTTCTACAGAGTTCTCTTCTTAGTTTTAGGACTGCATCAATAGTTTTAATCTTGTTTTTTTTAATTTCTTTGAATAACTCTGTGTAAAATTGTTGCATATTGGTGGTAATTTTATTTTGGTTTAAGTTATTTTCTGTTTGATAAAGTTTAAGAAATGTAACTCTTCATAGAAATGGAACTTAAGCTGATTCTTAGAAGAGATTTATTGGGAAAAAAGCAATTGTAATTACCTTCAAAGTGTCTGATTGATTAATTCTGTCCCTAAAGTAACGAAACATTTATATATAAGTTTATATAATAAGTAGTATAAGTTAATATAATCGGTGAAACAATGCAAGAAGTGCTCCATTATCCAAACCTGAAAACAATGCTTATGGTAGAGAAAGTATTGAAAGATGCAGAAACAACCCTAACCAGAGAAGAAATAAAAGAAAAATTACCCACTCAAATCATGCACCAAACTTTAAATGTTATTTTAGATTACATGGAGCAAAGAGGATTAATTCTTGATGGACACAAGGGCGTTCTTTGGACACATAACGACAGCCAAAAACTTAGAGAAGCAATTAGCAGAGGGACAGAAATATGACCTTTAAAGGAAAAGATGTAAGAGTTGTTTTATCAGCGGAGGCTACCGAAGAATATAATGAGTTAAATAAAATTGTTGGCGATGAACTGCAACGAGGAGTAGAATCTTCTGTTCATCAATCAATTTTTAGATCAATAGAGCGAGTTAAGGGTTGGCTCAAAGAAAATCCCTTTGTTGGCGACTAAGTAAAGAAAGGACAAATGCCGGACTATTACATCAAAAAGTATGGCGTTACTAATCTTTGGAGAATTGAACTGTCAAACTATTGGCGACTTATCTACACTATTCAATCAAATGAGGTAGAGATTATTGACTTTGTACTCGACATAATTGATCATAAAGAATACGATAAAAAATTTGGTTACAAAGGGAGATAAGGTTCCACCTACTAATTTTACTTTGCTATTATGCAATCTAATTTTTTTAAAGTAAGAAAAAATTCCGGTAACAACTAGGTTTTATGAGAAGTAATAAATTTTCTAAATTAGAAGAAGTTAAAAAAATGGATTAAGAAAAGTTTATATATATTTCTTTGTATTTGATTAATTATGAAAAAAGTTGTGTTTGTGCCTTTGTGGAAAAGGATTATTGCTTATTTATTTGATAATATCTTAATCTCAATAATTATTGTATCTCCTTTGATGATTACAGATATGGAAGAAAGTTTTGCAGGGTTTGTGAACCTATTAATGAATACAGATTTTTGGCTGGCAAGTTTGTTTATTGTAATTCTAACTTTGTTTTATTGGAGTTTTTTGGAGTGGATGTTTGGACAGAGCATTGGAAAGATTTTGATGAAATTAAAAGTTGAAAGCATTAATGGGAAGGAACTTAGTGCTTCTCAAGCGATAATTAGGAATTTTAGTAAAGTCTCTTCGATAATATTATTTTTTGATGTATTGTATATGCTTTTGAGCAAGGGTAATCAAAGATTTTTTGAAAAGTTAAGTCACACAATTGTTGTTGAAGGAGGGGATTATGAATAGATATTTTAAACTCTTGTTTTTTTTGTTTGTAATTTGGGGCTTAAGTTATTCTTTGGCTTATTTATTCTTTGAAGACGAAAATATTATTACTGATGATAAAATTGCGCTTATACCTATTAGTGGAATGATTACATTGAATGGTAATACAGGTTTTTTTATGGCTAGTATTTCTGGAGCGAGCATTGTTGAACAAATTAGGGGTGCGAATGAGGATCCAAAAGTGAAAGCGATTGTTTTGGAAATTAATTCGCCAGGCGGGACTGTAATGGGATCAAAGGTTGTTGTGGATGCAGTGAAAGATGTTGAGAAACCAATAATTTCTGTGATTACTGAGTCCGGAACTTCTGGTGCGTATTGGGTTGCTTCACAAACTGATGCAATTTTTGCGGATGAATTATCATATGTTGGAAGCATTGGGGTAATGGCTTCTTATTTGGAGTATGATGGCTTGTTGGATGATTACAATGTTACTTATAGAAGGTTGGTTACTGGGGATTATAAGGATATGAATTCACCTTACAGAGAAATGACTGAGGAAGAAGAAGAATTAATCATGGAAAGATTGGAAGGAGTGCATAACTTTTTTGTTGATGATGTTGCCTCTGGAAGAAATATGAGTGCTGAAGAAGTTGAGGATTTGGCTACTGGAATATTTTATTTTGGGATGGATTGTGTGGATAATGGGCTTATTGATTATATTGGTGATAAAGAGGATGCTATAAATTATGCTAGGAATCTTACTGGGATTAAATTGAATGTTGAAACCTTTGAAGAAGATAAAGGGTGGCTTTCTAATTTGGACAAGTATCTTATGATGAGTTCGTATTTTGTTGGGCAGGGTCTGGGGAGTATTCTTGTTCAAGGGGATAAGATGGAGATTAGAGTTTAGTGTCGACTAATCTAGTCTGTGCTTTTTCTTAATTCAGTCGCCTTTGGCTCCAAACACTTCAATCGCCAGTGAGGCTTGAGTAGGCGTCTTTGGCTGGTGCTTTTGTTGTCTAAAGATATATTCTCAACAAAGAAAAATTTTCCAATTCTTTCATTAACCATATTTTGTTGTGCAGTAGCTATTATCCTACCTAACATAACATCAATTTAATCTGTAGCTATTTTCATCAGGCGACTCAATTAAAAAAGCAAGATGCAAGAATGGAATAATTTTGACTAAAAGGGTTTAATACTATTTTCTAAAAACAACTAAAACTAAAATATATAAAATTATAATCAACAAAGTAATTATTCTCACTAACCAAAATCTTAATTTAGGATGCTTATTGAAATAAATATCCCTGAATTCCTTCTTTAAAATAAAGTATTCATAACAGCTAAAAATAGTAACCACTAAAGTCATTATTCCAAGAACAAGCAAGAAAATTATCCACAACAAAAGATTAATTCCAACAAATTTGAATATTAATACTCCTAAAATCAAAAGTAACACAACCCCAAAAATTTCCCAAACACCAATTTCTTCTAATAGTTCAATCTTCTCTTTTTTCATCTTTGTTTCCTAAGTCCAATTAATTTAAATATCTTTTGTGAACCTTGCTATGTAATTTCTTTTTGAAACTGTTTTACACTCTTAAAAAGTATTGTTTGCATCCCTAAATTCTTGGCTATCAAAATATTTTTCTGGGAGTTATCAACAAATAATATCTCTGATGGTTTGACTTTGACACTTTTAATGGCCTTCTGAAAAAGTTTTCTTTCTTCCTTAAGACTTTGATGTTCATAGGAAAGAAATAATCCTTCAAAATAAAGAGCAAATGGACTCTTTTTAAATGCATAACTAAACCATTCTCTTGCATGGTCTGAGATAATAAACAGACGATATTTTTTATGAAGTTTACAAACAATAGGAATCATTCCTTTCACGGAAACAATATATTTGTCATAAGGCAGTTTTCTAAACTTTTTCCAATCTTTATATATTCCTGCATCTTTCAAAAACCCTTCCCAATATTCCTTTTCAGAGATCTTACCAGTTGCAAACAAGTTCCACCATTTTCCTCGAATATTCATAACTTTTGTATAGGAAAGTTTGTAATCTTTCGCAATATCTCTCATCATATATTTTTCAATATCTTTATAGAGAACTCCTCCAATATCAAAAAAGATAACTTTAACTCTATTTTCTTCTGTTTTCATCTTCATTTTTTATTTTAAATACTTACATTATTTATTAATATTTCTATTACCCCAAAACAAAATTTATTATTCTTTCAAAAAATGATTCTTTTTCAGGAGCCTGCACAATATTACTTTCCAATGAATATGCAGTTATAAGATACTCCTCATTTGAACTTAGGATTATAATATTAGCAGCTTGATCTTCAGAAAAAATAGTAATATTCAATTCATTTCCATTAACATAAAGTTCATTATAATCAACAAAACCGGAATTCTCTGCAAATAATTTTGCTCCTTCAAATAAACTTTTAAAATTTGTATTAATATCTGATTCAAAGTTATTTACATTAAACTTAATTCCAGAATCTTGTTTATTAATAAACTGCATTGGCCATTCTGCATTAAAATTAATTTCTCCATCTTCTATTTCAACTTCAACATTTAACTCTTCAAGTTCTTCAATCTCATATCTATCTTGCCCTGTTAAACAATTTCTTTGAATATTTTCAGCAACATAAGAAGATAATTCACTTTCAATTGACTCTAAAGTCAAATCATTGATAAATCCAATTTCTTTATTTTGAATTTCAACTTTTTCCTCGGGAACAATAATATATCCTCCTTGTGCTTCTATTAATTTCAATCCTTGATTCCCATAATACGAAAGACACTCTTTAAGATCTTCAATTTGTTCAGTTTGCTCCTCAGATGTGCCTAAACTTGTTAAGGGATTTACATCATTCAAAAATAAATAAATACCTATTATTCCAACTAACACTATTCCTAAAACTATGAATAATGTTGCTTGTCCTCTTTTATGCGCAGTATTCAGGTTTTGTTTCATCGGTTTCACTGATTATTTTATTATAAGCATAATTAAAGCAATTATTTTCCATTTCTTCCATGTTTGGCAAACTAAATACTCTAGCTAAATCTTCAAACTTCAAAACTTTATTTTCAATATTTAATACAGGAATGACTTTATCCGAATCATAGGTTGTGAAAAGATATGGATATTCTTCGTCTAGAATTTTGGAATAAATTGTATCCTTGGTTTCTGTTATTTCATGGTAACCTATTCTAATTATTGCTAATATTTCTTCTGTGGGTTCAATATTTGTAAGAGTTATTGTTTCTTCTCCAAAATTAAGTAAGATAACATTATTTTCATCAAATGATTCAACGATTGTGTAACCATCTTGTAATAAACTTTTGTCTGCTCCGTTCAAAATAAAAGTATTTCCTGTATTGTAAACCTCACAAATATCAGTTGAATTTTTGCAGATTGTAATCTCTCTTTCATCATCATTGTTCAGTGTTAGATTCAAAAAATCTAGGTTATAAGTATAGGCAGAATTCGAATTAAGAGTTATGTTATAAAACCCTTGATCTGTCAATTGTGTAATTATAGAATCTTCAGTTGGATTTTCAAAGCTTTCATTATAAATTCCAGAATATGATTGCTCTCCAAGTTTCATTTCTGAACTTTGGTCTTCATTGTAAATGTATATTGATCCATCATCATAAGCTTCATAATGATAAATGTTCTCTCCAAATAAAGAACCTTGATCTATGATATCCCCCTCAGCTAAATCAAAATAAATCCTTTCTTGAGTAAAACCATTCTTGTCGAATTGCACAACCCTAATTGCAGATTCATCAGAACCAGCTGTGAACTTGAAAATCTGATCATCAAACGTCGAGGGAAAATACATTGTTGTGCCTGCAACTACACCAGAGATGGTTGCTTCATAGATTCCTCCATTTCCCAAAACAAGATTACTAAAATCAGCCCCTGTAAAATCACCATATTCTGTATGAATTTCAGTACCCTCAGGAATTTCTTCAAATTTTGTAATTGGTGCATCTTTGTTTACTGTAAAACTGGGAGGCACTGCTTCTTCATCTTCTGTTGCTTCTGAACCAGCACTCCAACTATATCCATCTGGAGGAGCTTCTGTACTTGCTTTAGGTATTCCTTCTTGTTCAGTTCCAGCATCTGTTTCTAAATTTGATTCTTTTGTAGGAGCTGAAATCAAAGAACAAAATAATATAATTAATAAAAATAAAAAACCTATAAACTTGAGTTGCACCATCTTTTTTCTAACAAACAAATAAGATTATATCCTATATAAAACTTTATCTTTCAAGAACAGAACGTGGAACTTCTTCCCAGTTAGGAGTTCCTCTAAATAAAAGAACAATATCCTTATCTCTGTCTTCTAAAGTTCTTTTCTTTTGAAGATTATATTCAATCCAATAAATCATATCTCTTTTAAGAGGATTTATATTATCATCATCAATAGGAAACCCATGTAATGTATCAATTCTTTTTCCATCCAAATACATTCCAAAAGAAAGACCATCAAAATTTAATAAATCATAACCACTTCTTCCACAAATATCAAAATATCCAAACACTAAAGGATCACCATTAAAACTTTTTGCTCCATTATATTTATCCATCAATCGCAAAAAAACTATTTCTTCTCTTCTATTTCTTCCATCAGTATTATGATGACAAGTAGAAGAAGCAATAACAACACCATCAAAATCTTCATTTCCTTCTAATCTTTTAAAATCTTCATATCTAAATCTTTGAGCCCTTCTAAGAATCTCAGCTTGAACTTCAGCTTCAGACAAATTCAAATAACTAGTATCTTCTGTAGCAGTATCCTGTGCATTCACACCCGAACTCAAAGCAAGTAATCCAACCAATCCTAAAGCTTTTTTCATACTAATTTCAGAAGTAAAACTCTCTTAAAAACCTTTCTTTTTTCACTTTTACCGGAAATAACAAACTTGCGCCTACTCAGAGCCTGGCTGGCGATTGAAGCCTTTGGAGCGAAGCGACTGAACAAATACAATACCTTTTGTTACTACCTGACGACGATCCAAACTTCCAAACCAAGCTCAAAATTCTATTCTCGATAATTATACCAAGTAGTTGAAGAAAAACAACAAAACAATATGGAAGATTTCCGGTTTTATCGACGAAAAGTTTATATTGAACAGGCACTGTCCTAATATCTATAGCTTAATTTAACATGCAAAAGATTCCCCCACGTC
>CAYYMN010000012.1:0-25092 GCA_964473075.1 Candidatus Woesearchaeota archaeon
AACTCTAGAGAAGTTGTATATGAAGAGGGTGTTGTTATCATATTTAGTTATCATATTGACTTGTGCAGTGTTCTTAACTTTAATAGACAGAGTACAATGGTTTAGTGAGCCATTAATTGCAATACAAATGACTATAGTTATGGGTGTGCCTGCGTCTATATCTGGGATTGCAGCGGATATGATACATTAATTTTTCTTTTTGTAAGAAGCAATCATTTCTAAAATTAATTTAGTAGCCAAGTGAGCAGTTCTTTCATCTTGATCATATCTTGGGTTGAGTTCCATTACATCAAAGCCAACAACATTCAAATCTTTGAAAATTCTTTTTAATAAAAATAATGCTTGATTGAAATTAATTCCACCAGGCACAGGACAGGAGACACCAGGAGCGAACGCAGGATCAAAGACATCCAAATCTATAGAGACATAAACCTTACCTTTAACTTTGTTTTTTATTCTAGACCAAACATGTTCCAAACCTTTCTCATAAAACTCTTCTGCATAAATTATTTCTAATCTTTGTTTTTTAATATTTTTTAGTTCTTCAATCTCTGGTTCTCTAATTCCTATTTCAATTGAACGACCAAGATTAACCTCAACATCAGAAAGAACTGAGCCATAGTAACCATGCATTGAAGAGACAATATCTGGATGGGCATCAAAGTAAATCACCGTGACATCCTTGAAATTTTTTAAGACCTCTGCAGTAATAGAATGATCGCCACCAAGAACAATTGGGATCTTATCTTTCAGAACTTCAACAACCTTAGAAATTTTCTTTTTGTCAACATTACCATAATCGTGAATCTTTTGCTTGATTGTACCAGAGCTAACCTGGGCCAGAGAAAAAGTGCCTTTGCGCTTGAAGATGCATCTCTCATAAGCAACTGAACGAATTGCATCAGGGCCTTTCTTGCAACTGGGAAACTGAACCGGATTCATCAGGAACACCTATGATTACAAACTCTGCATCTTGTAAGGGAGCATTTGCATAAATGAATTTCATAGGTTAAATGAGAAGTTATGAATTTATAATTGTTTTGTCTCTTAAGTGGCCGCCTTTCTTGAAGACTCTAAATTTTCTTTTGAGCTCTTTTTCTTTTTTTGATTTTCTGTGTTCGTAAGAAGTGTATTCTCCCATTTAGAAAGTAATGAATAAAGAAATTTAAATAATTTACTGAACACTTGCGATAAGTCGTTGATCTTCAAAAGTCAATTCCTCTGGTTCTAAGTCTAAATCAGCAAGTTGTCTTCCTCTATCTCTCTCATATGGACTAATTCCTGAGGATTCAATTACTATTGGCAAAGGAAATACTACATCAGACTCTTTGATTATTCCAAAACCCTTTTTTGAAGATAATTCAAATCTAAAATAATTTCTACGAGAAGTAACTCTTTTTATAGAAACTAATGTAGGATTATATTTGGATTTAGGGATAATACCGGGAGTTTTTGCAAGTTCAGGATTACTAACTTTGCTTTCATCAATTACATTACTATAATTTGCGACAACAGGGCCATATGAAACTACAAACAATCCAGAATTAGAATAATAAGTGACTTCACCAAAAATTGCTTTAGTTATTAATTCTAAATTAGATAATTTTCTTCTGTCTCCAGAAGTTTCCCTATCAGAAGATTCTCCCTGATCCTGATAAAAAAAACCATCATCTGCATCAAAAATTGGAAGGGGATTCAAACCTTGGTTAACAGCCCAATCTAAGGATTGTCTAAAAGCGTCTAGATTAGGTAAAAATTTTCTTCCATCAACACCAGAATGAACTGATATCAAATATTTTCTCCCACGAGAGAAAGGTAAACATCTTTCTTGTCCAAAAGTTGGAAGAGGAATTCCATAATTTAATACAAATCCAGATCTTTCAAGTTCTTCAACTAAATAATCTTTAATTCTTTGGTTCATTGTTCTTCGAGTTCCTTCCATAAAGCGTCTTCAGATTCTTCAAATTCTTTTTCTGAAATTATTTTTTTCTTGATCAATAAATCTATCAATGCGTCGATTTTATTGTAGGATGCAATGGCAATCTCCTGAGGGGACATTTCGTCTTCGGTTTCCATACTTTTTTTAAAATATAACAGGTTTATAAAAGTTTCGAAGCAGTTAGTTACTTAAAAGGAATTAACGAGGGAGCGAAAAGGTTTATAATAAAGTTAGTATTATATATTTATGCTAAACATCCAAAAGTTAGCTATTGAAATTTTTGGATTCAAGAAAGGTGATAATATAATTATTCTGAATGATTTTCCTATAACAAAAAAAGTTGAAGAAAAGTTTTTAGCAAGAAGAGATTTTGCAAGACTTTGGCACAAAGAGTTAACTGAATTAACAAGAAAATTAAATCTAACAATAGAACCAATTATTTTTTATGAACCAACAGAAGAGCATGGAGCAGAATTTCCAGAAGTAGCAATGCAGGGGAATAGAAAAATAAAATTCTATGAAAAAATGAGGACATTAGGAACAAGGGATATTGTAATTGCAATAACTGAGTTTTCTGCGACTGGACCATTAACCAATTTTGCGAAGAAACAAAAGTTTAGAGGGGTAACAATGCCTGGAGTTACAGAAGATATGAGTGCATTAAAAGCAGAGCCGGAAAAGGTGGCAAAAAAAGTGAAAGTGCTTGCAAGCAGGTTGAAGAATGCCATTAGAGCAAAAGTTGTGTTCTCAACAGGGCATGAGATGGAGTTTGATTTTAAGAATTCTAAAGTTGGAGTGGAGGACGGGAATTGCAAGGAACCTGGGATGATAATCAATGTGCCATTCGGAGAAGCATTCATAACACCAAACATTGGGAAAGAAAGCAAGACCCATGGGTATCTGCCAGTATATTATGAAAATTATTTAGTAGTCTATGAAGTAAAAGAAGGGAAGATCGTGGATGTGATTACAAATTCGCCAAAGTCCAGGGAAATGCAGAAATATTTCTTGGAAGACCCTGCAAGAGGAAACATTGCGGAGTTTGGATTAGGATGCAATGACAAAGCAACATTCATAGAGAATATTCTGCAGGATGAAAAAGTGGAAGGAATGCATTGGGCTTATGGGTATAATGATTACATGGGAGGGAAAGTCAAGGCGTCTGAGTTTAGGCATAAAGCCGTGCATATGGATATAATCTATAATAAAGAAGCAAAAATTAAAGTAAACAGGATAAAATTGGTTTACAAAGATAACAAAGAAGAAGTCATCATGGAAAATTCTAGGTACAGCTTCAATGTGCAAAAGGATTTTTAATCAGAAGTTTCTTCATCATCCGAAAAAGACATTTCTTCTGCAGAGCGTTTTTTAGGCTTAACTGCTTCTATATGGATGCATTCGACTGGACAGATTGTTGAAGCTTCATTGTTACTAGTATATTCATCTTCATTTATTTCGAGCTTTTTTGGTTTGGCCTTAAATTCGCCATTCTTTTCAATCATTTCCCAATTCTCTGGGCAGACTGAAACGCAAGCACCACAGCCAATGCAAGCTTTTCTATCATGGGTTATCTTATAGGAACTCATAAAAATAATAGTTCAATGATGATTTTTAAATGTTTCTAATCTGTAATTTAAAGCAAATGGTTGAAAAAAAGAGCCCATTTTTTTGTAGAGATGGCAGAGCTGGAAGTTATCAAAAAATCATTCGTAACGCAATGCGTCAATAGGATTTAATTGTGAAGCTTTGTAAGCAGGCCATAAGCCACTAATCACGCCAACAACAAAAGCAAAGAGCAAAGCAAAGAAAATAACACTCCACATAATTGAAACTTTCAAATAGCCGAAGCCAGCCAATGAAGCAATTCCACCAAGAGAGAAAGCAAAAATATTACCCAGGAGTATACCAATCAAACCACCAACTAAACCAATCAATCCAGATTCAAGTAAGAACAAAGTCATTATTTGTTTGCCATTTGCACCCAATGCTTTCATTGCACCAATTTCTTTTGTGCGTTCCAGAACTGAAGTATACATTGTGTTCATGATTCCAATACCACCAACAGCCAGAGAGATTGCTGCGATGCCTGCAAGAATGAATTGGACTATACCAAGGATACTGCCCAACTGTGCCATTAATTGTTCTGGAGTGTAAACTTCAAAGTTATCATTCCCACGACTATTTTCTAGGTTAACTTGAATCTTTTCTGCAATATCGTCCAAATCTTTGCCCTCTTCAACAGCAGCATAAATAAAATTTACTTCATCATTCTTATCAAACATTTCCTTGGCATCATCCTTTGGAATGTAAATAACATTATCAACTTCCTGCGAACCAATTTTTTTTAGAATACCAACTATTTTGAATTTTTCATTGTTTATTTCAATGCTGTTCTTTAATCTGATTTCTTCGTCGTAAATATCGTTTGCAAAACCATGGCCAATTACAGCAACTTTCCTCTCACCAGAACTGAACCAAGAACCTTCACCAATTTCTGCGTTAATGTCAACTTTTCCTTCCTCAGCAAGATTAGAATCGATGGCCTTGATAAAAGTAATATAATCCTGATTATCAGAAGTTATTGTTGCAGAGGTTAAGATTGCACCACAAGCATAATCAACACCAATAGTTTCGCGAACTATATCAACATCATCCTCTGTCAATCCAGAATCACCAACAGGAGGGCCTGTTAAACCCTCTGGCACAACTCGTATTTTTCCAGAGCCCAAAGCAGAGAATTGTTCTACTATCGCATTCTCCAAACCTTGGCCAATAGTTATTAAAGAAACAATTGCAGCAATGCCAATAACAACACCCAGGACTGTCAACCAACTTCTTAATTGGCGATGGCGCATATTTTTCAAACTCAAAAATAACAAGTCCTTGATCATTCTTTCAATGCCTCCACAGGCAATAGTTTTGAAGCTTGGTTAGCGGGAACATAACCAGAAATCATTCCAACAATGAATGCAAAAAGGATTCCAAGCAAAACAACCCAGTAATCAATATGGATACTTAAGAGCATCAAACCAGATTGTTCAGCAATTTTGCCAACTGAAAGAGAAATAAAGATTCCAAAAATTACGCCAAGAATTCCGCCAACTAAACCCATTAATCCAGATTCAACTATGAACATATATTTGATATCCTTAGGGGTAGCACCAATGGCTTTCATTACGCCAATTTCTTTTTTTCTTTCAAGGACATTTGTAAACATTGAATTCATGATACCAAGGCCGCCAACAAATAGGGAGATTGTTGCAATACCAACCAACACAATCTGGATCACATTCAAAATTATTCCTAACTGTTGAAGAATCTGGTCTGGGGTGAAAGTGTCGACATCCTCAGTATCTCTAGCACGTTCTAATTTGCTCTGAGTATCTTTCGCAACTTTATTAACATCAAAACCATCCCTAACAACAACTTCAATCATACTCAAACCATCAGGGTCATCAAAAAGTATCCTTGCATCATCCATTGAAACATAAGCTTGATTATCATCCTGTTCATTACCAACTTTATTCATAATTCCAATTACTTCGAAGCTAATAGAATCAATCTCAATTTTATTGCCAATATAGATTTCTTTGTTCAAAGTCCTATGAGCCAAGCTGTTACCGAGGATAATAAAACCTTTTTCATTATTTTGAGGCCAGCGACCTTCTTCCAAAGAGAAACCATCACTTTCAAAGGCTTCACCCAATCCTTTTTCAGAATAAAAACCGAAAATGTTTGTATATTTGTCCTCATTCCTAAAATAAATTGTTTTGCCCTGATATAAAAAAGAGTTAGTATAGTCAACACCAGAGACATCATTAATAGTATCAAGATCATCCTCAGTAATTTTTCCAGATTCCAAAGAAACAAAACCTGCACCAGTCTTAGGAATCACATAAAATTTATTCGAGCCCATGGATTCAAACTGCTCTTGGATTGCATTCTCCAAGCCCTGAGAAATGGAGATCAAAGAAACAATTGCAGCAATACCAATAATAATTCCAATTATAGTCAACCAGCTACGAACCTTTCGGTGCATAATACTTTTTACTGCAAAGTTGAGATAATGTTTCATAAATCATTAAGTAAATCCTGAATCTTTCTTGGAAGCTTTTTTAGATTTCGTGGTCTGAAGAATAATAATATCCTGAGGGGCAATTGTATGATTCTTTTTATGGCATGCTTTAATGCAAGATCAATTTTTCGTTCTCGTTTCCAGCCCTTGTAAGTGTAGTAAACAAATAAAACTATAAGAATGTATAATAATATTGTCCAAATAGAAGTAGTATTACCATCAAGACCATAGCTTTTAATTTCGCTACTAGAGTAAACAGGCAAGGTTAGGGTGAATTCTTCTTCAAATTCTTGGTTATAGGAATCCTTGTAGGTGGAAATAAAGTTTAATTGGATATCTTCTTTCTGGGCAACAAAAATATTAAAACTAGAAGTCTCAAAATCGTCGCTGTCCAAGTTACCAAGGTATTCGGAATCAGGACCAATAATCTCATAACCTTCTCCAGGGAGCATTTTTAATGTGAGATATTTAACTTCAGTAGGGCCAATGTTGCTAGTGGATACGACTACCTCACCATTAGAACCTTTTTGGAAAGTGGAAAATTCTTCTAAGTTGAAAGAAAGGTCTGCCTCGGAGCCGATAAGAATACCAAAAGTATCATTCTTATAATGAACAGAGTTATTTGCATCACGATAAGTTATGACCAAAGGAATTTTGTAGACGCCTGCAGTTGCATCTTCTTCTGCGATAATATTGAAAATGAAAGTATGCTCTTCACCAGGGTCTAAGGAAACTAAGGATTGTTCTTTGCTGGATTTGTAAGGGACTATAGGAATAGTGGTGCTGTCAATGCTCAATGAAGTTTCAAGATTTCTGAACTGGGAATAGGCATCATTGCGAAGAGTAACTAAAAGTTCTGCAGGCGCACCAGGAGAAAGAAGCTCAGGATTAGTTTCAATAGAAATAAGGTTCAATGTTGAGTCAATAGATTGGATGGTAATATCTAAACCAGGAGTTAAGGTGCCTTCATCCTCAGAGCTGTGAAAGACAAATTTAAGCTCGTAAGTGCCAGGAGTTGCATCATCATCAACTTTTACGCGGTACATTGCAGAATATTCCTGGCCTTGCTTGACTGTGCCTAGAGAGCGAATGACATCATCACCAGGTTCTAAAGTAAATGGAAAGCTTTCAACAAATTCTAGTTCAACAGATTGAAGATCATCTATATTAATAATAGAAGTAGAGCTTTGAACACCTTCAGTTTCTAGGGAGATATAAAGATCAAAATATTCACCCGGCTGGACTGGAGAGGGGACATAGCGGTCGATAGAGATTTTTACCTGGAGTAATGAATTGGAGTCAGTTGGAATAGAAACAGAACTTGTTGCAGTGGCTAAAGGAATCAATAACAAAAAAAATAGTAACAATAAACCTTTTTTCATTCAATCACCTTTCCATCCTGAAGCCTGATAATGCGATCAGCTTGCTTTGCTATATATGAATCATGTGTTACAATTATTAAAGTCTTTCCTTGTTGTTTGTGTAAATCAGATAAAAGTTTTAGAATTTGCTCGCCTGTCTTGGTGTCTAAGTTACCTGTAGGTTCATCTGCGAGAATAACTTCAGGATCATTTGCCAAAGAACGAGCAATTGCCACACGCTGGCGTTCTCCACCACTAAGCTCTGAAGGTTTGTGTTGAAGCCTATGACCCAAGCCAACAAGCTCAAGAAGTTGTTTAGCTTTTCTTTCCCTTTGTTCTTCAGAAAGATTATTCTGGAAAATCATTGGCATGGAAACATTCTCGACTATATTTAGACTGGGGATTAAGTTGAAAGTTTGGAAAATGAAACCAATTTTTTTTCCCCTGATTTTTGCGAGCTCGTCTTCTTTTAAGTGCGCGATGTTATGGTTATCAAGATAAATAGCACCTTTTGAGGGAAGATCTAAGCAGCCTATGAGATTTAATGTTGTTGATTTCCCAGAGCCTGAACGGCCAATGAGAGATACAAACTCACCCTTTTTTATTTCAATATTGATTCCTTGGACTGCATGGACTTCAACTGAATCTAATTTATAGGTTTTCCAAGCATCTTCGACTTTGATTATTGAGGACATAAATTATTTATTAGATATTAGAGAATAAAAAGTTTTGTATAGAAATTGATTTAAGTTAGAAAGACTTGAATCTTGTTATGGAAGAAAGTGTAAGAAAGAAGATCGAAGAGGTGCCAAAAAAAGGGGTTACTTTGTTTGTTTGCTCACCAGACAAGTATCACGAGACGAGAAACATGATCCTGAAGATTTGGACTGAGACTTTTTCGAAGAACTGCTTGTATCTAAGTTTGAACAGACCATATGAAAATCTGATACAAGATTTTACACAATCGAAAATAGAGCACAATAAAATGTTTTTTTTGGATACATTAAGTCGAAGCGAGAGTGACGTCGATAATTGTTATTTTATTGGGAATGATTTGAAGAAATTACATTTGTCTTTTTCAAGTTTGATTAAGGAAAAAGAACCAGACTTCATAGTAATGGATTCATTGAATGATTTATTCTTGGAAGATGAGAATAGAGCAAAGAAATTGCTAAATGAGTACATTAGAAAGGCAAAAGTGAATGAAATAAATGGAATTGTATTGCTGATTAAAGAGCCATTAATTGATGAAATTATCGACGAACATATGAAAAATTTTGATAATGTTATAGAAGTTTTTTAAATGAAGAATAAAAATAAAAAATTCAATTCGAAATTGTTAAAAATTTATTTTCTTTTCTTTGCTTTTTTCTTTGCTGCCATTTTTTCACCTCTAGATTATTATAATTTAATTATTATATATATTGTAATATTTAAATGTTATTATTTTAAATTAGGAAATTTTTTACCAACCTAAATATTTTTTTATGACCTTTTGAATTAGGATGAACACCATCATCAATCAATTTTTTGTAATTTTCTTTGCTAAATTCATTAAAAATATCTATAAATCCAGCTTTATTCTTCGACGACAAAAGCTTTAATTCTCTATTAAATTGCAGAACAAGATTATTTTTATAAGAACTTTCTGTTTTCCAAGGAAGTGGATCAACTTTGCTCTCATCAACAGGAGTTAGACCAATGAAAATTATTTCTTGGGAAAAGTTTTTGGACCTTTTTATTAGTTCTGAAATATTTTTGGAGAATTCTTTTAGATCTAAAGGAGTGAAGTGTTTCTTGCAGAAGGATTCATAAAAAAACTTCCTCAGAAATGTTTATAAGCAATCTTTTTTTCTTTCTTTATTATTGCGGGGGTAGCAAAGCGGTCAAATGCGATAGACTCAAGATCTATTACCTTAGTGGTTTCGCAGGTTCGAATCCTGTCCCCCGCAGTTATCAAAAATGAATCTGCCTATAACAAGAGAAGAAGCTATTGAACTTTTGAAAAGTATGCATCAATTAGAATCAGATCTGAATCATTACTTAGAAACAGAAGCTATAATGAGAGGTTTGGCTATCAAATTTGAAGAGGATGAAGAATATTGGGGGATGTTAGGACTTTTGCATGATGTCGACTGGGCATTAACAAAGGATTCTGTAGGTGAGCATTGCATCAAGGCAGTGGAAATATTGGAAGCAAAAGGTTTTGATGATGAGTTTATTGAAAATATTCAGTCACATGCTTATGGTTATGATATTATTCCCGCATTGAAAGACAAGAAGAGAAGTTCAAAGATCCAACATTGCCTTGCTGCTGCTGAAACATTAACAGGAATAATTTATGCATATGCTCTAATGAGAGGAAGGAAAATTTCGGATATGGATGCAAAAGGGTTGAAGAAAAAGTTTGATAACAAAACATTTGCTGCAAATTGCAATAGGGAAATTATAAGAGAAATAGAAGTTGCATTACCTTTAAATGAATTTTTTAGTCTATCTATAGAAGCAATCAAAGGAATAAAAGAACAAATAGGTTTAGAATGAAAGATTGTAGAACTAATAATAATGGACTTGGAGGGGATTGAACCCTCGGCCTTTCCCGTGCGAGGGGAGCGCTCTACCACTGAGCTACAAGCCCTTGATTAAATGAAAAATTCTTTAATTTAACTAGATTTTCATAAGTTTTAAAAAGAGAAAAAATAGGAGTTATACAAAAAGATGGGAATTGTCTACTTTTCCGAAACTGTATCGACGAGATTAGAGCAAAAATTGCATAAAAGATTGGCATCAATGCAAGAAAGAAGAGATTAAATTGTTTTTTCGAGGGTTTGGGCGCTGTAATCTATTCCAAGAATGAAGAAAATTGCTATTGATATAATCACAATGAATGAGACTAATATAATTATTTTGAAAATTTTATTCTTGTAGAAAGGGGTTTTCTCTTTGAATAATGGTTTAAGGTTTGGAGTAATCGTAGTAGACATCAAGTTGTATAAGAGAAAAAACTATTTAATTGTTGCGATTTTTTGGAGCATTAATTTCTGAACCTCTGGAATCAGCAGAGAACCATCAACCTGGAAGTAAATATTTTTGTTTTTGTAGTAATTAATCAATGGAAAAGTGTCTTTATTGTAAACATCCAAGCGGTTCTTTATTGTTTTTTCATTGTCATCAGGTCTTTGGTATAATTTTGAAGAGCATTTATCACAGACATTCTCAACCTTGGAAGGAATTGTCAAACCATAAATTGCACCACAATTAGGGCATATTTTCCTTGCAATTGTTCTTTTGATTATCAACGAGTCCTCGCAAAATAAGTCTATTACCAAATTTATCTTTGTTATTTGATTTAGTGCTTCTGCTTGGGATAGTGTGCGCGGAAAGCCATCTAATATATAATTATCCTTAGGAAGGTTCTTCTTTAGGAGTTCTATTATTATTGAGTCTGGGACCAAAGAACCTGATTTCATATAAGATTCTGCTTTTCTTGCCAATGGAGTTTGGAGTTTGAGTTCATTTCTAAGTAAATCACCAGTGGAAATATGTTTTAGTTTCAAAGTCTCTGCTAATCTTTTAGCTTGTGTACCTTTGCCAGAAGAGGGTTTGCCTAGTATAATCAGTTTCATAAACTAAATGGGAGTTTAATTGTATAAAAGAATTTCTATTTTTGGTTATATAATTATTTATAAAAGAAGTTCTGTGGAAAGAATATGAAATGAAAAAAGCTAGAATTCCAGGAACATTAAGAATTTTCACTGGAGGAATGGGTGGAGGAAAGACACATCAAGCACTCTCAGAATCAAATGATAGAAAGTATAACTTGGGGGAAAAAGTTCTAGTTGTTATGCCAGCAGTTTCATATAGAGAGAATATAGATGGAAATGGACAGGCAAAAGCAAGATCAAGTGTTGCAGCGGATTGTATATTTTTTCCCGAGGATAATCCTTTTGGAATATTAGAACAAGCAAGACAAAAAAAAACAAGATTAGTAGCTATTGCTGATTCACATATGTTTGCTTCTGGACCTATTTCAGCAGTAGTATATGGTTTACTTAATTCTGGTGTAGATGTTTACCTAGATTGTTTAAAATATGATTATGGGGGAGGAGTTTTTCCGGTATTAGAAGGTTTGATTCATGCTGCAAACTCAATATCTTATCATTACAGACAATGCAATTGCCAAAAACCTGGGGAAGAACCTAAAGGATATTATAATCAATTAATTGTGAATACCCCTTTTAGAAGAAAAAGAGAATTATTAGATTTATTGAGAACAAAAGAAAAAAAAGATCCAAAATTGATTTTTTTAGTTGAACATGGAACTGAAGATAAAAAAACAGGACTAATACTTCCAGCATATTTTGGAGCGACAAATGTAACTGGGGATATTGCTATTAATCTTAGTTCTACTGGGGAAGTTTCAGATAAAATAAGTTATGTTACTAGATGTAGAAATTGCTTCATTAAGCCTAGAAATTTAACAGAATATTTACAATAAAATGAAGATAGCAATCATAGGAACGCATGGAACTTTCAAAACCACATTAGTTTATTTCTTAGCCGGAGTGTTGAAAGCAAAAGGGAAGAATGTTGGAATAATCAGAGAAATTGTTCGAGCTTGTCCATATTTCAAGAAAGAGCATGGGAATGTTTTGGCACAAAATTGGATACTACTTACACAAACGCAAATAGAAAGGGAGTATCAGGAATCTTATGATTATGTAATTTGTGATCGAAGCATAGTTGATAATTTTATTTATGCAGTAGAGGCTTATGAGAAAGAGAATCAACCATTGCCAAACTGGATCGAGCCATTTGTATTGCATCATTCTAAAACTTATGACTTGCTGTTCAAGACACCATTATCACCAATAGGATTGATCGATGACAAAACTAGGTCTGTGGATAGAGAATGGCAAAAGCAGATTGATGAGAAATTGAAGGTTTATTTAGAAGAGAAAAAAATCAAGCATATTGAACTGCCAGTGTCAGAAGTGTTTGAGTATGATGACATCGTTGAGTATGCAACAAAGCAGGCGAAGTTCATGGCAACTTATATTGTAGACATGGATGTGCAGAGGAGGATAGTGTAAAATGAAGGAAAGATATCATTGGGGATTATTGGGATTAGGATGCCTTGGATTTACTTATTTCATAAAGGCAGTGGTAGACCAACAGGAATTAGAAGCTCAAGGTAAATTTAAATAATTAATAGAACTAGCAGATGTAGATAGGGATGGAGAGCTTTCTGATCTTGAAAATAGTTTGCTTGTGGCAAGACTGAAATCAAATAATTGGAATCCAGGTAGGAAGTGGACAAAAGAAAATTATCTTAATGTTATATTAATGCACTCTGACTTGTTTACAATTAATAGAACGATTAAAGAATATAATTCAGTTGAGGAGGAATAAGATGAAAGATGTATACAAATATGGATTATCAGGCTTGGGAGGTATGGGATTTTTTGGATATTGTGCTATTATGGCTTACTTTATGGATATGAGAGCAAGTAAAAATAAGCTTGAAGCCCAAAATAGATTTGAAGAATTACTTGATCTAGCAGATGTAGATGGGAATGGAGAGCTTTCAAAGATTGAAAAAGATTTGCTTACGGCTAGGTTGAATCTATTTAATGCTAATCATAGTAAAATATGGAATGAAGAGGATGTTATGAGCCCAAATATAAGAGATTATGACTTAGGAACATTAGTAAAGACAATTGAAGAATATAACAAATAATGAATATGAATAAATTATTGCTTTGAAATTCTTTTTTTCTTTTTCGGAGCCCCCATGGCGATTGAATGGTTCGGAGCGAAGCGACTTAATTATTTAGAAAAAACATTTTTATTTTTTATGTTGTAGATTTTCATTAATTTTTCTTTGCCATCAGGCTCTTTTAATATTCGCTGAGCAAACTCATGTGCTTTAATAAATTGGGCATCAATAAATCTATTATGAATCTCTCGCCAAGTCTCAGGATTTTCTTTCATATACTTGATCCAGCGATCGATTTCTTCGCTCATAGTTTTAACTCCTTTATTAATTTCTTAATATTGGTAATTTCTTCTTCATGGACTAATTCAGGATAAACTTTTCTTAAATGATCAGCATCCTTAAGATCTTTCTCTGATTTTAAATATTCTTCCTTGAATGCAATATTCATATTAATGCTACCAAACCATACATCCAAACCAGTAAGAGGGAGCTTTATTCTTGTTTGAATCTGAAAATCATCTAATTTATCTTTAGCAAACTTGATTTCCATTTCTGGAAGGGGTTGGTTCTCTTTAATGTATCTAACAGAAGTATTGTCAATGAGATAATCATAGATTTCTTCTACAGAATCATCCTGAACACAGATGAAACCTGCTTGAATTAAATCATCATGCAATTTTTTAAAATTTTCAAAAGGAAGTTTTTCAATGATCATATCGATATCTTCAGTTGCGCGGGTTCTGCCAGAACTAATTGCTACAAATCCAGAGACAATAATGTATTTACAATGGTCTTCAACAACTTTACAAAAGTCTATACAAAATTGGTCTAAAATGTTTCGTTCTTGGATGCCGCGCATGCTTTTGAGAAGGAGAATTTCTATATAAGGATTATTGTATACTCATTAATATTATATATAGTTAAGAATTAATACATAATTATGGATCCAAACTTGTTATTAAAGAGAGAAGAGATTAAAATATTTAGGGGAAATGGATTTAAGTTGCCAATACATCCAAAACTATTACATCCTTCTATTCGATTAGACTCTGATTTGGCATTTAAAGTTCTGGAACAAAGTGCTACAGATTGGGTTGAAGATCTGAATGCAAAGATTAGAGAACAAACTTTTGAGGAACAAGAATTTTGGAGAAATATTTACTTGATAACACCTAGAAAAATTATTAGAAAATTTGGGAGGATTCATTTAGAGCCAGAGATTTTTTTAGAAATTAATTTTTTAACTAATGAGAATGGTTTTGCTCGGGTCTTGAGTTTAAGCAGAAATCAAGGTTGTTTATATTTTGAGAAAAACCCAGAAATAGGATATATCGGATTTGGGCGTATGTGTAATATCCCCACTGAAAAACTTAGATTATATGCTATAAAAATATGGAATGAAAATACTTTTACCATTTATACATATTCGCAACACAATGTAGATCAATTAGCACCTTCATTGTTTTTGAGGGCTTGGGGTGTGAATTATTTGAATGCTGCTTTAGAAAGTGTAATGTAGAGTTCATCATTTATGAAAATTCTTGTAAACATTCTTTCTGTGTCCTATTTTGATGATTAAAACAATTAATTTGTCTTTCTCAAGGTCTATAATTACTCGATAGTCACCTATTCTTAATTTGTAAGCAGAATCACCAACTAATTTTTTTAGATAACTTTCAGGTCTTAAACGAATCCTCTCTAAAGAGCTAATTATTCTTTCTTGTAGATTTTTTTCTAATTTCTGGAATTCTTTTTCTGCATTTTCAGTAAATATTACTTCATACATTTATTTCATCCCTTTTTTTATCTGTTCTAAAGAAATAACTTTACCTTTTTTAGCTTGTTCTCTGGATTCTTGAAGCTCTTTTTTTGTTTCAATATCAATCTCTTGAGTATCTTCTATAAGATCCCAAATTACTTCTTCATAAGTTTCACGATCAAATAGTTTTTTATTATTTAGAGTCTTTTGCAGTTCTTCACTTATTTGAATAGTTGTTACCATAGCCTGCTGTAGTAGCCCATAGTTTAAATTCTTTTCCATAAGGTTATTTTTTATCTTGATTTTCTAACAACCATTTCCAAACGGGTTTGATTATTATTTTCTTTCCATCTAGTTTCATTTCTTCTTCTTGGCTATTTGTCAAAAGCAATCCATCTTTAAGTTTAAATTTCTCCATAGCATCAGTTAAACCTTCAATCTCTCTTTTTTTTTCATCCAATTCATAGCAGACTTGAATTGCTTGCTTTACCTCTTTATTCTTGACAATTAAAAAATCACATTCCGCTTTCTCAAAATAATAAAAGACATCATAATTATTGTTTAAGCAATTAAATACCAAATTCTCCAACAGCCACCCATAGTCCTTAGTTAGTTTCTTAGAAAGAACTCCAATAAACCCGTTATCTAGGATATAAAATTTTTTGTCATTGACTATTTGTTTTTTATAGGAATAATCAAATTTAGCTATTGTTTTAGCAAGATAAGTCTCCTCAAGATAAGAGATAAATTTCTTAATTGTATTAACACTTTTAATGTTAGTAACTTTTTTAAGAGAATTATAGCTGAATTTGTTGGCAAAATTATTTATTAAATAGGAATATAACTGCCTTAGAACTGCAACATTATTCACTTTATATCTTACGGCTATATCCTTAATTATAGTGTCTTCATAAACTCTTGTTAATAATTCTGAGTCATTATAAATCAAATATTCTGGCATACCTCCTTTGATTAAATATTCCTCGAAATATTTTTTAATTTCTACTTTGGTTTCTGTTTTGTAAATAGAATCTTTCTTTATGTCAATTGCTTTTAATTCTAGAAATTCCATAAATGAAAAAGGCCTAACAACAATATCTACATGCCTGCCAGTAAGTTTTGTTCCTAATTCTCTGCTCAATAAAGTTGCGCTTGAACCTGTTATAAAAAATTTAAACCTTTCTTCATATAACCTTCTTATAAATGTCTCAAAATTAGTTACATTTTGAATTTCATCAATAAAAAAAGTTTTCTTTTTTCCATGTAAGGTTATTAAGGCTTCATAAAGCCTATTGAATTCATTTGCTGGAAAATTAAACAATCTTTCATCTTCAAAGTTTATATAATAAAAATCCTCATCTTTATAATGCTTTTTTATTAATTGTCTCAATAATGTAGATTTGCCACTTCTCCTTAAACCTGTTAAAACAACAACATGAGGCAACTTAATTTTAGACTCTACTTCTCTTAAGACTGTCCTTTCTATGCCAAATTTCTTGCTAAGAATTGTTTCTCTTTGTCTTACAAGTATTTCTTTTATTTCGGTTTCGGATAGCATATGAATATAACAAAAAGGAAGTTTATAAATCTTTGCATTACCATTGAACAAAACAATAGCTTTTTGTGCATTATGAAAAATAAGCCTCTGCCGAAATTATTTATTTATAATTAATAAATAGCCCAAGAAATGGATTATATTTTGGAGCTTTCCAAAGTATAAACTCCCTTTTTAAGCCCCCCGAGTTTTTCTTAAAAACAAGAAAATGGAAAGGTTAGACATATACAATAGAAAAGGATTAGAGTTCGAGAAGGAGCTTAAAAGGCTCGGAAACGCTGGAATCAGCCCCAAAAACAAAGAAATCATACAAAGATACCATAAACACCTTTATGCAAGAGGATGTAGTGAAACGAGAGTTTCAAAGTTATCAGGACAATTAAGAAAGATTGCAGGATTATTGAATAAGGACTTTGATGTTGTGCAGAGACAAGACCTAGAAGACCTTATAGCAAAGATAAACACTGAAAAATTGAATACAAGAATTATTAATCATTGCTATAATAAAAAATTGTATCTTTCACAGGCAAAGCAATTCTCTTCTGAAACTAAGTTTGATTATTGGAGGATAATAAAGAGTTTCTTCAAATGGTTAGACCAAAATACAGACCTCTTTAAAGATTGGAAACCTTACTTCGGTTCACGGCAAAAAGAAATCGGGAATATAATTACTGATGAGAATTTGAATGAAGTCTTAGCTCATTGTAATTCAACTAGAGATAGAGCACTGTTATCAATAATCCATGAAACTGGAATGAGGGCAGGAGAGATATTGAATCTTAAACTAAAAGATTTTCAGAGAGAAGAAAAATACACTAAAGTAAGAGTTTTTGGAAAGACCGGTGAGAGAAGAATTATAATTATTCATTCTGTACCTTATCTTTTAAGATGGCTTGAAAATCATCC
Source organism: Candidatus Woesearchaeota archaeon (assembly GCA_964473075.1). Classification (GTDB taxonomy): domain Archaea; phylum Nanobdellota; class Nanobdellia; order SCGC-AAA011-G17; family GW2011-AR17; genus JAGVZZ01. The sequence goes on from CAYYMN010000012.1 coordinate 17,315, forward strand.
GAAAAAAGATGAGCCAGAATCTTATCTTTGGATTTCTGAACATCCAAGATATCGTAATCAACCATTAGTTCATACTGGACTAAAAAAGATTATTCAAGTAGCTTTCAAAAACGCAGGATTATCACACTTGAAGCATAATCCACATTTCTTTCGCCATAGTAGAGCTACAATCAATGCAAGATTTATGACCGATGTTCAAATGAGAATGTTTTTTGGTTGGACAAAAGATAGTTCACAAGTTGCAACGTATGTTCATGCTTCTGGAAGAGACTTAGATACTGCCGTTTTAGCTATGTATGGAATTGAGGAAACAAAAGAAAGTGAAAAAAGAAGACCTTTATATTGTTCAATCTGTAAAACTCAAAATGAAGAAAGTAGTGATTTTTGTAGAAATTGTGGGCATCCACTTAATTTGAAAGTTGCTTTAGAAACAGAAGAGAAAGTGAACTCTGAGATAAATAAGACGTTGAAAGTTTTAATGGAAATAGCAAAGAATCCAGAACTCATGAAACAATTTGAAGAGTTCAAGAAGGGATGTGAGAAAAAATGAATCAACGAGAACACAAGTTCATTCTTGAAATCTATAAAGATTGTTTGAAATTAAAGAAGAGAAAAGAGTTAACAGAATATGGCAAGGGGCAGGAAGATTTGTGCTTGATGTTGTTGAAGTTTGAAAAATGAAAATTGGATTCTGTTGAATGTAGAGAAAAAAGACCAAAGGGCTATTTTTGTAGCCTTTTGTAACTTTTTGTAACTTTTTAAGCCATAACAAATATAAGTACCAAAGCCTTTTAAAATTTAATGAAAAAAATTATTATAATATTTATCTTCATGTGTTTCATTTTTGCATTTGGAATACAATATTCTATTGCCTCTCCAGAAGAATATCTTTTTCCAAATGAATCTCTCGAACAAAAATTAATAGTTAATACTAATTTTGGGGATTATACCATTTATTCAGTAAATAATGAAGATTTGATTGTTATTGACCAAAATGGAATCGTTCCAAATGAAAAAATTGAAGAAATATTATTTTATTATTTCTCTTATAATTATTTTAGTACTAACAATGATAATATTGATAACGAGTATTCTGTTTTCCATGATGCTTTAAAAGCAAAATCTGATTTAACATCTCAAAAGGCCCTTAATTTATTTCAATCATTAAGAGAATTTTGTGTACCAGTTCCTGATATTGAAATTATTCAAATCTGTATAAAGCCAACGGAAAAAATTCCTGTTGCGAGTGTTCTTGGTTATATCATTACTGATTGGGATACTACTTTAGATAGTTTTAATCAATTAATTGGGGAAATTTCTTCATTTAGTGCTGGTATTCGCCAAGAAGTAAATTCCGAAGAAATTAAGGAAATTTATAAAAATCTTATTGCTATGGAACAATTTTTAAATGCTACAAATCAGTTTACTCCAGAACAATTGCATACAAATTACCTTAATTCTAATAATGCTATAAGTTACTGTTCTACACAAGCACTTAATTCTACTGAAAATATTAATATTCGGATTACACAATTAAAGGGTGAAGAAAAAAATCTTTCTTCTATAAATACACAAAAACTAAAAGAAATTCTTGATTCAATTAAAGAAATTGCTAAATTCAATGGAGATTATTATTCATTATTAGAACAAGAAAAAATTTTAGATAAAGAATTAAAACAAATTAGTTTAGAGGATAAAAAATATGCTTCTGATATAGTTCATTTAAATATTCTTACACAGGAAATAGATAAATTACATATCAATGTTTTAGATTCTCTGGAATTTGAAAAAACCAATTATGGGAATAAAAATATTATAGTTAAAGCTTGGAATAAATTATATGGAGGGATAAAAAGTATATTTATTTTTTAATTTTAGAAAAATAAAGAACTTCTTGAAAAAATTTAATAATAATCCTGTAATTCAAAAGCAAATAACAGCTTGGTTAGATATAAGAAATAATGCTGCACATGGAGATTACTCCAAATATGATGAGAAAGAAGTTGATTTAATGATTAAAGGTATAACTCATTTTATTGCTTCATATCCTGTATAATTGTATTGATACTGAAAATAATATAACCTCAAACTTTTTAAAATAGTAATTAGTTTATGTTATTATGAATAGAACAAAAAAGTTTAATCTAAATAACTTGCCTAGCTGGAAGTATTATGTTTGGGGAATATTAAATGGTCTATTCCTAGGAATATCATTAACTATGAGACTTGACATAAGCCCAGAAGGAATGATATCACTCATTCTAGAACAATTTAGTTCTATATTTCAATCATTAAATCTGCCAACTACTTGGATTAATTTAGCTATTTTCTCTTTTGTTATTGTTGGATTGCTGTCACTAATTTTTGAAATTATTCTTATTTACAAAAAAGGATGGCCTGCAAGAGTTATTGCGATATGTGGGTTTCTAGCTTTTTTATTAATGATTTTAGATTATAATCTGTTAGGAGTTGTTTTTTTGTTTTTAGGAGTTTTTATGGTAATTATTTTTCCGGAGGGATAATAAGTTTATTTAATTTATTCCTTCTGAAGATTAAGGTAATGTCTCACAAGCACTTCCGTCTTTATCTCTATCCAATTGATGAACATCATTAGAAACTCCTCCACAGGATTCATATAAAGCCTGGGCTTCAGAATGAGTTGAAAAATCATCACAATTATAAGTATTATAAGAGCATAATGTTTCTGAATAATCATTTTCCTCAATGTTTTTTGTAATTTCTATTGGGACTAATTCTTCTAATTTATCACATAGAGCCGTATCAGGAGGATATCTGAATATTTCAGCATAACCTAATCTAACTAATTCCCCATTAACAAAAGTTCCATTTGTTAAATAAACATATCTTAGAAGTCTTCCATAAATATCAGTCTCAGACACATCTTTCACTAATTCTACTTCTTTTCTTCCTAAATTCTATGAATAGTCGTATTATCTTTATTTAATATTTGTTCAGTAAGATAATTTTTTGCTTCTTCATATCCATCTTCATTAATTTCTGGGGTATCAATACAAATTAATCTAACCCTTTCACCCGTTGATAACTCAATAGTATCTCCATCAATAATGGAAGTTACAAAATATTTTTCTTCTTCAAGTTCTACAACTTCCAAATATATATCTATTGTATTTGTAGATTTATTCTCTTCTTCTGTGCAATCGCTTCCATCATAATTACAATTTTCTACATTACAAGAAGTATCACAAAATTCATTATCAATCCAATCTTCAAGACAACCTTCGCTACAATATGAGCTTTCATATTCTATTTCACTACTTGAAGCTTGTTCAGAATCATCATTATAAGTTGTATAATCTGTTGTTTCTAATGAACAAGAACTGATTATTAGAAGTAAGCCAAAGATAAATGTTAAATATGAGTCTTTTTGCTTCATTTTTTAGGAAAATTCTTTTTATATTGATGAAATAGGACAATTAATCCGATTATAGAAAAAAATGAACTCCCAGAAGGAATCCCTAATATTCTAAACACTATGATTGCTATGAAATTAAGGATAAGAAAGTAATAGAGAATCTTTGATTTATAAGAGAGAAAGAGTATTGCAAATAAGGGTTCTAAGAATATCAAATATCCCAATTCTGTTGTCAAAAAAGTTGGAAATTTTATAAATAAGAATAAAGGTAAACCCATAAATATTATTATCATAGTCACTTTTGTTGATAAAGTATAATCAGCAGCGAATAATTTTAAACTCTTATTGTTTTTCATTCTTAAGGTCTTGCAGCTCTCCAAAGAATATTCACTTTCCTAACAATAGAACGCAAAAGACTTTCAAGTGTAGAAATTCTTGTCTCATGGTCATCAACATCAGATTCAAGAGTAGCTAATTGTGTTTGCAATGTTGCAACTGCATCTTCTAAAGATTCAACGCGAACTTCAAGTTCATCTACTACTGGCTCTTCTTCAGAAGAACTACTAGAAGTTAATTCAAAATTATCATAATCAAAATGGCCTATTCCATCATGTCCAGTTCTAGTAGACACACCATAAGTATAAGGTGCTGTTAATCCAGTTGCAGTATATTCCCATATTGAACCATTTGGGCAAATAATACTAAAATCTGCAGAGTCAGCATTAAATGTAACAGTAACATTATAATTTCCAAGTTCATTACTTCCAACTTCACTTACATCATTCCATTTTCCTATATCAGCATATGTAGCATAAGAACTAGAATAACCCGAATCTCTTATAATTAAATCCAAATAATTTCCCTCTACATACAAACGACTTAAAATATTTCCAGAACCACTTTGATAAATGACATCATAAGTTAATACATCGCCATCTACAAATTCTTGAGTTAGAAGAAGCATTCTTCCATTATCATACATAGTATACTGAGCCATATGATAATTTTGATTAGTTGTATCCAATCCATATTCATCAAGATCTGCACTAGCTGTAGAATCTGCACTTTCAGTCCACAAACTTGTATCCAAAGAGCTTCCAGAAAAATCATCATATACTTCTGCTGAAGCGAAACATAATGTTAACAATAAAGCAAAAACCATCCCATAAATCATTTTATTTGCCATTTTGAGCCTCCAAATAGAATTATAATTAATTAACTATCGTTTAAATAGCTTTTGGGATGTGGTAACTGGTTTGGTAATTAATAGAATTTCAGTAATATTACTATTTACAATCATTTTTAGAATCTACAATACCCCCATCTTGGCAAGTATAATCTGAAGTATAACAATCAGAACCGAAGGAATTAGAATTAATTACTTGTGTTATGTCTTCCCAAGTCATACAAGTCCATCCTTCTCTAAACGCAATTTCTTCTGCATCCGTTGAACGATACAAAAAATTTTTGGAAGGATGGTAACTAACAAAAACCCAATCTATATTTTTTCCATCTAAAGTTCTATAATAAGAAAAAATATAATCTCCTTTATTAGAATTATATTTAGAATATAAATCTAAAATATATGCCTGCATAGAATCGTCCATTTCATCATAAGGAATCCTTCCTAAATCAAGAACCTCTTTTCCACTAATTTCTTCTATGTAAGGATAATCAATATATGGGTCTTCTTCGATTGAAATAACATCTTGAAGATAAGTTTTAAATTCTTCTTCTGAAATAACCTCTAGTTCTACAATATTACTGCCCTTGTAACAAGAATTCGAATTTTCAACAATACTTCCATCACTGCAAACATATTTTGTTTCAGTTTGTGTTGAACAACTCGATAAAATTCCTAATAATACTAAAGCAACTACTAAAATTAATTTTGAGATTAAATTTTTGTTTTTCATTCTTTTTTCCCTAAACATCAGTTTGGCCAATTGAAAGACTATCAATAATACCATTTTCATAACCTAAAACTGCCCATGCATACTCATTGTAAGGATCCCATTTCTTAATATCCAACCATTCTATTCCTTTTGTAGTAGGAGATTCAAAACCTAACAATTCAAAGGCTTCTTTTTCATTTGCAGGGGTTACATCATCAAACCAAAAAGTAAAATAAGTTAATTTTTCATCGTTATATAGGTATTCTGTACTAATTCTAATACCTTTAAGTTCATAAGTTCTATGACTATACATTGGTGGTGTTGATTCATCAACAAAAGTTGGTTCACCAAGTATATAATCTAATTCATAGATATTTTTTCCAAACATCCCAGGAGCATAAAATAATGTCTGAACATTACTCTGTTCAGAAGAATTATTAATTGCAATAATTGTTATCACAAAAAACAATCCTAAGAATAGACCTAAAACTATTAATGCAATTTGTGTAGTCTTCTTCATATTCAAATAAAAGCATTACCTATTTAAATTACTTTTGGTAACTCATTTGGTAATTCTTCTATTTAAAAATGGTAACTCACTAAGATTTCATGGTTGAGAATCCAAGTTTGATTTCATTTGTAATGAGGGCAAAAAATAGAATTAAAATTTTATCAGCACTAGAAATGGAATCTAAGTATTCTGGGCTGTTAGCGAAGGAAACTAAAATTTACAAATCTCATATTTCTAGAACTATCAAAGAGTTAAAAAGTAAGGGATTGATTGTTTGTAAGAATCCCCATGATAGGGCTTACAAGTTTTATACTTTAACTTCTAAAGGAAAGAAGGTTCTTGAAGAAATTAGAAAAATTAAGTAATGAAAAACCCATATATAAATAAATCCAAAAAGAATAAAAAATGTATGGATTATCACATAATTTTAGATACAACAAATTTATTTACAGAGAATTTAAAACTCTTGGATTTTAATAATCCTACAAAAGATTTTTTTGAATTTATTAATAAATCAGGGCATTCTAAGAATATTTTTGTTTATGTTCCAGAATTAGTCAAAATGGAAATAATTGAACAAAATTGTAAATTCTTTGATGAAACCAAAGTAGCAATTCAATCGAATTTAAAAAAAATTCATAATGAGGTCGATGAAGTATTAGTTGATTTAAAAAAATTGAATGAATATGCTTTTAGAGCAAGGATAATAAAAAAATTTACTGAAAATCTCTCCAAATATAAACTTCAAGAAATTCCCATACCGAATATTGATACAAAACAAATTTTAAATCGACTATTTACTGGTTTATCGCCATTTCAGATTACCAAAGGAAAAGAAAATGGATTCAAAGATACAATTCTTTGGTTATCAATATTAGACTGGGCAAAAGATGTTACTGGGGAGATTATTTTTATTTCAAACAATACGAATGATTTTGATGAAAAAACTAAGGGAGAATTTAAATCCAAACTAAAAAAAGAATTAATTTTATACAAAGATTATGATTCTGCTAAGGGTTATTTGGATAAAATTCTTAAACTTCAATTGAATTATGAAGCTGAGGATAATAATTTAAAAAATATAATTAAAAAAAATATAGGAGAAATTATCATTTATCTCATTAATGGTCACTCCTCTCATTGGGAGATATATTCCCAAGAAAAGCAACCTTATGAAAAATTTGATTCTATAAATTTATTTTCTTTAATAAAAATAACTCAAAAACCATTGATTGTTGATTTAATTATTAAGCTAACTGGTTATTATCGTTCTAAAAAAGAAGATTATTATTCTGGAGGTATCTGCCAAGCTCAACCACATTTTGCATATAATCCATTACCTCATAGTTTCATACCAATAATAAAAGAATTTGAATCTGAAGAATTAGAGATAAATGCTAAAGTTGAGATAAACATCACAACTGAAACTATTAAGATTATAAAATTATTTTTAACTCCAAAAACAGGTTATATTTTATTATAAAACTTTCTTTTTTGTTCAAACAAAGTTTTGCTAAGCAAAGCCAAATCTTTTGGATTAGAACTATTAATTAGTTCTATTGGAATATTCCTATATGCAAGTGCTTCTTCAAATATTCGCTTTGTGATTAGTGGTTTAACATAAACAGCTTTGGCTCTTTCTTTTTGTGCTAAGCATATTTGTTCTGGATTCCTTTGAAGATTCAATTTTTTCATATAGCACTCGAACTTACAATTCTTACACATCGCTTTCTTACAGCCTTTCAAAATATTCGAAAACCTCTTTTGTTGGCTTTTTCTTAGTCCTCCTCTTCTAGGGAGGTCTGTTTGTCCCTTTACAATTGGAATCAAGTGTTTTGTTGACATTTCTCAATAAGGATAGTGAGGATAATTATGTTTTTTAGGTACTATACAAAAATTAATTTTTATAAGCCAGTTGAAAAACCATCATTATCCTTATTACCCTCCTTAAACTTTATGTTCTCCCAAACTGAAACTT
>CAYYMN010000012.1:25102-26991 GCA_964473075.1 Candidatus Woesearchaeota archaeon
ACTTGTTTGCCCTGAAAAACAGTATTTCTATCTTCAATTCCATACATTTCAGAAAGAGTAGATTTAATTTCCTTATCACTTTTCTTACGCAATTTATATTTACTACAATAATTGGAATATTCTTTTCTAAGAACACTTTTTATAATCTTTGTTTCCCAGTCTTCTTCAATTGAGTCCATATAAAAAGCACAGAAGCTATCACTTTTTCTTTCCCAAAGTTTTTGAATCTCAGCAGAAGTACTAGAAGTGCTGAATCCTTTATTTAAAAGAACCTTTCCTAAATTTTCTAACGCTAAGTTAAGCAATCCACTTAGTTCATCTTTTGTAGTTAATTTTTCAATAATATTTGGGTCAATAATCTTACATTTCTTTTTCTCGTCATCCCCCATTAAATTTAATTCTTCTTCCTTAACAAATTTATACGGAAAATCTAGTAATATCCATCTTTCCCAAAAAGCATCTGTTTTATCCCAACTTTTAGGGAGTTCATTTGCACAAAAAATCATTTTGGCATAATTTTTGAAATGGACTCTTGAAAGAAACTTTCTAGATGATGAAATCATATCTCTCCCAGTTAAATTTTTTAAAGTCCCTGTGAATCTTAGAGCCCGATTATCAATATCTCCAGATAAATTGGCCATTTTTTTTAACAATTCACTTGTTGCAAACTGGTCTTCTTCAAATTGCTGTAAAGGAATGTTAACACAATTTTCAGAGCCTAAAAAATTTTTCATTAATTCTAACGTTTTACTTTTGCCATTTCTCCCAGTCCCAGAAAACATAAATGCTTTCTCAATTTGATATTCTTTCAGTAAAAGATAACCGAAAATTTCTAGCATTACTTGAATATCTTCATCCGTCTTTAAAATCGTAGTGAAATGCTTAAGAATTGTTGGACATTTTTTTGTGAGGTCGTAACTAACAGGGATTTTGTTAAAAAAGATTTTTTCTTGTGAAAATGGTTGCAGTTCTTTTGTAAAAATATTTAGGATTCCATTCTCGACGGCAATTTCTTCAATATTTTCTTTAGAAAAAAAATCCTCTGAGTCAATATATGTATCAACTTCAAGCTTAGAAATAATTGCATTTGTAATTTGTGGGGAATAAGCATCTTCAAGAATTCCTCTGCAAATTTCTTTCACAAAACTCTTACCTTGCGATACATAAATTCCATTATTATAAATCCACATCTCAATGATTTCATCATCACGGATTGTAAATATTTTGTAATTCGCTCTAATATAATCGCAAATTAATTCCGTTGCTTGATTCCTTTTCCCCTCTAATAATAAAAGAAAAACTTCTTCCTTTAAAGAAAGTGTTGGGAGTTTTAGACCTGATTTTATTGCAAGGTAATTTTTTGCAGTTTTAAAATCAATTTGTTTCGTTTCCATGATTAAAGAAAATATATCACCACCTTTTTCACAATGGAAACAATGCCACAATCCTTGATTGTCATTAAAACTTAAACATTTTCCAGCTCGACTTTTATGAAAAGGGCAATCTGTAGGATTTTTTTGGGTATCAATTCCTAATTCTTCTAAGGCCGAACTAATCCTTTGGTTAGCTTTTATTGTTTGAACAATAGTATCTGCAAACAAAGAATCACTTTCAAGATTCTTTGTTTTTTTAAGGAATTTTAAATCAATTTCTTTTGAAATTAATGCTAAAAATTCAGCTTTTGTCCAAGAAGCTATTGGAAAGTCCATAAAAACTTCATAAGAATTTCCATTAGGGTGAATACTCGGGGGGATTATGACTTGCTTTCCTTTTCCTTGTATATCGACTAAAGTTTGATTTAATTCATTAGAAATTTTAAAACTTTGTAAATCATCAAAGAAATAATAACAATGAAATAATCCAGAACCTGTTTTTACTATAAATGTTTC
>CAYYMN010000012.1:27001-28775 GCA_964473075.1 Candidatus Woesearchaeota archaeon
AGGTAAAAAATCTTTTACTTTTTGATAGAGCTCTAAATCATCAAAGTCAATTACAACAAGACTCCAAAAACCAGTGGCAATCCCCAAATTTCCTCCTCCAGAAACCCACTTTTCCAAAGTTATATCATCATAGGAATAATTGTTTGAATTTTGCCACTCTTTTTCAATAGGTATTTTTTCGTTTGCCTTAATTTTTATAAATCTAAAATTTGCGTCTTTTAATCGTGTTGGTATTTTATTCATTTTTTTTCTCCCTTAAAAAATAATAATTCCTGACTTGCCTTACTGCCAAGGGCATTTTGTCTTCTAAATTTGAATCAAGTTTTGTCAACTTTTCCGTGAACATTTTTTAGTCCTCAAGAAATTAATCGATATTCTGTTCTTTGCGTCTTGTTTTAGGATTACTTCTTTGGACTTACCAATCCATTCTTTTGGCAAGCAAATTATCCTCGAGTAACCTAACTTTGAAATTTTTCTTTTTAATGTTTTCATAATAATTATAAAAAAACTCCCTTTAAAATAAGGATATTATACTTTGATTATTATTATAGTATAATCCAATCTTTAAAATATTTCTCTTCTTAAAATAGGATTATTTTGTAATTTAAATAATTATTGATTATATATTAAATATAAACAAAAAGGTTTATAAAGGGAGTTATAATTATAATTAGTATGACTGAAAGCGACTTTAAAGAATTCCAAAAAACAAATCGCAAAATAAAAACTAAAAATTATGAAGTTAATAACCAAATCAAAGCACAAGCATTAGCAATATTTTTGCTCGCAGAGGAATATTTATTTGATACTTCTACTCTCATTAAAAAAGCAAACTCACAAGAACTTGGAAGAACATCCAATGTCTTTTCTTCAAATCTAATCAAAAATATTTATTTAGAATTAAGCCCGAAGACTTATAAAACAAATATTTACAAATTTCTTAATCCTTTAATTAAAGAGAATATTATTATAAGATGGTATTGGAATGGAAAGGAATATGCATCAACGAAACCTAACAAATATAATAGTCTTTTGTATTTAAATTGCTCTATAGATTCTTTCAAAAAAATTTTTAAAATTCTTTATGAATACAAAGAAAAAGTCAAACCTGATGAAGACCCAATATTAAGGATATTAGAAACAAATTATTTTTTATTTCATTATGAATATTTTGAAGATTTAAAAGTTAATTTTTATGATTCTAGATTTGACTCACATAACCATCCAATTACAGAGCATTCAAAGAAAATCCGAGAACTGGCAATGGATACTTACTATAGCTATCCAGAATATTTCAAATATCTTGTTTATGGAAAATTTCATCACAATATTCTACAAGAACTTTTTTATAAGGTGAAGCCGGAAGATAAAGAGCGGTACTTAAAAACATTTTTAGAGTTCCAAACAATATTAAACTATTCCCCAGAAATGACTTTAGAAGAATTAAACTCAAAATATCCTTTCAAGTATGAAATGGCTTATTTTTTACTTAAAAATCTTCAAAAAATATATCTTAAGAAAAGTGAAACTAAAAACAAAGGTATGGAGGAAAAAACAAGAAAAACTAGGAGATAATTATTAATTATAAATAAATAAGCCTCTGCCGCGATTTGAACGCGGGACCTCTTGCTTACCAAGCAAGTGCTATACCAGGCTAAGCCACAGAGGCATTATTTCTAAGGAAGAGATAAACAGGCATTTTTAATCTTTTTGCTTTTGAGGCTCTGTAGAACAGTTTTGTATTCTTAGACCCTGAAAGCTAAAAATAAAGAAT
>CAYYMN010000013.1:0-12253 GCA_964473075.1 Candidatus Woesearchaeota archaeon
GCCTCATCTTTTTTTCTCTAAACTCTCTAGAAGTTAAAACTCAGCGGAGATACTATGAGCGGCATAATATTTAAAAATAATCAAATAATTCTTAATCAAATGAAAATACTTTTTATACTAGCATTTCTGCTTTTAGCAAGTTGTTCATCAGACATATCAAACCCACAAAAAGTTTTAATTGAAACAAGTAAGGGTTATTTTACTATTGAGCTTTATGAAGACACTCCAATCACAACCGAAAATTTTCTCAGATTAGTTGATGAAGGTTTCTATAATAACTTAACATTCCACAGATACGAACCAGGATTTGTTATTCAGGGTGGTGATCCTAATGGTGATGGCACTGGTGGCAGTGATAAGACTATCCAGTTAGAAGTTATTGGCAAATCTCACTCTCGTGGAACAGTTGGAATGGCTCGAAGCTCAGATCCGGACAGCGCAAGCTCGCAATTTTTTGTCAATCTTGCAGACAATTCTTTTTTGGATGAAGGTTATGCAGTATTTGGTATTGTAACTGAAGGCATGGATGTTGTAGATTCTTTAAGGGTCGGAGATCAAATTCTTCATGTTGTAAGAATCTAAATCTTCTTTTTCTTGATAAACACATTTCTAGAAACTAAAACATTTGGTATTATTACTAGGTCTCCATCTTTGGTCTTCACTTCCATTTCTGATAATCCCATTCTTACAATCTTCCCTTCAATTGTATTCATCTCAATCAGGTCTCCCACTTTAAACTTTTTTTTCAATGCAATCATAATTCCTGCAAAGAAATTGGGTATAAAATCTTTTATAGAAAGCAGTATGAACAATGCTAATAATATGAATAATCCAATCAATATTCCTACCAAAACAATTTTTTCCAAGCCTAAGAATGTCAATCCTAAAACTAATCCTGCAATATAAAGTCCGTATTGAACTATTGATCCTACAAACTCCTCAATTGGAAACCTAACTCCTATCTCTCCTAGCAATCTTTCCACTTCAAAACTTTGGATTATCTTTTTAATCACTACCTTGAGAATATTCCCTATGATTATTCCAAACCCTATTACTAACAATCCTGCAACAATATTCGTGATTATTATTGGATACTCTAAAACCATGTTTAAAAAAACAGCATTTTGGTTTAAATATCTTTTCATAAGTTTTAAATAGACTTCTGTTTTACTTTCAAATATGCCTGACTTGATGGAAATTGTTGCTGGTATAAATCAAAAACATCAAAATGCTTTTTTTGCGATTTTAGAATTCATGGAATATTCTTCTCCAGAACAAATCAGCTTTGGAGTTACTGATGATGGAGACGAATTCAGCGAAAATGAAATTTACAATAATACTAATGCAATAACTACAGGCAACATTTCAAAATTAGACTTAACAAGTCCTTTGTCTGGAGAACTTTTTGAATGGAAAAGATTATCCTCCCACAATGGTCCAGAGTCTTTGCGTTCAAAAACCTTGTCTTTGTGTTCTTCCATTTACATTCCAGAAAATCCAAATCTGAATGGTATTCTTGTTTGGAATGGCAATCTCCCAATATTTTATGCTAAGATGCAAATGATTCCAAATATTCCCGGTAAAGTATTACGCACTCCTTCTGACTTTCCATCAGATGGTCAAAATTCTGTTGCAATGATAATTGGAAATCTGGCTGTAGCTAATTTGTTTGGTTTTCAAGAAAGTATCAATAGCACAAGCTCTCTGTCGTATTAAAGGGTCATTCTAATATTACCTCCTTTTTTGTCGTATTCGGGTGATTGAGACTTTGTTTGAGTAAGCTTAACCATCTGTTTCTGCCTAAATCAATATCGATCTCTGCTACTTGAGAAGGTGTTGCTCCATTCAGAGCCATGTGTTTCTTAATGAAATTGTGATAAAGCCTAAATGCATCGCTCCATTGTTGTGCTGTTTCGTCTGACTTAAATCCTCTTCTTACTTTGTCAAACTCTCTAAACTCATTATGATAACGTTCAACCATATTATTGTTAAGAAGTTTCTTTGCAATTCCAGCATTTCTGGAATGAAGAACAGCATTTAGGCTTGTTCTTTTAGTTACAAATTCTTTCCTTATAGCTTTGTTATAAGACCATAAACCATCCGTAACAATTTCTTTAGGATTTTCCTTAATATTTTCTTTTGCTATCTTCAATACTGCTCTTGCATCTGTAATTTCTCTACCCCTCGTTACATTATTCGCTATTAAAAATCTAGTTTCGCTGTCTAACACATTCCAGCACCAGATATAATCTTTCTTTGATTTAATCATTTGCTCATCAATATGCCATTTATCACTTAATTCTGGCTTGAAATCTTTAGTATAATTATCCATGATTTGAGTGTATTTGCTAATCCATCTTCTGATAGTGTCAAAATGCACTCTCAAATTATAGAACTGATAAAGCGTATCAGAGATATCTCTTAGTGATAATCCTTTGAAATATAAATCCATTGCTAGAGTAACGATTTTACCGTTGCCCTTAATTCTCTTTACAGGATCAAGAACAAATCTTTTACTGCAATCTTTGCATTTGAATCTTTGCTTGTTCTCTATTGTTGTTTTTCTTGCGCCGTTCTTTACAATATTAAGAGAATTGCAATAGATACATTTCTCCTCATTGGTATCTATTTCTAACTCTTCTAGTTCTGGTTTTGCTCTTAACTTAATCCAGAGCTTAATAGCATGAATATGTTTGCAATCAGCATGCCTGTTTTGAAAGTCTTGGCATTCACAGTTCCATCCGGAAATATTAGTTACTTTATACTTTTTATCAGAGCTTTGAGAGGGGATTAAAAACTCTTCTTCGCTTACTGCTATGGGCATATCTCCCTTTGCTAAGATGGCGTAACCTCTAATCTTGCGACTAAGAGAAAGGTTTTTATCTGATACTCTTTTCATTTTTCTGAAAGGTTGTGGTTGTTCCATAATCATTACCTATATACCTATTAGTAATATACTATTAAGTATTTAAACCTTTCGGTTAGTAACATAGTAAAACTTATATACTAAAGAGAATATAATTACTCAATATGGGAAAGATTAAATTAGAAGGCTATATTTGTGAACGTTGCGGGCATAAATGGGTTCCTCGAGAAACAACTATTGAAGAGCCAAAAGTCTGCCCTAAATGCAAAAGCCCTTATTGGAATACGCCGAGAAAAAGTGATAAAAAATGATAACTCAAGAAGAATTTGATCAGCATTTAATGGAATTTGATAAATTAGAAAAAAGAGGCACATTTTACCCCATGTTTCTTAATATGATTGAGAAGGGATTTGAAACTGAAGCTTTTTTATTTATACTTTCTACATGGAATTTTGCTGTTTTTAGATATGCTATGAAAGATTTTGATCTTAAAAATTTTCAAAAAATAGTCAATGATCTAAGACCTTATTTTAACAAATTCAAGGATAAATCAATAGAAACAATAAATTTAGACGATTATAAAAAAGACATAACACATTTATTTGATATTTTATCGGAAATAAAAGGAGTGCAATTTACTGGAAGTTCTAAATTAATGCATCTTACTATCCCTAATGTTTTTGTAATGTGGGATGGATATATTAGAAAAGCATGGGGATTTAAAAAAGGAAATTCGGAAGATTATTTTAATTTCTTAAAAAAGATGCAACAAGAGTTTAAAGATGTTCAAAAAAGAAATGGAAGAACTCTTGCTAAGTGTATTGATGAATATAATTATGTTAAATTCACTTTGCCAGCATTAGAAAAGAATAGAAATAAAAAGAAAATTATTGAGGAAAATATATGATAACGAAAGAAATAGAAAAGAGAAATAAGGAGCTTTTGGAAGAAATTGAGAAGTTAAAGAGACAAAATAAGACTCTAAAATCTCGTAAAAAATATGGGCTTGTTTGGGAAGAGGAGAAAGAACCAGAACAGATAGTTTTAGATTGTCAGACAAAAGTGCCTATTCTAAAGGAGATTAAAGGAAAGAAGATAATCAAAGATGAAGAAAAATTACAAAATATTCTTATTGAGGGAGATAACTATCATTCGTTATCAGTATTAAATTACACTCACAGAAAAAAAATTGATGTAATCTATATAGATCCCCCTTATAACACGGGTAAATCAAACGAATGGAAATATAATGATAATTGGGTCGATAAAAATGATAATTTTAAGCATAGTAAGTGGTTAAATTTTATGAATATTAGATTAAAATTAGCTAAAAATCTGTTAAGTGATACAGGAGTTATTTTCATATCTATAGATGATAACGAACAAGCCCAATTAAGAATGCTCTGTAATGAGATATTTGGTGAAGATAATTTTGAATCTTTTATTTGGAAAAAGAAAGGGGGCGCAGGTAATACTGAAAAAATATTGGGTAATTTGACTGAATATATTTTATGCTATTTCAGAAAAAAAAGAGAAGGAATATTTAACTATCGGGATATGGACAGATATTATAAGTATAAAGATGATGAAGGACATTATAATTTAATGGGGATTGAAAAAACAAATTTAGGAGCATATGAAAGAAAAACTATGCAATTTCCAATTATTGATCCAAAAACAAAAAAGCAATTTCTGCCCTCTAAAAATATGAGATGGACAATTGGTAAGAAAAGTGTGACCGAAGCAATTTTACAAGGAAAGATTTTTTTTGATTATAAGAAGAATAAAGTTTATTATATAAAAAGACCTGAAGAATATGAGAACTCAAAAAATGTTTATTATAACTTATTAATGGATTTTGGAAGCTTAGCTACTGCAAAAGCCGAGTTAGAAGATTTTTTTGGAAATAGAGAAATTTTTGATACTCCTAAACCCACAGAATTAATTATACATCTCTTAGAAATTGCCTCAAATAAAAATTCAATTGTTTTAGATTTTTTTGCGGGTTCAGGAACTACTGCACAAGCAGTGATGGAACTAAATAAACTTGATAGCGGTAAAAGACAATTTATAGTTTGCACTAACAATGAAAATAATATCTGCACAGAAATATGTTTTCCCAGAATTGAAAAAATCATTAATGGATATACTGGATTAAAATCCAAGATAAAACATAAGGGAATAAACAATAATTTAAGATATTTCAAATGCGAATTATTGGATATTGACCACATTTCTCATGTTTCTGATGAACAAAAAATTAGGCTTACTTATCAAGCAGGCGATATGATTGCCTTGCGAGAAGGCACTTTTGAAGAAGTAGAAAAAGATGAATGGTGGCAGATTTTCAAAGACGGAACAAAATATACTGCAATTTATTTTAAAGAGGATAAGAAAAAATTAAACGAATTGGTGAAAAAATTATCAAAGCTAAAAGAAAGAGTTATCCTATACATTTTCAGTTGGGGTAAAAATGAATATAAAAATGAGTTTATAGAATACAAAAACATTAAGATTGAGGATATTCCAGAGCCGATTATTGAGGTATACAAGGAGATAAATAGGATATAACATGGCACAAGATTACGAAGAAGGTAAAGTTTACGAACTATTAACAAAAGAAATTTTTAACTTAGTTAACATAGAATTAGAGATATTTGATTACAAGGATTTTCCAGAAAAACAAAATGAAGGCATTGATGCGGAGATAAAAACTCCATCAGAAATTGCACAAGTATCACTTCAAATTAAAATGTTTCAAAACACCGAGAAGTATGGGACTTTTCCGTGGGAAGTTTCGAGGTTTTTAGAGGAAAAAAAAGATTTTGTAATTGAACCACATAATGCTGATTTTCACATCATTATTGATCCAATAGATTTGGGCAATAATGTTAAGCTTGTATTTTGGGTTATAGAAACAAGTAATATCCCTGATTATTATAGAGCCCTTTGGGAAGAAGCATTAAAGTTATATGGGTCTCCGTCTGAAAAAAACTCTAATTGGGAAAAGGTTCAAGGAAAAACAGAACCATATTTCAGGCTTTATTACAAAAATGAAACACTTTATCAGTTAAAATTAAGGTATACTGCATATCAAAGAAATGTTAGATACTTTTTAGTAAAATTGGAAAAGTTTCATAAATTTAGTATTGAAATACCAAAGCAGATGCTAAAAGATATAGAATCAAATAAATATGATAGAAATAAATACTTCGCTAAAATTATTAACAATTGTAATGAAGATATAAAAAAACTAAAAGATTACTTTAAGGAGAGAAAATAATGATAATTCATTTAAAATCATTTCAAGAAAAAGCAATATGTGATTTAAGAAAGCAGTTTTTAGAATTGTGGAAAACTGAAAATAGAAAACTTCCTTTAGTCTTCAAAGCCCCGACAGGAAGCGGTAAAACCGTTATGGTTGCTCAATTTCTTAAAGATATGAGCAATGATCCACAATTCAATGTAGATAAATCTTATTTGTGGTTTAGTTTTAGCGAGGAATCATACAAGCAGAGCAAAGATAAACTGTTTGATTATTATGGTGGGGCAAATGAAATAAATCTTCTTGACCTTAACGATTTGAGTAAAGGGAAGCTTGAGAAAAATAATGGTTTCTTCATCAATTGGCAAAAAATAAAATCTTCAACAAAAGAAGGAAGAAAATTAAGGAATCCGACAGAATACACCTATGGCGATGGAATTTTTGATGAGTTTATTAAGAGAACACAAGAAGATAACCGAGAATTAATACTAATTATTGATGAGGCACATAGAGATACAGACACAGAACTTGCAGAAGATTTAATTGAATTGATTAATCCGAGAATAATACTTAAAATAACCGCTACGCCAAAGAATGAGCCAAGCGCCTCTGATGTTTTACAAAAAAGAGCTGGTTTTGTTGAAGCCATAAGAGAAGATGTTATAGAAGCTGGATTAATCAAAGAAAAAATAATCACTCAAACAAAAGAAGATTTAGATAAACTTACAAAAAAGGAAATAGATCAAGATTTGATTTTATTGGAATTAGCGTTTAATAAGAGATTAGAATTAGCAGAAGAATACAAAAGATTAGGTTTAGAGATTAATCCTCTTGTTCTGGTTCAATTGCCGAACGACGATCATGCAAGAAAGGAAACTTTAGATAAATCAAAATTGGAGATAGTTAAAGATTTTTTAAGGGATAAGGGTGTTGATGAGAAAGATGTTGCGATATGGCTTTCTGATAAAAAAGATAATCTTGACGAGATAGAGGAAAACGACTCTTTGGTTTCTTTCTTAATCTTTAAACAAGCCGCCGCAACAGGTTGGGATTGTCCAAGAGCATCAATTTTAGTGATGTTTAGGGAAATTAAAAGCCCTGTTTTCCATACTCAAACTGTAGGAAGAATTTTAAGGATGCCAGAAGGATTACATTATCCAAAGCCAGACCTTAATATTGGTTATTTATACACAAATTACGAGAGAAATCAAATACAGCTACCAGACAATAAGCAGGGTAAAAACAAACCATTTGTTTTTGAAAACAAGAGAAAGGACGGAATAAAGCCAATCATCCTGCAATCAACGTTTATGGGAAGAACTGATTACAATGATTTAGGAGATTCTTTTCAGATTACTTTTATGGAAGTTGCCGATGATTATTTCGGCGTAAAAGAAAAGGAATTTATTGAGAATACAAAGAAGAAATTAATCGCCAAAGGTTTAGATTTATACAATGTAAAAGTCAAAAACAAGCTAATTGTTGATGCTGAAATTGAGGATTATGATAATTTTGTCAAGGAGATACGAGATAAAGGACAAGATTTAAGCGAAGAAACCTCAAAAAACGATATAGAAAGAATGTATAATCTCCTGTGCTTTAACATAATCACAAAACAAGAGGAAGAAAATAAGAAGTTTGCTCCTGAAAGATCTTGGGGGAAACTTAAAACTGCTCTTAATGTTTGGTTTGCCAAAAAAATCCAAGAGAGAAGAAGTGCTTACTACACTATTATTGTTAATGATGTATTAAAAGCGGATAGCGTTTTAAGAAAAGTTATTGCGGACGCTTTGGAAAAATACAGACCAATCAGACAAGAGGAAGTAAAGAAAAAAGAATCAAGAGTAAGAAGAACAGAAGAATTAGAAATACCAAGACCATCTTTATTTTATACTGATGATTATGGAGAAATAAATGATTTGAAAAAGAATTCAATGACTCCTTTTTATATAGGAAAAAGCTATAATGGAAAGCAAAACGAAACAGCATTTATAACTTATGTAGAATCCAAAAGTGTTGATTGGTGGTATAAAAGCGGAAACTCTGGAAGTGAACATTTCTCAATTCCCTATTATGATGAAGTAGAAAGAAAAGAAAAACTGTTTTATCCTGATTGGATAATCAAAGTTAAGGGCACAATAATAATCTTAGATACAAAGCAAGGTTTAAGTGGAACTGTTGGCTCTGCTGACACAAAAAGAAAAGCTGAAGCCCTGCAAAAGTGGATTAAAGAACAAAATAAATCAGGAAAAAAGTTTAAGGGCGGAATAATATCAAAAGTCGGAGAAATATGGAAGATAAACAATAATGATGAATACAAAGCTGATGCAAACTATACCGAATGGAAAAATCTTGAGGAACTATTTTTAGAGAAAATAGGTAAATAAAATGTGGGAATCACCAATATACAGGTTTGAAGAAGAAGTAAGTGAAAAAGGCAAAATAGTTAAAAAACCATTTTATATTAATGTTACATATTCTGCTCCAAGAAATTTAGATGATCCAAAAAAAGCATTGAAAGGTGTTTTTAACAAAATTACAGAAGGTTTAGATCCTGAAAAAACACACATTCTAGATATTGGGGCGGCAAAACTAAGAAATACTCTTTGGCTTTTAGAAAAAGGGTTTAATGTTTGGGCTGTTGAATTTCCAGAACTAAGAGATAGATTAAAAGATGCTAAAGAAAAATGGGAGTTAGCAGAGAAGAAATATAAAAATTTTCATAAAGTTACTTTTCCAAATGATTTTATCAAATTAGATAAAAAGTTTGATATTATTCTTTTAATTAATGAAGTTAACGTAATGCCAATACCTCTAGAAAGATTTGCTATGCTTTCCTTGTGTAGAGAAAAGATCAAAGATAATGGGATGTTGTTATGGCATCAATGGAGAGGCATTGCCGTAGGACAAGATAAATATTCTGAAGAAAATGAATTTATCGATGGTTATTTAATGGGGCAAGGTCCAAACCATACCTTTTATGTTGAACACAATAAAGATGAAAGTCATGAGATGCTATATTCTGTTGGATTTGAATTTGATGAAAATATGAATTTGCATAAACTCCCAGCAAATTCGTGTTATTCTTATGTGTTTAGACCCTCTCATATTAATTTAATTGAAAATGCCATTAATCTTAAACAAATGATTAAAACAAAAAGAGATCAAAAGAAAGTTATTACAGATATAGAACCTGTTAGCGTTTTAGATTTATACATAAATGAACTAAAAAATACTTCTACTGGAAGAAACGATGCACATAGGTATCATTTATTAGCCTCTCGAATATTCTTTGAAATTCTCAATGATCAAATAAACAAACCTATCACTGAGAATGAAATTAATGAAGGTCGTGGAAGGATTGATATTGTTTACAGAAATAAGAATAAAGAAGGTGCTTTTAAAAATCTAAAAGATTTAAGAGATATCAAATGTCCAGAAATAATGGTAGAATGTAAAAATTATGAGAATGACTTAACCAACAATGAATATTCTCAGTTAAGCGATAGATTAATCCCCGCTAGAGGAATGTTAGGGTTTCTTTTATGTCGTGATAAGAAAGATAAAGAGAAAGTTATTAAACATTGTAGAGACAGGCAGAAAGGCGGAAGTAATAAATTTATAGTGGTTCTTGATGACAATGATTTAATTAAACTTGCCGAATATAAAAACAATGACAATACAGATGCAATAAATAATTTTATTGAAGATTTTATAAAAAAGATAATAGACTAAATAAATCCTCTCAACTTCTCAACAATCATAACCTCTGCCAAAGTATCCAGCTCACAATACTTCAATAAATTATCTCTGACTTTCTTTTTCTCTTCTTCTGTGCAGTTTTCATAAGTTACATTGAAAAATTCAACAGATGCTGTTCCGCCGTCTCCAATTTCCATGCCCTTGTAGCTTTTTCCGGTTATTGCAGGAAGAACATCTTTTATAGAAGCACTGCCTTGCTGTTTTGGATTGTAATAGCTAAATTCTCTAAATGGAACAAGCAAGTCAACAATTCTTTTTAGAACATTCTCAATCCATTCTTTATGCTCTGGAAAATGCTCTGCAAGTTCTTTTAATCTGCCAATCTCAAAGCTTTGATTATACACTAAGACTGTTCCTTTCTCTCCAATTACTTTTTTTAAAGCATTAGTAAACTCTTCTCTTGTATCACCATTTCCATTATACAAGAAAGCGTGATGCTCTGGCTTACTGCCTTCTTTCTTGGTAATATATAATGAAAATTGAAAGGGGACTTGAGAGTAAGATTTCAAACCATCAAACATAGGAATTGCTGTTGAAAATGTCTCAAAATCAAGATAGTAAACAGGATATTTCAATGTTGCAAGAAATTTTTTAATTCCTTCTTTATCAATATAAACTTTCTTTTTCATTTCACATTCTCTTTGTATATTCTGCTTACCATTCAGCTTAACATGCTGAGGGATGTCTTTTATGTGCATTATTCCGTTTTCAAATAATTCACAAGATAATTTTCCGCCACGATACAAACAAAATACATGATTTTCAGGTAGATCATCTATACAATTTTCAGTAAAGCAGTCGTGATTGCCTTCTTTAATCATTTTATCAATCAAAAGACCAGCTTTTGGAGGCTTATCTGAAGAAATTATTTTAAGCATTTTATCAATTCTTTCTTCAATATCTTTCATTGCAAGATTTACTTGAGAAGTAACATCCTCTTTCACAAGAAGCTTTTTAGCATCTAACTTTCCCTTTCTAAAGTATTCTTTATTGAGATGCATCAAAAAGCACTTTCTTATCTTTAATCTATTAGATTCATACACATATTTCTGGAAAGAGATATCATGAACATTAATGTCTTTTACTTCTGTTCCAGATTTAACTTCAATAATATCCCATTCTTTTCCAACAGGCACAAGAATATCAGCTCTTGAGAAGCAGTTTTCAAATGCAAATCCTGCCTCAAATAAGGGCTTGCCTTTCTTCGTAGCTTCTTTAGTTTGTTGCAAGTTTTCTGAGTAATTCTCTACTGGAAGGTCTATTCCATCAGAAAATAGGGTTTTAGCAAGCTGTCCTACCTTATCTCCTTCACTGAACTTAAACTCTTCAGCCAGAGTTACTTTTCTAATCTTTTCAGGCTGATTAAAAGTAATCCATAAGTGTCTAGGGCATTCCAATCCCAAGATATACTTTGATTTTGTAAGTATTGGATTCATGTATATTCAAAGAAAGGTAGCATATTTATAAAGAATAAGGTTTCAAAACCAGCTTATCACCCGCATTCGACTTAAGAATCATCACCCGTTATTGCGACAGAGAGAGCACAAGAGAACTTTATCAGGCATTATTAAACAGAGAAAACATGCCTCAAGAAATATTTGACCAATGGCATCCTGATTCTAATATTTATGGAGATTTTTCTCATTTAAAATTATTCTTAGCGTTTGAAAAAAAGCTTGATGGCATAATCAAAGATTTTTTCAGGGAACACATTTTTTCTAGGTATGGAATTGCAAAACCAGAAGGCTATAATGAAACTATAAAAGAAGCATTAAAAAATTTTCTAGAAAAATATGGTTTGGCTATGGTGGAATAATTTCTTTTCTTAATAAATATAGTAACTTTTAAAAAATCCGCCTTTTTATTATAACCTATGCCAATTAATGCCCATCCGGACTATTTCAAAGCTGAAGGAAAATATAACCAAGCAACAACTATTCCTGAGAAACTCGCCGCTTTGGAAGAAATGTTAAGAGTCGGTCCTAATCATAAATCCGCAGAGCACCTTCGTGCAGAACTTAAATCCAAGATTGCAAAGCTTCGTGAGCAATTGGAAAAGAATCGCCAATCAAAAGGTTCCAAGGCAACATTCACAATAAAAAAAGAAGGAGCCTCGCAAATAGTTTTGGCTTCTGTGACTAATGCAGGCAAATCCAGTCTTTTAGCAACTTTGACTAATGCCAAACCTCTGGTAGCCGACTACAAATTCACAACCACCAGACCAGAGCATGGAATCCTTGATTATCATGGTATTAAGATTCAAATAATAGAACTGCCTGCTATCTTCGAGGGCTGCGCTTACAAGGGTGAATATCCTTCTTTTTTCAGTATGGTCAGAAGTACTGATCTAATTATTTTTT
>CAYYMN010000013.1:12263-26699 GCA_964473075.1 Candidatus Woesearchaeota archaeon
GTCAAGCGCCCAAAGGTTTACATCAAGCGTCAGGGTATTGGCGGTATTGAGTTTTTTGGTGCAAAATACTTCCAATTTGATCTCAAAGAAGCTACAAAGATGCTAGTAACTCACGGTTATCATAATGCTGTTGCTACTGCTTTTGAACCAATTACTTTGGAAGATCTAGCTGAGGTATTAAATGAATCTATTGTCTATCTTCCCTTGTTGATAATCAAAACAAAATCTGATATTAAAGGTGATGGCATTTCCACTAAAGCAAAAACCAATATTGAAAAATTAAAAGACCAAATATTCCAAACCCTCAAATTAATTCGTGCCTACACAAAATCTCCTGGTAAACAGCATGACTGGCCGCCTGTTGCTCTCCATGAAGGTGATAATATCTCTTCTTTGGCTAAGATAATCCACAAAGATTTCATCAAGAGATTTAATTATGCTCGAATCTGGGGCAAATCTGCAAAGCATACTGGTCAAAAGGTCGGCTTGGAGCATGAATTGATGGATGAAGACATTGTTGAGATACACACAAAATAAGTTTTCTTAATCAGTTAAATCCCTATGACTATATCCTAACTCTCTCAATTGAATATAAATTGGAAGAATTAAATCAACTATTCCTAAATCTCTAATATGACCAAACCTTTTTCTTGCTTCAATAATTTCTTCTTTTTCAATTTCTAATTCAGCAACAACACTATCAATTGTATCCCAAAATTCATGGACTGATTGTTCCCTCCTGATGCTGCTTTTTCCAGATCCATAGTCATAAAGATAAGCTCTTGATGTTGGCTCAAAACATTCTCTATAAAAACCTCCGGGAAGATTACAATCAAAATTATTGAGATAACGAATTTTCCCTAATTCTTCTCCCCATAGCTGTTTTGCTTCTGCAATTTCCTTTTCAATTTGCACTTTAAGTTCTAGCTTCATAAAAATAAAAAAAATTAAGTAGAGCTACTTCCTAGCCCTTGGTTTATTTCTTGCAAGTCTCCAGTAATGCCTGCAATTTCTTCTGTTACATTGCTCATCTCTGCAGCTGCTTCTTCATCACTTCCTATTTTTTCTCCGCATCCACTAATCACAAACAGCAAGCAAAGAATGCACACCAATGCAATTATTTTTTTTATCATTTTCCCTCCTTTATTATATTCCTAGTTCTGGTTCAATAACTGGCTCTATCGGTATAACAGGTTCTGTGATTACACTTTCTACAAGTTCTTCAGATATTTGCTCCTCTATGACTTCATCTTCCTCAACATAGTTATTACAATCTTCCGGACAATTGCTAAAGTCTTCGCCAACTTTTGGTTCACATAATCCATCTCCACAGACTCCAAATCTCATGCAGTCATCACACCACTGATCTTCCCCTAAACTCTCTTCGCATATTCCATTACAATCGCATGTGTCTGTTACTTCACAAAATTCTTCTTTACCACCTCGTGAATAACCCTCATCATAAGCTGGTGGTGCCCCAAAACCTTGCGACTCAAACAAGGATTTTAACTGTTCTCCACATATTGCATCAAATGTTTCTTTTGATAAAGGCATATATTTGTATTGTCCTTCATTAAACAAACAACTTGCAGTTTCCCCATTCACTTCAATCCTTACATCACAGAAATCTTCTCCTGCTTCTACTATACTTAAAGTAACTCCCTCTTCTGGACTGACAGTAGCTCCGGTCATACAATTTCTAAGCATTTTCTCAAAACACTTTCCATCATTTCCACAATCTTCACTAACAATACTATCATCTAATAATTCAACATCTACTCCTATCAATGCATATGCAATTTTCATCAAATTCTCATCCACAATATTGTTTGTCATTCCTTTGAACACATATAAATCCTCAACAGTCAACCTTCCCTCTTCTTCTATTGCAACTTTCATCTGCTCCATCAAACTATCTACTCCTTGACCTGCCTCTGTCATCATTGTTAATGCATTTTCATATCTAGAACAATCATCTTCTTTGCTCTTGCAATACTCGTAAAGATTGTTTACTCTATTGTAAAGATCTCCATCACTTCCTAATTTCATTTTTATTTCTTCAAGCTTGAACACAAACTCCAAAGCTTCAGTTGCATCTATTTCTCTTTCAACATATCCCATTTGCTGATATCCCTCTTCAACACACTCTACTTCATATCCATTCATTCCTGGCGTAACATCTGCTACTAATCCCATTGCTTCACATTGATACTTTGCATCCCCTAAATTTCCTTCATCATCCTCTCCTCCATTAAATCCTCCACCATAATTTCCCATTTTACAATTTAATTTCTGACAACCACTAATATCACTAACTAGAGCTTCTCCTCCTTTCTCTTCACATTTTTGTTGTGCAATAGCTAATGTATCAGAATCCATACATCCTCCTCTCATATAATCTCTATATTCATCTTGTTCATATTCTCCTTGAGAGCTTTGTCCTCCTCTTCCACAATCACTAGGACATCCATTTGAATTCTTTTCAAAATCATCACATATTCCATCAGGGCAACATTGTCCATTAGCACACCAAGCTTCATCATAATATTCTCCTGCTCCTTTGTAGAAATACTCTTCTTTTATATTTCCAAATCCACAATCATCATGGCATCCATATATTTCCTCTCCTTCACAAACTCCATCTCCACAAACTGTTGATTCATAACCAGGGGAATATTGTCTTCGCGGGGGTTTCTCTTCATATTTATCATCATCTTCATATTTATCATCATCTTCATATTTATCATCATATTGATCACCACTCCCATCACAAGGAACTTGCTGATCTCCTTCCCAACATCTAGGTTCTAGACTTGGTGCTTGGATTGGTTGTTGATAATCTGGATAAGGTTCTCCAACAGGCGGATTATTCGTCCCAGGATCTGGTGTTACATATCCACCATCATCTGGTGAGTAATCTGCCCCTGGTCCTGGTGTAGGTTCACTAGGCATAGGTGCCGGTTCAGCAGGCATAGGTGCCGGCTCAGGCGCAGGTGCTACATCCCCTTCTTCTAATACCTCTGCAACATTATATCCTGTAGCCAAATTTCCATTTGTTAAAAAATTTAAACCTCGACTAAAAAATCCTGCACTTGCAAGACTTGAACACATTAAAATTAACACAAAAACAATTGTCACTACTTTTTTCATTTTTTACTCATCCTCCATTAAAATTAACTTTTGATAAGCAGATATAGAATTTAAATCTTTTGGAAATTATTATAAACAATTTAACCTTCTTAATTTTTATGAAACAAGCAATCTTAGTTAGAATGGATCTTCAAATGCCGAAAGGAAAGCTAGCTACACAAGTGGCTCATGCGTCGGTAGATGCCGTCTTAAAAACTTCCAAAGATAAAATTGATGAATGGTCTTCTGAGGGCATGAAAAAAGTTGTTCTAAAAGTTGTGGACTTGAAAGAACTATTGGAATTAAAGAAAAAAGCCGATTCGATAAAACTAAAAACTGCTTTGATTACTGATGCAGGTAAAACTTTTTTTGAGAAACCAACTACAACTTGCTTGGCTATCGGTCCTGATGATGAAACCAAAATAGATAGAATCACTTCTCATTTGAAATTATTATAAAATAACTCCCCACGTCCGGACTCGAACCAGAAACCTCTCGGGATCAGCTGACCTTTTTTCATCCTTTGCGTGATGCAATGTCTAAAGGTATCTACAGCCAAGTGCTCCAACCATTAAGCTACGTGGGGTTCTATAAAAACATAAAAATAATGATTAATAAATCTTTCTAACCAAAAAAAATAAAAAAATTACTTAGATCCAACAACTTCTTTGAACTTCTCCACAATTCCATGGATTACATTCACACTGTTAGATCTAATATGTATGATCCTTCCTTTTAAGTTTTTATACTTCACGGTAGAGTTTGGCAATGAAATATCCCCTATTACTTGGAACTGCGCTTCTACTTCATAGCTAATTATTCTTTCTTCTCCACTAACCAATTCTGGAATCTTCCACATCATTCTTATTCCCTTGTCTCCTCTCTCAATACCATTTGGATGCAAGGTTCCGAAATTAGTTTTTGGTTGAATCAATTTTGGCAACACATCAACTACAGATACATCTTTGATTGTTTTATTTGTCATGTTTTTCAAGTGTAATAATACTTTAAATTCAGAGATTCCATCGGTGCTATACTTCAACTTGAAAGCTTCTTTTTTGATGGTTACCCTCTTCACAAACACAGAATATCCAATCAAACTTAAAAGTACCAATACAATTATTCCAACAACTAATGGCCTGTAATCTTCATTAGCCTCTAGCACAAACTGCCCTTCTGGTGCTATGGAGAAAGTCCATGTTGGTGTTCCTAAATCATCGCTATAAGTTGGATCAATGGAATATGTGGTAAACCAGCTTTCTATGGTAGACACCTCCTCATCGTAGAAATCACTTACTAATGAATTTCCATTGTTTGTCAATGTAACTATCCTTTTAGTATACAAAAACCCATTTTCAATTTCAATATATTCTGTTACATTCAGATTTTCATCAACAATGAAACTTCCTGTTGCGCTTGATAACAAAACTTCTTCATTGTACAATCTAATATTATACTCATATTCTTCTGCGGGTGCAGTTTTAGGAATATTGAATGCAAACTGCAAGTCTTTCTCTTGCTCTTCAAATAATTCTATTGTCTGCTTATCACTAAAAAGATCACTTGTTACATAAACATCAATATTATTCAAATCCTCATCAATCAGATTTTTAAGATTCATATCAATGACTAATTGACTTCCAGGCCCGATTAACTGTGGTGTTTCAGAGACAGTAACTTTGATTGCAGATGCTGGTGGCATGGCAAATACTTGTAAATCATATGTAACATCAAAACCTTCATCATTCAACACAACTGCAGTAATATATGACTGATATCTTTTTTGTCTTTCAATATCCTCTTTGAGTTTCATGGTAACATTCACATAAACACTTTCATGTCCTTCTAAAACAACATATTCTGGATCCACAAAAACATATTCAAAATCAGATGATGCCAATCCTGCATAAGGATCTGCTTTCAACTGCACATTCAATTCTTTTGAACCTAAGTTTTCCAATAGCAGAGTATATTCTCCTAATTCCTCCGGTTGAAGGATTGTTTTTGAGTCTACTTCTGTAAATTGTATGCCCTCTTCCGCTGCAACTATTCCTAGATTTAACAGCAGAACCAAAAATAAAATAATAGTGCCCCTTTTCATAATATTTACTATTTCATTAAAGAATTTATATACTTTGTTGTTAATTACAGACTATAATTTAATACACCCTTGTTTGATGATTTTGCTTCTCAAACCTAATAATTGAATCTACAAAGCTTTCTACCTGTGCTTCATGGCTTACAATGATAATTTGTGGTATCTTAATCTCATCCATAAGAACTTTCAACTTCTCAAGTTGCTCAGTACTGAATCCATCAGTGGGCTCGTCTAAAATGAGTAAATCTTTTGTTTTGATTCCAGTATTCAAATCATTAATTACCTGATTCAAAGCTAACCTATATGCTAACGCCCCAGCAGTTTTCTCTCCCCCAGAAAGATATTCATATTCAATATCATACCCATTCTGTATTATTTTTGGTGAATATTCTTCATCAAGACACATTTGCAACACATTATTGTCTATCAACACCGAGAACCATCTCTCAAACAAGGAATTAAACTCTGAATGCACACTATAAAGTATATTCTTCTCCATTGTGTCCATCATTGCAACAAATTTTTCTGTCAGCCAGAATTGTATTTTATTTATCTGCTCTTTTCTCTCTCTAATAATCAATTTCTTTTTTATTTCTTCATCAATTCTCTGAATCATAATCTCAACATGTTTCTTTGACGTTTCAAATCCATTCTTCTCCAGATTCAACTTATTCAACAGATTATTAATCTCATCCAATTCTTTTTTTAATCGCTGATAAATTTCACTTGTATTGCTTAATTCTTCCTGTTTCTTTTTGACTTCAATAATTTTTACTTGATTCTCATCAATCCCAGCCAGAATATTCAAAAAGTTTTCTTTAGTCAGACTTAATTCTTCTTTTTTCTTATCTCTCTGTTGCAATTTCATTCTTATCAAACTAATCTCGCTATCCTTTTTTCTAAATATCTCTAAATCCATTCGTGATTGTTTGATAACTTTTTCAATGTAACTACTTTTTTCCTCCTGCACCTTAATTTCTTCTTCAAAACTTTTGATTTCTTCATAGCACTTGTCTGTAATCTTTTTCTTGTATTCCACAGAAACTTCCTGGTAACAGGTTGGGCAGTTATTCATGCTTTCAATCTTTAGTTTGATCTGTGTTGAATGCAATTTTCTAGTTTTCAACTCCTGGATTTTATTCAAAACTTCCCTGTTATCTTTTTCCTTCAAAGTAATATTTTCGTCTATGGCCTTGATGCTTTCTTTGAGATTTTCTTTCAGCTCCAAATTTTCCTTTTCCAATTCTAAAATATCATTTTCTAACCTCTTAATTAATTCTTGAATCCTTTCTTTTTCATTTATTTTATGTTTAAGCCCTAATTCTAGCAAAGCAATTTCTTTGTTTATTCTGAGAAATTCATCCTTTTTCTCTTCTACAAAAATAATTTCTTCTTTTTTCTTTATTACTTTTTGAGTAGTCTCTTCGATTCTTGGCTTAATTTTTATAATCTCTTCTTCTAATATCTTTTTTTCTTTTTCCTTCCTCTCCTTTTCTAAAACTTTTTCCTGCAGATCAAAGATCATCCCTTCATATTCTTTTTTCTTCTCTCTCAGTTTAATATTCAAAACTTTTACATTTTCTTTGATTCTCTTATACTTATCGACTCCAAAAACTTTCCTTAATGTGTCCAGCCTTTCCTCTTTCGGACTCGCGAGAATGGCTTTCATTTCTTCCTGGGGTGTATAAACTGTATATTTATAGATGAGAGATTTATTTTTCGTGATCAAATCTTTTGGATAATTTAATATCTCCAAGACAATTTGTTTTAATTCAACCGCAGTCTTCTCCTCTTTGACTCCATTTTTGATAATATATCCTGTATTCTGCACAATGCTGCTATTCGTTTTTTTCAATCCTCTTTTTATCAAATATTTATTCTTTTCTATCTCGAAATATAATTCAACACTTCCTTCTTCAGTCCCATTCCTTAACAATGATGCACCAGCTAGTTCAGACCTTTGCAACCCAAATAATACAAAATCTATCGCTAATAATATTGTACTTTTTCCAGATCCTATATTTCCCGATAATAACACTTTTCCAGAAGGAATTTCTAGGTTCAAACTATTATAACTCCTAATATTTTCCAGTTTGATTCTATTAATTTTCAATCTTCAACACCTTCATTGCATCAGTTATAACCCTCTTTTCAAAATCTGCAACATTCTCTCCCTCTTCTTTCTCGACTCCTAGAATACGAATCAATTCTTTGGTAAACTCCTCTTCTTTTTCATCAAGTTTTATTTTTTGATCTTCAACAACTTCTTTCAGGATTTGCGTTTCAATCTCTTCCACATTTCCTTTCTTCATCTCAATTTTTTCAACTAATTTTGAACTTAGTCTGGCAGTATTCTTCAACACAAAATAAGCTTCTTCTAAACTTTCAAATATCTCCTTGAACTTAATCTCCGAAGTCTTCCCTTCTATCTCCCCAATTATGCGAATAGTCACAATCTTATCCTTGAAATTAACTTTTTTCATTTCTTCAATTATCTTCTGTGTTGCTTTTTCAGGGGTTAAGTTACTCACGTCAATTTCTTTCGAAATAATTTCTTTGACTTTAATCTCTTCAAACTCCAGTTTTTCTCCATCATAAAAATAAACCCCCCCATAAGGATAATCCTCTAATTCTTTGAAATTATTCGGAAATAAAGCCCCAGGAAAAGTCAAATATCCTTTACCAAAATCTTTCTTGAAAATATAATGTACATGCCCCCCGGCATAATAATTAAAATTCCCTGGTAAACTTGCTAAATCAGCTCCTTCAACTTCACTGAAATCTCTTGGCTTAAATTCATTAATCGCAGTATGAAACATAAAAATCTTGAATCCTTCTTCTTTTTCTAATGCCTCTTTATCCAATCGCTCATATTCGCTTAATTCTAATCCTCCTTTTTTTCCTAATATTCCAGTTATTTTCACTCCACTTTTATCAATAGTAAATTTCAATTTCCCTTCTTCAAACTTCATCACATTCTCTATCAATCCAGCTTTCTCCAGAACCTCAAGCATAGTCTTTCCGCTTGGCGAATAATCATGCGATCCTGCAACAATATACACTCTGATTTCTAAATCCTTCAATCTCTTCAACTCAGAAGTAACTTCTTTGATATAATCTATCTGCGGCAATGCAGTATTAAACAAATCTCCTGCAATCAACAAAAAATCAACTTTCCTTTCAACAACTTTATTCACAGCTTTTTTGAAACATTCTAGATTAACTTCCTTTAATTTATCCTCTTTCCATCCGCCTATATGACAATCAGAGAAATGTGCAAACTTCATAGAAACTCTTTAATCTAAATTGCTTAAATAAATTCTTGTGTTAGAATATAAAAAATTTGGAGCAGCGAACCGAACTTCCCGCATTTAATGCAGTACCATAACGGAACATTAGCTTGTTTAACTTCTGTGTTCGGAATGGGAACAGGTGGAACCAAGCCACTATGACCGCTCACAGGCTTTTGATAAAATCATTCCTTTATATACTTTTCTAGGCTATATTTTACACCAAAAATTGTCCATTCTCATAAATAACTTTTTCAGTTCCATTAGAAAGTATTGCAGTAATCTTCCTTCTTGATGTTGCAACAATATCTGTGTGTATTGCACAATTATTGAATCCATATTTTTCTAAATCCTTCTTCTTGGTTTGTTTAGTATTATGCCTATAACATTCCTGGAATGAATCCCCTATGGCCATGTGCATATTTCCTTGCTCTCCCCCAACATTTTCATCAAAAAGAGTTTCAGCCATGAACTTAGTAATCTTTGACATCCCCCCATCAGTCATTGAGAACTCTCCAATTCTGTTTGCATTTTTTACTTTGATCATTTCTTTCAAGAACTTTTCTCCTTCAGCTGCTTTTGCTTCTATTATCAAACCTTTTTCAAACCTCAAATAAACATTCTTTATTAGATTTCCATCCCTATACAAAGGCTCAGTAAATTGTATATGCCCCTCGATATCATTGCAGTCTGGTGATGTGAAGATTTCAAATGATGGAATATTCCTCCCTGACCCGCTCTCCCAAACTCTATCTTCTCCTATGCCAATATCCAAATCTGTATTAGGAGCTTCAATGTGCACTTTAACAATTTTCATATCATTTAGCTTTTTCATAGTATCCTTGTTTCTTTTGAAAACTTCCTTCCATTTCTTGATTGGCTTTTTCTCGTCTAAATAACATGCTTTGATTATCTGCTTCCAATATTCTTCTAATGTCATATTCGCTTCTTTCGCCATTGCTTCAGTCCCATATAATGCTAGCACCCATGTAAACTTTCCATCATTCTCTTTTTTCTGTTCCCATTCTCTATATGGCTTGAACGCTTTTTTTGTCTTAAGAATCTTCTTTGGATCAATCCCTTTTAGTTCTTTTAGATCAACTTCTCCGAGTATAGTAATTCTATGATTAATTTGCTCTATCCTCCCTTTCAAAAATTTCTCTGGAAAAAAATTTAATTGTTTCTCATTCGCCAGTTCAAAGAATTCTTTCTGCATATTGTCTGGTATAAATTGTATTATTGGATGCGCCCCTGCTTTCAGCACAGCATTTCGTAATGAAATCAATAATGGTTTGGCAAACTCTGGCACTTGTAATAATACCACTTCATTCTTCTTCACCCCAATCCCACTATTTGGTGCAAAATTAATTAATACATCTGCATACTTGTCTAGAATTTCTTTGCTTGGTTGATACATAATTATTTAATTAGTAACTAAATTTATAATCCTTTCTGTGAATTATTAAGAATAATACAGTTCAATCGCCACTGAGGCTAACGAAAGTTGAACAAAAGGTTTAAATAGTGGTTACTTATTAGGTAACTATATGACAATTGAAATTCCTCAATATGGATTGAAAGCCTATGCTTTATTATTTTCAAGGCATGGAGTGCATGAAGAATTTAGGCAATCTGAATTAGACTGGATAGTCTCGACAAGCATGAAAAAGAAAATATTTTCTTTGTTATTGAGATCTGGTTGGATTAAGAAAACTTCTCATGGGACATACTCTTGTATCAATCCTTCCGAAGCTGTGAGAGGTTTATTGGATTTTAGAGTTCCTGAAATAATGAAGAATACAGAAAAGATTTATGCTTTTACACAATTGTCTGCCATCGAAATATGGTCTGATTTTTCTTATGCCCAAAGAAGCAAGGACCGATCGCCATATTTTATCAAAGTCTTAAGAAAAGATTTGAGATACTGGAAAAGTTTTTTTAACTCTAATGAAATCCCAAATTACATGGGTTCCGGCACAAACATTGGTGAATTTATTATTTTGATTCCAGTAAAATCATTACAAACTAAAAAACATAATGGATTCAAAGTAGAACCCTTGAAAGAAACTATCCATTATGCGAAATTAAATGAGATTTATGCTTATGCTTTAAATTACATTCAAAAAAAATATGAGGTTTCATCATGAACTTGGGCCTATTTTCAATAAGAGAAAATGAAATTTTTAAGACTCTCAAAGAGCTAAGGCATTTAAATTTTGTGATAATAGGCGGCTACGCTGTTAATGCTTATACCCTCCCAAGATTTTCAGTAGATTGCGATTTAGTCATTAAGGATGAAAATGAATTGGAAAAAATCGAAAAGATTCTATTGAATATTGGCTACAAAAAAGAAAAACTTCCCAAGGAAGCGCAATATTTTGGTAGCTTCTGTAGATATGAAAAAAAATTGGATAATAATTTTACATTAAGCATGGATATACTTATAGGTTATGTAACTGATAGAATGACTAAATCATCATTTCATGCAGATTGGATTTTCAAAAATTCTATCCTGAAGAAATTAATAGGAAAGACAATAACTGAAGAGCTCAAAGTTCGAATAGTAAATATTGATGCATTGCTAGTTATGAAAATAATTTCTTGCAGAGCCACAGATATTCGCGATGTGTTTATGATGTTCCCTAATGCTAATGATAAAGAATGGATCAAATCTGAGATCCAACTAAGGTTTGATTTTAATAATAGAATAACCTTAATTATCGATAAAATCTCCTCAAAACAATTTAAAGATGGTCTTTCAGGAGTATTTGGAAATATTGATCCAAAAGTTTTTGAGAAACATAAAAAAGTTCTTTTAGATTTTGTTGCTAAGTAATTTTTATTATTTTCCCAATACAAAGAAAAAATTATGAACTTTGATTCAAACACACTTTTCTAAATTGAATTATTAATAATCCCAAAAATTTTTTCTTTGTGGGCTATATCTTAATCCATCTCCATATTTTCTAAAACCATATCCTGTAGTTAATTCTTTTTCAACAGCTAAAACCTCTTCTCGTGTTGGTCTTTGTCCAGAACAAGTTTTGATCATTTCAGCAAGTGTTTTTCTATCTACAGATCCAGTTCCTCTAATCATTGCAACTAAGATAAGATCTTCTCTATTGTCTGGCACTACTCCTACAGGAGTTTTATCATATTCATTTGTATTCATTTTCTAACAAATAAAAAAGAATCTTATAAAAAACTTCAGTTAAAAATAGTTTCAACTCTTAGGTTGCTTTTTAGAAATCTTTTCGTTCCATTTCGCACAGTTCACAGGATTCTTGAATTTCTTGCAAATTTCTTCATTACATGCAATCCTCAAATCCGAATAATAGGCTTTGGTCGAACAATTTGGAGGTAATATTTTCTCTTTCTGCTTCTTAGCCCAATTCAATTGTCCCTGAATATACGACGCACCTAATGGTGTTTTATTCCTAGTATTCCATTCTTTGATTATTTTATCAATATCCTCATCCTTCCAATTCACACTCCTGAAAAAATTTAATAATATAAACAACCCTCTCTTCTTCCCATCTTCCATTCCATTTAGGATTTTTTTAATGCACATAGGAAAATATTCCTCTCCAATCATATCTTTTGACATAACAATTTCTCTCTTCTCCACATCAGGTCCTCGTTTCATATTCTTTCTGCCCCACCAATCAAATGCCTGTATTATTAACCCCTTAGCATCCTCTTTTTCTTTCACCTCCAAATATTCTAAATTGGTCTTGGCTTTCTTTGGTTCCGCATCAACTTTTTCAAATTGTAAAACTTTGTTTATGTCTATTGGCACAGAAACTAATTTGGTTTTTTCATGCAATGAGTATGGAGCTCTGAACAAATGTCTCGATGAAATAAGCACAGTATCAATCTCAATTATTTTGAATGGATTAAACTTTCCATCCTCTAACAAATCCGCTTTCTTCATTCCAGTTCTTGTACTGATTTTATCTAAATTCTCAGTCTCTAAAATTTTATTAGTCAACATTTCTTGAATCATATTCTCTAAGTATGCAGTAATTATTCTCGGTCCTTCAGGAAACAAATATTTGGTCTTCTTTCCATGCACTTCTGTTGGAAACGATTCAAATGGCACTGCAATATGAAATCCTTTTGAACCCGAAAATTTTATAGAAATATTCTTAACATCATGAAACTTTAGTGCTTCAATCAAAAAGTATGCAGTCCATTTCGCATAATCCCAATGTGGCGTATCAATATCTAAAATCAAATCCCACCCTATCCGGTTCTCTTCTAATTCTTTCTTTGTAACTCCAGGTTTTAGCCTCAAAGGATCTTCCCATCTCTCTTCAGAAATATGAAATGAAGTTGCACCCTTCTGTGCCATCTCTAGAACATCCCCTGGATACTGCAGAATATCAGGTCTTCTTCCGAATCCATCCCCAAATCTGGGCGCGACTTCTCTATCTTTGCAGAATCTTAATATCGCCTGCTGCACATCCTTCCTAGAATAATATTCAACGAATGCATCCATATGAAGAATTAATCATAATGCCTATATAAGCATTTATCCCCTTTCTTCTTTGTTTGAACTTTCATTTATCATAAGCTCATAAAGAACTCTAATCTCAAAAAATTTCATAGAAAGTTAAAAGAACAAATAGAACTCTATAAAAATAATTCTATTGACTTTGATAAAATTTATAATTCTTACTTAGGTTGGCAAGGTTATGCTCAACAAGCCAATACTTACATTCTAAGAAAAAATATATCTAAAAAATTAGAGTATTACTTCCAAAATGAAATTACAACTTTCCAAATTAATGCAAGTATAAAATAATTATTCTTCCAAGCTCATCATATCAATCTGCTGTGAAACATTCAATAATTCTTCATTCATCTGCATTTCTATCTCCTGCAATTGTTTTATTTGCTTCTCAACTAATTCAAGAACAGCCTCCACATCCTTTTCCACAGCAATGCTCGATCCAGAATTTAATATTACTGAATTTTTATGAACAACTTTCGCCTTGACAAAAACTCCCCCGCCGAATGGCACTAGAATCTCCCCTTTATCATCAACCTTCAACTGATTTAAACTTTCTTTGACATTTTCAAGTTCCAATAATTGATGCTTCAAGGATTCTATTTGCTCCCCAATCATCTGATAATTTCTTCGTAAGTCATTCACTTTCTGCATTCCAAGTTGTTCTGTATTCATTTTTTCTCTTCTTTCTTCTTAGAAACTCTTTGTTTTCTTGGTCTCAAAGTTTTCTCTTTCTTTGCTTTCTTCTTTCCTTCTTCCAACCCCAATGCTTCTAGAACCTCAGAGTGTGTAGCATTTTTTTTGATTTCAATAGTTTCATCCAATGGCTCTAAGTGTTTGACATTACACTTTTTTCTTCTGACTTCCCCATCAACAAGAACATAGGGCTCATCTAGAACATCAATTACTACTGCTTTCTTTCCTGCGTCTCTGCCCGCTAATTTCACACAAATTCTTCCAATTTCTAACATTTTTTTGTCTCCTTCTTGTCTTATCCATCCCTATGTCACCATAAAGACTTCTACTGCCACAAAAAGAGCTTAAGCCCTAACCTTTTCAATGATTGTTTCCCTCATGCACCGAGAACACAATACTCCCCCATATGGTCTCTCAGGTCTCTTCTTTGTTTTAGGCATATTTCTTCTTTCAACAGGCCTTGCTCTTGGCACTCCATGCAATTCTTTTCTACATTTTGCACATTGTGCATGTGCTGGTCTTCTTTTTCTATATTGTGTAGTTACCCTGCTAGCAAGCTTAACTTTTACTTTTCTGAATGACCTGTTTTTATGCTTTAATTCCATAGTTTAATGAGAAAAAATAGATGTTTATAAACCTTTCCTAGACTAAAAAATGTGTTATCCCGAAAGTATTTCCCTACGATAAAATAATTGAGGTTATGAAACTAA
>CAYYMN010000014.1:0-13360 GCA_964473075.1 Candidatus Woesearchaeota archaeon
GTTACTGATATGAGTTCGCAAGGAAAAGAGTATTGTTATTTTAGTTATGAAGATGGGAGTGAAGGGTATTGTGATGATTTCTCTGATGCTGTGTATAGTTATGATTCTGATTGTGAAAGTGCTGAAGATACTTTTGAAGTAGAATGTAGTTCTGATGATGATTGTGGAACTGGATATGGTTGTTCTGATAATATCTGTTTATTGGATTCTAGTTTGAGTGGAACTGTTGATGGTGATGAAGGAGCCGAGGATTCTATTAGTTATGAGCCTGCGAGTGTTGGGGATGTTGAGTGTTATACTGATGAGGAATGTAATGGATATGTTTGTGCTACTGATGGAAGTTGTTTGTTTGATTGTGAGAGTAATGATATGTGTGCTTCAGGGTATGCTTGTGATGCTCCTTTGTGTAGGTTAGATATTAATTATAATGGAGTTGCAGATAATAATGAAATGGAGATTTGTAATGATTATGTGGATAATGATGGAGATTTGTTAGTGGATTATACTGGTGGATGTGATGCAGATAGTGATGGGAGCATTGATTATGTTTGTGGATGTTTAGATGCAGAGGGTTTAGGAATTGAAACTTATACTGATGTTGGTAGTAGTTGTGTGCATTATGATTGTTATGGTTTAAGTGATGGTGTTTTTGTTGGAGTAGATTGTGGTGTTGGGGAAGATATAGATGGGATTTTTTATGAAAGTGATGATGATTGTAGTGTGAATCCTTATGTTGAAGTTGATTATTGTGGAAGTGATGTGGATTGTGAATCTGGGGAAGTGTGTTCTTCTTATGTTTGTTATACTTCAGAGTGTAATGATGGAATTGATAATGATGGAGATGCTGCTATTGATTATTCTGATGATAGTGGTTGTGATTCTGCAACTGATGATAGTGAATCTAGTGATGCTAGAGGGCTTGCTTATGCGGCTGAAGTTGAACAGGGATTCTTTGGAAGAATATGGATTTGGATATTGTTCATGTTGGGAGTGGGAGCATGAAGAAGTTTATTTTCATTTTAGTCTTGTTGAGTTTGTTGTTTGTTGCTTTTAGTGTTGCTAATTCTTGTGGTGATGGGATTGATAATGATGGAGATGATTTGGTTGATTTAGATGATGTTGGATGTTTAGATTCTAGTGATGCTTCAGAGAGGGATTATGGATATCAAATAGAGTCTGCTGAAGATGTTGATGAGGATTGTTTAGATTATTTAGTGGATTCCGATGTTTCTTGTGTTGAAAGTCATTATGAAGAATTATCGTGGCTGGTTGCGTTTTTGAATCCTGAAACATTTACTTCTTGTTTGGATGAGCATTATTCTGAATATTATTATTTGGTTTATAATCCAAGAATAGGGTATACAAAAATTGTTTTGGCGGATTGTGTTTATGATCATTATTCTGATTTTGTAAATGAAGTAAGTTCAGCTGCGAGCAAGGTTACTGATTTAGAGAGCATTTGTTTAGAAGCGTATTATGATGATTATTCTTCTGTTTGTGTTGCTACGAAATTAACTTGTGGTGATTCTACAGAGTTTAATGTTGGTGAAATTAGTACTTATTCTGGTCATGATATTACTTTGAATAGTGTTCCTTCTAATGATTATGCAATTGTTGATGTAGATGGAGTAACTATGAGTATCATGGAAGGAACTACTGAAGTTGTTGAAGGTTTATCTATAACTGTTGATTCTTTGTTTTATAGAACTGAATCTGATGAATCTTTGGCTTATTTAACTGTTGAATGTGTTGCTGATATTGTTGATATTTGTGGAGGATGTGATATTGATTCGGCTTGTGTGACTAATAGTAGTTATGAATATTATGGAGAATGTAAAAAGTGTGAAGATTTTGATGGGGATATGAATGATTTTGATGTGACTACTGGGAGTGTTGTTCAGGGTGTTTTATTTTATAATGGAAGTTATGTTAGTTATGGAGATGAATGTAATTCTAGTGTGATGATTGCTGAATATGCTTGTGTTGAAATAGATGGTAATTCTTATGTGACTAGAAATATTATAAATTGTGAAGATGAAAAAGGTGAAGGATATGAATGTTATTCTGATTCGATTACTGGAATGGCAAGTTGTATGAAGTTTAATTATGAATGTGATTCTGATGAGGATTGTACTAATGGAGAATTTTGTGATTTATTAAATCGTAATTGTATGAGTAATGATTGTAATGATCTTTGTTATTCTGATGTTGATTATGATGGGAGTGGAGGAGGTTATGTTACAGGTATAGATGAAGATTGTAATTGTGGAACTGGTTATGCAAATAATATTGATGATTATTGTGAAGATAATAGTGATTGTGTTGCTGGTGTGTGTGATGAAACATATTCTGAGTGTTTTGAAGAGGAGGAAGATAGTGGAAGTGTTGCATTACAATGTGCAGATGGATTAGATAATGATGAGGATGGGGATATAGATTTTTTGGGAGTTTGTTCTGATGTGGAAACTAGTTGTTTAGATGAGGGTCTTTCAAGTAGGGTTTTGTGTAAAAAATATTGTGAGAAAAATTCTGGTTCTTTTACTGTTCATGATCAGGGTTGTAGTAGTTTAACAGATGATGATGAGAGTTCTAGTACAGGATCTCCAATGGCTGCTGGAGAGTTAGAAGAAAGTATTTTTATGAAATTTTTGGGATGGTTAATGTTTTGGGAATAATTATTTTGTATTGTTTTTAAAAAGCAAATATTTATTAATCTTAGAGTAATTTTATTTTGAAGAGGTGAAGTTTGTTTGGATGAAAATGAAAAGTCTGTTTTGAATTCGATTAAAAATTATAAAGCTCAAGGTTATACTGATGATCAGATTAAACAGGCTATGAGTAAGAGTGGGATAGCTACTGATGTTGCTTCTAAATTATTAAATTACAAGCCTTTCTATTTAAGAGCATGGTTTTTTGTTCCAATAATTTTGGTGTTAATATTTGGCGGGCTTTTAGGATCGTTTATTATTGATGAATATTTCATGGTTTCTGAGTTAGTTGAAGAAGTTGATTTGGGGGAAGAGGTTAGTGAAGTTGATGATAGTGTTGAAGGTGTTGAAGAAGGAGAAGTAGAATCTAGTGAAGAGGAAGATAAAATTGTTGAACCAGAGTGTGGGGATGGGAATTGTAATATTGGTGAAAGTTGTTATTTAGATTGTGGGTGTGAAACTGATTCTCAGTGTGAGTTGTATGGTGATTATGAATGTAGTTCTTCAGGGATTTGTATTAGTTCTTCTGGAAGTTCTAGTTCTTCTGGTGGAGGTTCTGGAGGCTCTTCTAGTTCTAGTGGTTCTTCAAGTAGTGATTCAAGTGCGACTACTTCAACGAGTTGTGTAGATATTGGGTGTGATTCTGGGTATGATTGTGATACCACGACTGGAAGTTGTTATGATCTTGCTGATTGTGCTGATGGGATAGATAATGATGGAGATGGGTTGATTGATTATTATGGGATATGTAATTTATCTGGTGTTGTTTATTTGTGTAATAATACTGGTATGAGTTCACAGGGAAAAGAGTATTGTTATTTTAATTATGAAAATGGTAGTGAAGGATATTGTGATGATTTATCTGATGCTGTATATAGTTATGATTCTGATTGTGAAAGTGCTGAAGATGTTTTAGAAGGGTGTGATGATGATGAGGATTGTGGTGATGGTCTTGTTTGTGATAGTGGGCTTTATTATGAAACTTATCAATGTGTTGAGTGTATAATGGGTGAAGATATGTGTAATGATGGTTATACTTGCTCAGAAAATTATATCTGTGTAGAGGAAGTTGCTGGTGATACTGAAGAAGTTGAGATTTGTGATGATTTTATTGATAATGATGGGGATACTTTTTTGGATTGTGCTGATGTTGAAGATTGTGAGATTGATCCTTCTTGTGTGATGGTTAGTGAATGTGAAAGCTATTGTGGAGTATATATTTGTAGTGAGGGTGTTTGTTTGGTTAGTTGTGATGGAGACGAGGATTGTGAATCCGGGTATGTTTGTGATATTGCTAATGGGGCTTGTTTGCCTGATGTTGATGAAGAAGATGTTGAAGCTCCTTATGCTGATGTAGTGTTCTGTGATGAAAATAATCCTTGTGGAACTGGAGAAGTGTGCTCTTCTTTTGTTTGTTATACTCCAGAATGTAATGACGGAATTGATAATGATGAAGATGGAGATGCTGATTATTCTGCTGATAATGATTGTGATTCTGAAACTGATGATAGTGAAACTAGTGATGTTAGTGGTCCTGTTTATCTTGCGGCTGGATTTGAGGAACAAGGGTTCTTTGGAAAATTATGGGCTTGGATATTGTCCATATTTGGGGTGGGAGTATGAAGAAGTTTATTTCTATTCTATGTTTGTTAAGTTTGTTGTTTGTTTCTTTTGTAGTTTCTAATTCTTGTAATGATGAGATTGATAATGATGGTGATGGTGATGAAGATTTAGATGATGTTGGATGTTTAGATTCTAGTGATGGTTCAGAAAGGGATTATGGATATCAGATAGAGTTTATTGATGTTTTTGATGAGACTGATTTAACTAGTGTGAGTTGTTTAAATTCTTTAGTTAGTTCTGGAATTTCTTGTGTTGAGAATCATTATGAGGATTTTTCGTGGATTGTTGCTTTTTTTAATCCTGAAACATTTTCTTCTTGTTTGAATTCTTATTCTTCTGAGTATTTTAATTTGGTTTATGATTCGGAGAAAGAGTATACTAAAATTGCTGTGGCAGATTGTGTTTATGATCATTATTCAGAGTTTGAGTCCGATGTAATTTTAGCTGCCGGTAGTGTTTCTAATATTGAGAATATTTGTTTTGAAATCTATTATGAGGATTATTCTTCTAGTTGTGTTGATGAAGTTGTTGTTAGTGGTTGTGTTGATGATAGTGATTGTGCTTCAGGATTTGTTTGTGATAGTGGAGCTTATTATGAAACTTTTGAATGTGTTGAGTGCATAATGGGTGAAGATATGTGTGGTTCTGGTTTTAATTGTGAAGATTATGTTTGTGTAGAGAGGGATGTTTCTTGTGGGGCTTTTTCAGTGGATTCATTAGGTAATTGTTTAACAAGTTGTGTTGATAGTTATGATTGTTTTGAGGGATATGCTTGTGATTCTACAGGGGATTGTTCAATTGATAGTGATGGAAATGATGTGGCGGATGTTGATGAAGTGAGTTCTAGTGGACCTTCAATGGCTGCAGGGTTAGAAGAATCTTTCTTTGCAAAATTTTTGGGTTGGTTAATATTTTGGAATTGAGATTGGAAAAACTATTTAAATTGTTTTAATATTAATTAGTCTAT
The DNA here is from genome assembly GCA_964473075.1 of Candidatus Woesearchaeota archaeon. Classification (GTDB taxonomy): domain Archaea; phylum Nanobdellota; class Nanobdellia; order SCGC-AAA011-G17; family GW2011-AR17; genus JAGVZZ01. The sequence goes on from CAYYMN010000014.1 coordinate 5,299, forward strand.
GCGAAAGAGAGGGCAGTTTACTATATTTGTAATAGTTGGGATTTTAGTAGTTTCTGTTGTGATGTTAGGAGTGTATTATAAAGATGAAATATTTGAGTCAGAATGGGAAAAGCAGAGAGCAGAGTCGTTAGTTGTACCAGAGGAAGCAGAAGAGTTAAGAGTTGCTGTGGAGGAGTGTGTAGAGGAAGTTAGTAGTGAAGCACTTAAAATTTTAGGGTTGCATGGGGGGTACATAGAGATTCCTGCGGATACAATCGCGGAGAGTGAAATGAATCCTTTCTCGAATTCTTTAGAGATCATTGATGGGACAGATTTTGAAACAGTTTATTGGTTTTATGTGGCGGCAAACAATGTGCAAAAAAATCAGATGCCGACGATTGAATCCATGCAGATAGAATTGGGGGATTATATAAGTGAAAATATTGGGAAGTGTGTGGATGAGGATTTGTTTGTGAGTTATAATGCGTCAGTGGAAGAAATTAATACTTATGTTGAAATATTGGATGATGAAGTTTTGGTGTCGGTAAGTTATCCGATTAGTGTTGCAATAGAAGATTTTTATTTTAAGTTTGAGAATTTTTATGTTGCAAAAGATGTGCCATTAGGGAATGTGTATGAGGCTGCAGTGCAAATAATGGAAGAGGAGAATGAGAATTTTTATTTGGAAGAATTAAGTTATGATTCGCTGGTGTTATATGAAGAGGTGCCGTTATCATGGACTGGGTTTGAGTGTGAAACTGAGACTTGGGAGATTGAGGAAGTGGAAAAAAGTATGAAAGAAGTTTTTGTGAATAATATGTTTGCGATTAAACTTAAAGGTTCTGAGTATGAAATAAATAATGAGGCTGAAAAAAAGTATTTTGAGTGGGGTGCTTTGAGCGGGGAGTTTGAAAATTATAATATCAATGTGTATGCTTCGGAGAGCTGGCCATTCTCTATGCAGGTGAGTCCATTGAAAGATGGGGAGATGAAAGAAGATAATTTGAATGAAGGGATGATGGGAGCAATACTGAGCAGTTTGTTTTGCATGACTTCGTATAATTTTGTGTATGATATCAAGTATCCAGTGTTGATTACCATGTATGACAAAGATTCGAATTATAGATTTCAGTATGCGATACAAGTAGTATTAGATAATAATCAGCCGAGAACAAATGAATTAGGATTGGTGGATTTTGGGAATGCTGAAAGTACTTTGTGTGAGGATGCGATTATACCTGTTGATGTGTATGTTGCAGCAGAGGATTATTATGGGTATCTTACTGGGGAAGAAGGGGTGAAGGTGAGTTTGCAGTGCATAACAAGCAAGTGTGAGATCGGAGTTACTGATAGGAATGGGGATGTGTTCGGGTATGTGCCGCAGTGTGTGAATGGGGTGTTAATTGTGGAGAAGGATGGGTTTGCAACTGAGACTGAGGTTGTGACAACTATAGAAGAAGTTAGTGAGACTTTGGAAATTGAGAGATTGTATAATTTGAGTTATGAAATAATGTTAATTGATGATGATGGGAATATGTTTGCGCCGACGAGTGAGGATAGTGTGTTTGTGAGTTTGACATCTGATGATTATACGACGACAGTTTATTATCCTTCCGAAACTGATTATGTATTATTAAAAGAAGGGAATTATGAAGTCAAAGGGAATGTGGTGAGCAGTTCGTCGTTTGCATTAGAGTTTGATCCGATGGAGTTCGTGAGTTGCACGAGTGCTTTGGCGACAAGTGTGGATGATATATTTGGGATAGGGGAGGAAAATTGTAATGTTTTAGAGTTTGAGAGCGGGGAGTTTGAAAGTACTGTGAGTGGGGGAGTGGATACTATCTGGAGCGTGGATGTTGCAGATTTGGAGGGGGCGAGAAAAGTTACATTCTATGTTGCATCGCCAGGGGTGCCAGAGGATGAAGAAGAGTTGGAAGAGATGATGAATTATGTTGATGCGGGGCTTGGATCGAGGGAGCCAGAATTATCATGAAAAAAATAATTGCGATATTAATAATTGGATTGTTCATGTGTTTGCCTATTGCTAGTTCTGCTGAGATAGTTGAAGATGAGGATTATGAGGAGCAGGATGCGGGGGCGGTGATTGCTATCAATGCAAGATCGTATGAGCCAACAATATTGACTTCGAATTTGTTAGAGGATAATAGCGTGCCTGTGTATGTATATCTTGCTGGGGCGTCAATAGGGAGTTTGATTCCAACATCATACAATGTCGAGCCTGTGTATGGGGGGATTGAGATTGAGAAAATGAGGATCAAGGCATTGGATTCAAAGACTAATGATTTTATCGAGGGGGAGCCAGATTTCTATAAGCCAAACAAAGTTGATATTGATACATTAGGATATTTGATTGTGACATTGAAGCAGTTTGATGCGGATAATTTTGAAATATGCAATAATAATAATGATTGTGATGAGGGGTTCATGTGCGAGACTGGAGCATGTTATCCGTCAGAAATAAATTTATCTTTCACTGCAGAAATTTGGTTCAAGCAGGCAGAAAGACTTTATAGTTTGTCGAAGAGTGCGTTGATGCTCAATGAAGATGCTGATGAGGATAAGTGGATTGAGGATTTGGAATCTAATGGGGCGATGTATTCGTTCTTTGGAGGGAGAGGATTGGTGCGAGTTAGGGATATTGATGATAATACTGTGTACATGACTGTGTATAGCAACAAAGATTTGTATTGGCCGATCATTGAAGCGCCGAGACCGATTGCAGATATAGTTTTGGATAAAGGGGAGACTTCGGAGTATATTGATTTAGGTGCGACTGATGAACAGGTATTACAAAATGCAATGTTCAGGATTACATTTAATGAGTTAGGGGATCCATTAAGAGAGAGGGCGACTGTGGCTGTGACTGTGGATGGGTCGAGATCGATGGTTGTTGTTTCAGAGGGCAGTGCATTATATCCAGGGTCGATATGGACTGTTGAGGAAATTGTTTATGGGCAGGGGAGAGATGGATGGGAGTATAATCTGAAATTGAAGGATTCGAAAGGGAATACAAAGACTTTGACGACGAATGTGAATAGCGGACTAGGAGAAGGGAAGAGTGATGTGCTAGCGAGGAAGTTTTATGAGAGCAAGAATAGAGTCGAGGATGGAATTTATTTTACTACGAGCACGAAGGTGATTGATGAACAGGTTGTTGATAATTTGGCGAAAGTGTTTGGGAGTTTTGAGGGAAGTCCGAGGATTGTTGTTGATGAAATTGAAGGGGATGTTGCAAAGCTACAAAAGTTTACATTGAGTGAAGGAATAAATGTCAGGGATTTGCTGATAAATGTTTTGCCTGCGGGTTATTATTATTCTGTGAGTGATTTAGGGGAGATTGAAATTAAAAAGTATTCAGCAGTGGATCCATGTGTTGATGCGGAGATTTATGGGGCAGAGGGTTTAGAAATTTTGGGGTTTGGTGAGGCTACTGTTGTGAAGAGTAATGAAATAAAAGTGAATTTGCTGTGCACGAGCATAAATAATTTTCAAAGTGTAATAAATAATTATGATGCTGATGTGAAGTTAGTTGGTAGTGAAACTTCTGTGGTGGAAGAAGCTTATTTAGGAAAGGCAATGGCGTATACTGCATTAAAATATATTGATTCATTGAGTTCTGAGGAGAAGAAAGGGGCGATCACTGAAGCGTATGAAGCTTACAAATATTTGGTGGATCATGAGAGCGGAGTTGGATCGAATTTGAAGGTTGAGCTGGAGAAGTTGCAGAATGAGTTGTATGGGGATGCAGTGTATGGGACCGAGTCCATTGATGATAATGGGAATAATGTGTATGTGGAATTATTGTCTGTAAATGAGTTGACTGCAGAAGATATGCCTTCGGCTGTGATTAGTAAGAATGGGATTGATGCGATTTATTCGCTGGATGAGGCGATATTTGCTTATGATCTTGAAGATAAAAAAGGAAAGTATAGTTATAATTGGTATGTGTACAAGGTTGCGGATACTTCGGTTACTCTGAAAAAAGTTGGGTCTGATGGGAAAGTGAAGTCTACAGAGACGATAAAAGTGGATGAGAAAGAAACTATTGAAGGTTATGTCATTGGTATTGAGTCTGTGGATTCGAAGAAGGTTGCATATCTGACAATCACTCCTGGGAGCGGAGAGTCATTGAGATCTACTTCAAACTTTTCTATACATATTCCAATCGAGAGAAGGGCATTACAATTGAATCCAGAGAAGATTGATGACAAGATTGAGAAGGCGAAGAAGTTGCAGGAGAAAGTAGGAGAGTTGACTGAGAAGTTGGATAAGATTGTGAAGACTTGGAATTATGTGTGCTTGGGAGTGATGGCGTTCGTGACTGTGAAGACTGGGCTGAGCGGGAATGTTGCGGCAGTGCGGTCGAATGTGTTGCATGGTGCTGATGGGGGTAGTGGGTGGCATGAATATTGTGTGAGAGCATCTTCGGGAACTTATAGCGAGAGAGGATACAAGACTTATGATGATTGCATGCAAGATAATGCTGAGGAGATACAAAAGGATATTGAGTTGGCTTTGGAGGCAAAAGAATATTCTGAGGGAAGTTTTACTGAAGAAAAATGGTATAAGGATGCTGTTGCTGGTTATGATAATTTAGATGAGTGCAAGAAATTATTAGGGGATGATGTGTTTTTAGATTCGGAGTCGTTGAAGCAGTATGCTTATTATGAATATTTGAAAGCTCATGCGAATGAAAATAAAAATGAAGATGCTGAGCCATTCTTGGATTCTGTGGATGATGTGAATAGTGTTTTGTCTGATGAGAGTTTGAGTGATAAGCAAGGAGCTTGTGATGCTGCGTTGAAGGGGGTTGATAGTGATAAAGGTAAGGAGAAGTGGAGTGACATTGAAGATGAGGAGGAGCAGTTGAATGAAAAGAAGAAGATTGCATTGGGGGCGTATGAGTCAGAAGAGAAAAAATTAGCAGAGGATTATGAAATACCTACTGTTACTGGGTTTAAAGCATTGGATAAAATTTATATCAATGAGAGCGTGAAAATAATTCCTGTCGGGAAAGTTTTTAGCAGTGGGTTAAGTAATAAAAATTTTGAGGTGTATACTTCTGAGGGTTATACGACTGTTACAGAAATGAATTTGAATGATTATTTAGAAATTTTGAAAAGGGAGAGACTTGTGTGTGAGAATGGTAATGATGGTAATCAAGAAAATGGTCATGATCCTAATGCTTGTTCAATGATAGATACAGATATTAATTTGTTAACAGCTACTGAGGGTGATAAAGGTAAAGGAGGATTTACTGAGAAAGAGAGGGCGTTTACTAAATTAACTGCAGATAATGGTGCGCAGTTTTATATGAATGCTGATAAGGATAGAGTGTATGTAGGGTTGCCTGCTTATAGCACAGGGAGCATTAGTGAGGTGTTTGCAGAGAGTGCGAAGGTAGAAATATTTTGTTCTGGGGAGTTCAATGGGTTGCCATATTGTTTGCCGCATAAGAATGGGAATTTCATTGAGTTTGATGTTGATGAGGGATATAACAAAGCGAATGAGATTGATGTATTTGAATATTGGAATGTTGGACCGGATGGGGAGTTGCATACTGGGGATGATGTTTTAGTGGAGTCTGAGAGTCAGTTGGTTTCGGATACTGCAACTTATAATGAATTAAGGTTGTTTGCGAATAAGTATGTGAAGATGAAGCTAGTAGAGACACAGAGTATAGATATAATAGGGTCAGATTCTTTCACGATAAGTTGTTCAAAATCGAAAGCTGCATTAGGGCAGGCAGAGGGGAATTGTTATGATGTGATGGATGTCAGTGATTGCAAACTCTTGTTCAATACTTGTGATCCGGTGATGTGTCCGCCGTCGAGGTTTAATTTGGATGGGAGATGGCAGGTGGATAATGTTGTGGAGTCGGGAATAATAGGTTCTGTTGTATTAGGTTGGGAAAATGGGGATATCTTGCCTGTGTGCTTGACTGGGATTTTATCAAATTTGAAATATATTGATTCGATGCTGGATGGGTATGTAGAATGTTTGGAGGCGGCGAAGTTCGAGGGGAAGTCAGTGGGAATTTGTGACAAGGTAAGGAGTGTTTATATTTGTGAGATCATAACGAGAGAGGTTGCTTCTGTTCTGGATTCTGGGAATGGGGGACTTTTGGATTTGTTGGCGAGCAAGGTATTCGGGAGAGAGGATCAAGGTGGAGGAGAGTATTTGAAAGTCAAGGAAGCAATTGGGAGGATGCAGGATTCGGTGTCATATTTAACTACTGAGTATGCGACAACAGCGTTCGCGGCATTCAGAGGAAGATCATTAGAGGAAGTGGGGAGCGAGATTTGTAAGCAGGCAATATATGCGAATACGCCATGGTTTGATGATTTCATGTCGCAGTTGACAACACCAGAGGATCCAACACAGTTCACTGCATCATTAACAGCGAGGACTTATGCGCCATCACAGGGGGAAGTTGCATACCAAACTTATTATCATATTTATGCGGGAACGAATGAGAATATTGAGAGAGTGGTGTATTCTGTTTATTTGAAGAGTTCGTTGACGAGTGAGAGGTATGAAGTAACAGAGGAGTGTGAAGGGGTGTCTGCAACTTTAGAGCTTGGAGGGATGGTGGACAAGACCATTGATTGCATTGGACCAGAGGGGATGGATCAAGTTTGTGTAGTTTTGAATGGGGAGACGCATTGCGGGTTTGGATCAATTTCGACTGCGTTCAGTGCGGATTATCTAAAGGATTCATTGTTAGCTGCTGAGGCGAAGAAAAATATCAAGACAGAAGAGGAGTGTTATCCATCATCAACTACTAGTTCGCCAACCATCAATTCATTAGCATCCATTGGAATTTCGAGCAGTTATAGTCCTGGAATATTGAGCACAGGGATTGAGAGGGTGTGTTCGTTGAATAATCCTGGGCTTGGTGAGGGGAGTTCCTCTGGATGGGCTGTGGTTGGAAGTTGTGGAAAAGATTCTGAGGGGAGGTCATTAGGGGATTGCTGGGTGAACGAGGATTCAATTAGTATCAAGGATGCTGAGAAGTCTGAGGAAGTGAATGATTATCTTGATGAAATTGCGATGGCGAAACAGAAAGAAGTATGGGGGATTAGTGATACTCTAACTACTGAGGAGTCTGCGGAAGAATATGAAGATTATTTAAAGAAGTATAAAACAAGAGGTTGTGAGAACTTTGTTAATTTGGTGAGTATGTTTAATGAATTGTATATGAGGACGACTAGTTTTGAGTATGCTGCGAGTGCGGAATATTATATTGGGATGATATTTTATGAGATTGCTACTGATGGTAGTATTTGTGGGATGATTGGAAGAGAAGAGATTGAATATGAAGGGTTTATTGATGCTGAGTCCATTGGAACATTGAGAGAGTATAGTCAGTTGGATGAAGATGATAAATTTTTATTTAAAGTAGGGTTTAGTAATCTGGAGAGTGGGGAGGTTTTTAAGGAAACTGAGACTAGTAATGGGGTTGGGATTGAATGTGCTCTTGGGGATAATTCTCCTTCTTGTTATGTTGAGATTGATATGGGTGAAAGTGATTCCATTTCTGTGCCGATCGTAATAATTAATGCAGATAAAGAAGAGATTTTTAGTCAGACTTTTGTGTTCTCGGTGAATGCTCCTAAGGGGGCGTTTGAGAGTTCGACTGAGGTGTGTGAAGAGTGTGGTGGGAGTATGTATGGTCTGAGTTGTAAAATGGATATTTGTCATAATAATGGAGAAGGGTGTTATTTTGAGGATACTTTATTTGATGAGTGCTTTGCGTGCGAGGATGTTAAAGAGAGTAGTAATGAAAAAATGTGTGATGCTTTGAGTTCGGATGAAAGAAGATGCGAGAGTGAGGAATGCTATGAGGAGTTTTTAGGTAGTGGGAAGTGTTCTTGGGATGATAGGAAAGATGAGTGTGAATATGTTGAGGATACTTCTGGGAGTAGTAGGGGTGGGGTTAGTTCGGATGATATTTGTGATAGTTTTGAAGAAGGTTTTCTAGAGGCGGTTGAGGAAGTTGCAAATAATGTTAATATTGATCCTTTAGATTTAATGGCTGTTATAGCTTTTGAGAGTAGTT
>CAYYMN010000014.1:13370-26279 GCA_964473075.1 Candidatus Woesearchaeota archaeon
GCTACTGGGTTGATACAATTTGTAGTGTCTACAGCAACAAGTTTGAGAACTAGTTTTGATGCCTTGAGTAAAATGAATCAAGTTGAGCAAATGAAATATGTTGAGAAGTATTTTAAAGGATGTGATGGAATGAGGTTTGGATATTATTCTGATGTTGCAATGTGTGTATTTGCGCCGGTTGCGATTGGTAATGGGTATTCTTATGTTTTGTATCGTTCTGGAAGTGATGAGTATAAGCAAAATAGTGATTTGGATAAAAAGTATGGAAATAGTAATGGTGAAATAACTGTTGAAGAGTATGTTGATGTTTCTTTGAGGAATAGTGATGCTAAGAGGGTTATTGAATTTAATTCTTTTGAAGAATTGAAGGAATCTTGTTCTGGTGAATCTAGTAGTGGATCAAGTGGTTCAGGAAAAAAAATATTGTTCATTGGGGATTCGCATAGTGTGCAGATCTTTGGGGATATTTTGTATGAGTTGATGGTAAGAGAAAAATTTGAAGTTGATAAGTATGCGCAGTGTGGGGCGGCGCCGCAGCATTTTATGAGTAAAGAGGAATTGAAGTCTATTAGTTATTCTTTTGATGATGATGTTTCTGGATGGTTGACAAATTGTAATTCTGATTTTGTGGTTGGTGGAAAAGAGACAGGGGGAAATCAAAAAACTCCGATGATAGATGATTTACTAGAAAATAATTATGATATGGTAGTAGTTGCATTAGGGGCGAATTTGCAAGGTGTTTATTCAGGGGGGACAATTGAAGAGATTGTAGGAGAATTTGTAAAAATAATTGATGAAGAAGAAGTTGAATGTTATTGGATTGGACCGCCAGTGGGACCTGGTTATGTTAATGAAATGGATTATGATGAAATGGAGAAATCTATTAAAGATGGTTTAGAGGAAAATTGTGTTTATATTAGTTCCAAAGAGGATTCTGATTTTGATTTTTGTGGTAGTACTCCTTTTGGTTGTGATGCAGATCAGCATTATAGTGAGCATAATGGAGGTGAAGCGGTGGCTAAGGAGTGGGCTGAGGGGGTGTTTGAGGAGTTAGTTGGAAGTTAAGTTGCAAGCAATTTTGCAGAGGATGCAGAAAATGTAATGAGTAGTAGACTTAGTTAAAGAGTTTAACAAAAGTTTTATATCCCTTGGTTAATTTTTATTGTTCATGAGAAAATCATTCTGGAAAACTTTTTGTGTGGATCTTTTGTTATTAATAATATTATTCTGGTTGTTCGTGTTCAGTAAAAGTTATGTTGCTGGGTTTCTGGAGGAGGTGAATAGGGTTAATATCAAAGTTGATGAGATAGAAACTGAGCTGGGAAATGAGTCCACTGAGGAGGTTGAGAGTTTTGTGGAGGAGTATCAGTATTCTATTTGGTGGTTTTATGTATTTATGATTTATCTAATACCTTTAATTTGTTATTTGTTGATTTTTGGGTCGCAGGCAGTGAATGTTGCGTTACTAAAAAATAATTTTAAGAGAATCTTATGGAATTTATTATTAGGATTGGCAATATTAATTTTGTTCTATGCATTCATGAGTTATTTTATTGAAAATTTTTATTTTGTGCTGAGCAGTTTTAGTGTATGTTTGATTTTGGGGTTGTTAATGATCCTGATGCTTGTGTTAAGTTATATTTGGTTAGGAATGGTTTGTGGGGATTATAAGAAGTTCTTGAGAAAGTTTTATATCTTTGGACCTTTGTATTTGGTTATGATTATATTATTTATTTTATGTTTTGTTATTGTTGGATACATAGCAGCTTTGTATTTGGTGGGTGGATTATTAATATTAGAATTCTTTAGGTATTTGTTTTTTGTTTGTGTGCTGTTAGTGTTGATTCAGTTCCTGAGGAAGTATATTGTGAAAAAAGCTTCAAGCAATTAATTTAGTGTTCATTAGTAATGCACAATATTGTTCATTTGTAATGAAAACCTTTATAAAGGTGTATCTTATAAATAAATAGCAATATGATACTAAAAGAATCCTTAAGAAATATTGTTCGAGCACAGAAAAAAGATGTTTTGTTAGTTGATAAGATTGTAGAAAGAGAGAAACTAAAGAAAATAAAAGTTGAAGAGTCTTTTGCAATAGTTCTTTCTGGAGTTAGAAGATGTGGAAAAAGTACATTGTTAAGGCAAATAATACAAAAATCAGATAATTTTTATTATTTTAATTTTGAAGATCCTAATGCAATCAATTTTGAGTTGGCTGATTTTGAAATTCTTAATCAAATATTTTATGAAGAATATGGAGAGTGTAATTATTATTTTTTTGATGAGATACAAAATGTTGAAAAATGGGAACTTTTTGTAAGAGCAATGCTTGATAAGGGGAAATATTTTATTATTACTGGTTCAAATGCTTCATTATTAAGCAGAGAACTTGGAACAAGACTTACTGGGAGACATTTAAATTATGAATTATTCCCTTTTTCTTTTAATGAATTTCTTAAATTAACAAATAAAAAACCAAATATTGAATCTTTTCAGGAGTACTTTATAAAAGGAGGATTTCCACAATATCTAAAAAGTGGAAGGGCTGAGTCTTTACAAGATTTGTTTAATGATATAATTAATCGAGACATTTTAATAAGGCATCAAGTAAAAAATTTAAAATCTCTTAAAGAAATGGGAGTTTATCTTATTACAAATGTTGGAAAAGAGTTTTCATACAATTCTTTAAAAAGAACATTTGATTTAGGATCAGTAAATAGTGTAATTTCATTTATTTCTTTTTTTGAGGATAGCTATATGTTGTTTACAATCCCTAAATTTGATTATTCAATTAGGAAACAAATAATTAATCCTAAAAAAGTTTATTCTATTGATAATGGTTTTTCTGTAGTAAATTCTGCTTCATTTTCAGAAGATAAGGGGAAAATGCTTGAGAATATTGTTTTTTTGAATTTAAGAAAAAGATATAAAGAAATTTTTTATTTTCAAGAAAATGGGGAATGCGATTTTGTTATTAAAGATGGCCTAAAAATAACTCGTGCAATACAAGTTTGTTATATTTTAACTGAGCAGAATAGAGAAAGAGAGTTAAATGGGCTTATTGAAGCTTTGGATAAATTCAAACTGAAAGAAGGGTTAATTCTAACTTATAATCAAGAAGATAAATTTGTGATTGAAGAAAAAAAAATCAAAGCAATTCCTGTTTGGAAATGGTTATTGGAAAATTCAGAGAAAATGTAAATTGTTTACGATTTTGCAGTTGCAGAATTCTTTTAAATGCAAGTTAAATTTATTTTGGTATGAGCAAAGTTGCTGTGTTGAAGACTAGTCCTGCAAGTGTGATTAATGATTATTCTAAGTTAATGGATTTAGCAGAATATAAAAAATTTGTAAAGAAAGAAAATGAAACTATTCTAAAATTGAATTTATCATGGAGTCTATATTATCCTGCGTGTTCGACTGAGCCTTGGCAGTTGGATGGGGTGTTGAAAAAGTTGAAGAATGATAGATATGAAAATCTGCATGCTGTGGAGAATGAGACTGTTGTTACGAATGTTATGCATGGAGCAAAGCAGAATAAGTGGCTGGATGTTTTGAAGAGGTATAATTTGAAGTTCGAACCTTTGACTAAAGTTGAATGGATAAAGTTTAAGCCAAAAAAGGAGTTGTTAGTATTGGATGAAATCTTTTCTAATGGGTTGCAGATTCCGAAGATGTTCATAGGAAAGAATGTTGTGCATTTTCCGACGATGAAATGTGTGCATCCAAATACTGAAATATTCCTTGCTGATGGTTCATTAGTAAAAATTAAAGATTTTGTTGATGAAATCCATTTAAAAAATGAGATCAGAACTAATGAAGAAGGAGATTTGGTTGCTTCTTCTATTCAAGCTATTCCATCATTGGATAAAAATGGTAAAATTGTGATTGGAAATGCTGTGCAATTTTGGAAGACTCCAGTTCAAGGTATGCTTTTTACTATTAAAACCAGAACAGGTAGGGAAGTTATTGTATCTGATAAACATCCTTTTCTAACTTCTGAAGGGTGGAAATGTGCTAAGGATTTACATATTGGAGAACGTATTGCAGTTCCACGAAAAATTAGTATTTTAGGTCAGAAACAATGTTTACCTAAATTACCTTCTGTAAATTCAGTTGGATTAGATATTAATACAATCTATTTTACTGAAGGCTATAAAATTTCTGCAAATGTTCAGAAAAAGATTATATTTGATTATTTCTATGGTAAACAAGTAAAAAAAATTGTTGAATGTTATAAGATTAGTAATTCAGCTTTTAAATATCTCCTTAAAAAATATAAAATTCCTCCTAGATTACAAAGGAATTGGCAAGTTGTTGTACCTCAGTATACAAGTCCCGATTTTTGGAGATGGATAGGGTATTTCTTTGCTGAAGGCTATTTAGGTAAAGACAATAGTTTTACTTTTGTTAATTCTTCAAAAGATATTCAAAATGATTATATTTCCTTGACAAAGAAATTGTTTCATATTGATGTTGATGTTAAAAGAGTGAAAGAACTTCGATTTACTAGTGTTCAGTTGGCAGAATTCTTTAAGGAATTGGGATTTCATAGTCCATTGCATGCTGGGAATAAGTTTGTTCCACGATTGTTATTTCGTTGTACTGAAGAAGAGATTGCAAACTTTTTATTAGGCCTTTTTGAAGGAGATATAGGTTTAGCTAAAAGACAAAATAAACGAGGTTTTGATCTTGTTTTAGTTTTAAAGAGTGAACAGTTGATTTATGAGGTTCAGTTACTTTTGTTGCGTTTAGGAGTTATTTCATTTAGAAATATACATTTTGGGAAATCTCAAAATTGGGTTGAAAAAAAGAAATATTATAAATTGACTATTTATAGACCTGAACTTGTTTCTTTGCTTAAGTTTATTTCTTTGAAAAAATATGGTTCTTTTCTTTTGAAAGATTGTGAACTCATTCGTCGAGATTCTAATTGGGAGACAGTTCCTTTTTCAGGTAAGAGTTTTCGAGAATTGCGGGAGATTCTTGGTCTCACTAGAAAAGAAGTTTATACTAAATTTCAAAGTCTTGCTGCTTATGAATATGGGTATAGGGGGGTAACTCCTTGGCAGCTTAAAAAGTATATTGAAAAATTAAGGGAGATTGATGTTAAAGGCTGTTTGACAGAAAAATTAAATTATGTTGATTTTTTATTGTCAGAAAGTATTGTTTGGGATTATGTTGTTGATGTAGAAATTAAATCTTCTGATGTTGATTATTTATATGATCTTTCAGTTTTAGAAACAAATAATTTTATTGGAAATGGAATTATTTTGCATAATACCCATGGTCATACGACTTTAACTTGTTCACTCAAAAATGCCTTTGGGGGATTAATAACAAAGAAGAGGCATCATTGTCATAAAAAAATTCATGAAGTTTTAGTGGATTTGTTGACAATACAAAAAGAAATTCATACTGGGTTATTTGCTGTAACTGATGGAACTGTTGCTGGGGATGGTGCTGGACCGAGAACTATGGTTCCAAAAATAAAAAATTATATTCTTGCTTCTGGGGATCAGGTTGCCATTGATGCTATAAGTGCGAAAATGATGGGATTTGATCCAATGCGAATTAAGTTCATTAAACTCGCGCATGACAGAGGATTGGGGTGTGGAGATGTTAATCAAATTGAGGTTGTTGGGGAGGATATTTCTAGGGTGAATTTTCATTTCAGGACAAGTAAAAGTCCTGTGATATTTGGAGATCAGATGTTTAGAAAGGGGGCTTTGTCGTTCGTGGAACCATTATTGTTTCATACAGGGTTGTTCAAGGTTGCAGTATTTGGTTCGGCATTCTATCATGATTATCTTTGGTATCCAACAATAGGAAAGCATAGAGTGAATAAGTTCATGAAAACTACTTGGGGGGAGCTGTGGAAGAGGTATTAAAATTCTATTACTTTTAGTCCTTTTATATTTTTGAAATCTTTAATATTTTTTGTGATTAATGTTGTGTTGTGTGCAATGGTTAAGGATGCAATAAGTAAATCATATTCTTGAATTGGTTTACCTAATCTTTTTAATTCTGAAAAATATTTTCCATAAATATGATAAGTTTCGTTGTTGAATTCAATTATTTCTAATCCTTTAACTATCTCTTCAAATAGAATTATTGAAGCTTCTGGATTATTTGATTTGTATGCTCCTTTAAATAACTCACAAAGAATAATTGGATTTACGCATAAATGTTCCGGATTAATTTCTTTTAGTTTATTAAAAATTTCTTTATTACCTCTGATTATATCAATGATAATATTTGTGTCTAGAGTATATAGCATTATAATTTTACCTCTCTTAATTTGAACTTTTTTCTTTCTCTATAAAGCTCTTTTTCAATTTTATCTAATTCCTTTTTGTCTCCAGGCCATTTGCCAAAAAAATCTAATAGGTTGGTTTTCTTATTCTTTTCAATGAGTCTTAGAACTACATCGGAGAATGATTCTTCTTCTTTCTTTTTTTCTTTAAGCTCCTTATAGGCTACTTCTGAAAGAGATATTACTTTTACCATACCTGTATGCGTATGCGTATGCATATTTATATTTTTTGGTTCCATATATTGTTGAGCTCTTTTTTCTTTTATAAAACCTTTGTGACTTTTTTCGGAAAATTTTCGGATATTAGGATGAAAGTTTATGATCCTTTCTGGTGCCTTATTCTAAGAAAGTATTTTGAAGTTTATGAAGACTTCATGGGAGATTTATTAAAAAAAATTAAGAATAGTTTTTGAAAAACATCATGTAAAATAGGGCTATTAAAAGTAGTATTGCAATAATCAACCAATAATTTCCTTTAATCCATTTTATTATTTCCATTTTTTTCCTCCTTTAGTTTTTGATTATAATATAATATTATTGAAATAATCCATGAAAAATAAATTATTATCACTATTGCTAGATCAGTTGTTGAAAAATTAAGGATTATTTTAAGATAATAAGCTATAGCAGCTCCGACACCTAAACAAGTCGAAAAAGCGGAAATAATATTACAAATTATTTTAATATCTTCTTTTGTCATTGATTAAAATTAGGTTTTTGTTTTTAATAATCTTTTGAAAAAATGGACTTTAGAAACCTTTAAATAGATGCTGGAGTGTATAAATAGTAAGAAAATGGCAAGAGTTGATTGTATTCATTGATGAAGTTTTAGATTCTAATAGTTGTCTTGCTGAAGAAAAGTTTTTTAAAGATTCAATCAATTCGTTTTCCGTAAATGATTTTGATATTTGTAGTTTTTTAAAGATAAGTTTTGTTTTGAAAATGATTATGGCGGTAGTAGTACAGTGGTTAGTATAGAGGACTGTGGAATTTTAATGCAGATATCCTTTGACCGGAATTCGAATTTCCGCTACCGCCCTTCTAATTATATAGAGGAGGGAAGATGGAACTGCAATTAGCCAAAGGGACGAGGGATTTTTTGCCAGAAGAGAAAATAGTTAGGGATAAGATAATTAATATTTTGAGAGAAGCTTGTGAAACTTTTGGGTTCAGTCCTATTGAGACTCCAATCATTGAAAGATATGAAACATTGACTGCTAAGTTTGCTGCGGGAGAAGAATCAGATGCAATGAAAGAGATCTTTAAGTTTGTTGATCAGGGAGAGAGATCGTTAGGATTGAGGTTTGATTTGACAGTGCCATTCTCTAGATTTATTGCTATGAATAAAAATTCGCTGAAGATGCCATTCAAGAAGTATATTGTTGGGAATGTTTTTAGGGATGGGCCTTTGAAGGCGGGGAGATTCAGAGAGTTTATGCAGTTTGATCCGGATGTTGTTGGGTGCAAAGAGATGGTTGCGGATGCTGAAGTTATTGCATTGGCAGATTATGCATTCAATAAATTGGGATTTGAGTTTGAGATTGAGTTGAATAATAGAAAAATTTTGATGGGTGTATTGCAGGATGCTGGGATTGATGAAATAGAAAGATTTTCGGTCCTTACTTCTGTGGATAAGTTGAAGAAGATAGGAGAAGAGGGTGTTAGGCAAGAGTTAAAAGAAAAGTTGTATGAGGATAAAGAAATAAATTTTATTTTGAGTTTATTGAAGAAGGAAAGCACTAATGAGAAGACTATTGAGAAATTGAAGGAGAGAATTAAAAGTTTTGAGGGGCAAGATGGAATAAAAGAAATAGAGGAGATTTTTAATTATTTGAAAAAATTTGGGGTTAAAAGTGTGATGTTCGAGCCTTCGCTTGCTAGAGGGTTGAATTATTATACCGGGCCTATATTTGAAGTGTTTTTGAAGGATTCATTAATGACTGGGTCTGCTGCTGGTGGTGGAAGATTTGATAAGATGATTGGAGATTTTCTTGGGACTAGGGAAGAGTATCCTGCTGTTGGGTTTTCATTCGGTGTGGAAGTTTTGTTCGAGGCTTACAAGGAGAAAAATAAGTTGGAGAAGAAAACTGTTACTGAACTTTATATTATTCCAATCGGATTATTTGAAGAGTGTTTTGATATTGTGAGTGAGCTTAGGGCTAGAGGAGTAAAAGTTGATTTTGATTTACTTCGAAGAGGAGTGTCCAAGAATTTAGCGTATGCGAATAGTTATGGAATTCCATTCGTTGCTTTTATTGGGCAGGAAGAGATTGATGCTGGAAAAATTAAGTTGAAGAACATGAAGACTGGGGAAGAGAAGCTTGTTGATGTTGATGAAGCGATTGAAGAATTGAAAAGAAGTGGTTTTGTTCATTAATTTTGATAAGTAATGTGGACTAAAAACACAGGAGATAAAAAATGTTAGAAGAGAAACTTAGTCGGAGGTCTATTCATCGATAGTGATGAAGCTTATTTGAATTTTATTGGAGCATTGACAGATTATAGAAATGAAAAGATTTCAAGAAAGGAAATAGAAAGTTTGGGTGCGAATTATTTATCTATACTGCAAATGCTTTCTTGTGGAGAGGATACTTATAGATGGACTGAACAATTTGTTCGTGATCTTATAGGAGATTAATTTTTTATTTTATTTTGTTTTTGGTAGAATTTTATAGACCTGTTGTAAGTTTTTTCATCTTCTTTTGAGAAATAGCAAGCAGGAAGTTCTTTTCTTTTTCTGTGATAGTCGATGCATTCATTACATTTATCATGCTTATCACAGGCATAGGTACATGGGCAGGATTTACTTTTATTAGTCATGATTATGAATGTGCGGGACAGGATTCGAACCTGCGAAAGCACTAAGCTATTGGGTCCTAAGCTAAGTCAAATAACACCGAAATGTCATTTTCCAACCCGTTTGACCGCTCCGGCACCCGCACATATTTTTGGTCAAACTATGCTAATTGAGTATTCTAAATTATTTAAAAAAGTATCTAAAAGAAAAAATTTAATGCTTGTCTGGTTTTTGCCAGGAATAAGATCTTAACTTTGCAGATTTACCATAACCACAGCTAGAACAAATGCCATTGATTTTATGATAAGAAGCTTTACCACAGCGTCGGCATCTAATATGAACGTCCTTACCGGACTTCTTACCCATTGATGATGTTCCTTTTGTCATGGTCTTATGCTGGGGAGATCAAAACAATCATGTCGCCCCTGATGAAAGCTTTACCAACTTTTCGGTGCATTGTTCCTGATTCCCATTCTTCTGCATCCTCTAAAACTACATTAATGTGAATGTCAAATGCTTTTAGTTTTCCAATGATTTGGATTTTATTTTTTAATTCGACGATAATTCTTTGATTTCGTGCGTCATTCAATGTATCTAATGGTCTTTCTGGTTCCATATTTTATTTCCTCCAAACAAAAAAATGTTGTGTTATGCAAAAAACTAAAATAGTATTTAAAGTTTTCTAATGATTGTTTTTTGGAACACTAGAAGGCAATGAGTAGAAACATTTAAAAGGAATTGATTTTTCTATAGAATATATGGCAATTACATCGCAAAGATCAAAAAGGAAAGTTACTGGTGGAGTTTACAAAAGTTATAGGAAGAAAAGAGTTTTTGAGTTGATGGGACAACCAGTTTTGACTAAGCTTGCACCAAGGAAGACTAAATTTGTAAGAGGTGTTGGTGGGAATACCAAACAGAAGATTTGTTCTGCTGATGAAATTAATGTTTATGATTCCAAGTCAAAAAAATATTCTAAAGAGAAGATTAAGACTATTGTTGAAAATAATGCAAATAGGCATTTTGTGAGAAGGAATATCATGACCAAAGGGGCTATTGTGGAGACTGCAAAGGGAAAAGTCAAAATCACTTCCAGACCCGGGCAAGTTGGAGTTCTACAGGGTGTTTTAGTTAAGTAAATTTTTTGTTCTCTGAAAGGGGTAGCATAGGTTTATAAATAATTCAAGAATATCCCTTATAAATCTTTTTGTTTTAGGGGAGTTAAATGGTTGGAAGCAGTATAAAAAAATGTCCTGAATGTGGTGCAACTAGTTTAATGTATAATAAAGAAAAAGGAGAAGTTATTTGTAGAAGTTGTGGTTTGGTCATCGAAGAGAAGATGGTTGATTTTGGGCAGGAATGGAGAGAGTTTAGTTCCGAGGATTCTGATAAAAAAAGAAGGACTGGGGCTCCTATGACTTATTCTGTTGATTATTTTGAACCAATTATTTTGAGAATAAAAGATGAAATTCAAATTGTTCCTATTGGAAAGTTTGTTGATGAAGTTATTGCTGAAAATATTACTTATGTTAAAAAAGATGATACTATTGAATATGTTCCTGTTACTGATGTTGAATGTGTTTCTTTTGATGAAGATTATAAAATTGGATTTAAAAAAGTAAGCGAAGTTTCTAGGCATTCTGCAGAGGAAGTTTATGAAATTATTTTAGAATCCGGAAAGAAAGTTAAGGTGACTGGAAATCATAGTGTTTTTACTATTAAAAATAATGAAGTTGTTTCTGTTCGTGTTGATGAACTTGAAAAAGGACAATTTTTAGTTGCACCTAAGAAGATTCCTTTAATTGAAGTAAAAAAGGAATTGAATTTATTAGATGAGTTTATTATTCTGTCGAAGAAATATCCTCAATTATATCTTAGAAATTTTTCAGATGAGAGATTATTTGGGAAATTAAAAACTTTGTCTGGAAAATATTCTTTTTTGAAGGGGAGTATTAAGAATTGGGTGAGGCATGAAACATTGCCATTATATGTTCTAAGAGAATTATCTAAAGAAGTAAATGTTTATGATTATAATCTTGATGGATGTTGCATTGGAATTTATAGTGGACAGTCAGAATTACCTTTGAAAATATCATTGGATGAGAAATTTGCTCGAATGTTAGGATTCTTTGTTGCTGAGGGTACTGCTGGAAGGAATAATATTGTTTTTTCGTTTGGAGCACATGAAGTAGATTATATTGAGGAAGTTAGAAATACTTTGACTTCTTTGGTTAATGTAAATTGTTGTGGGTTTGAAAAGAATACTTCTGCAGTACAACTTTGTTTTTATAGTAAATTATTGAGCATTATGTTTAAAGAAATCTTGAATACTGGTGCACAAGCTAGTACAAAGAGGGTGCCTTCTGTTGTTTTTTCTATGCCTTTACAATTGAAGAGAGAATTTTTGAATGGTTATATTTTAGGAGATGGGAGTGTTGTTGTTAATGAGCGTGAAGGTTTTAGACCAGATGTTTGTGTATCGACTAATTCAGTAAGTGAAGCTTTAACAAATGATTTTATTATTTTATACTCGCAGTTAGGTTATCATGCAAATTATCAAGAAGCTTTTATTGAAGGAAGAATTATGGAAAAGACTGGACAATATATTAAGGATACTATTTCTCATAGAGCATTAATTAAAAATCCGGATACTGCTTATTCTTTAGGGTTTATTTCTGAAAAACCTACTAAGCCTTTTGGTAAGGGTGCTATTGAAACATTTATTCCTGCTCCGCGAGAATATAAAAATGAATGGAAGTGTAGGAAAAGAATACGAATTAATAGAGAATTAGCATTATCAATTGCTGAAAAATATAATGATCCTAAGTTGAAAAAGATTGCAGAATCGCCTTTCCTTTATCTTAGAATTAAATCTATTCAGAAAATGAAGTCTAGTTCTGGATATGCTTATGATATTACTGTGCCTGGTTATGAAAATTTTGTTGGTGGAAGAGGAGGAATATTCTTGCATAATACGAAATACGATCGTGGTTTAGGGACTGATGTTGGACAAAAGCAGGATATCTATAAATTATCAGGAAAGGGAAAGAATAAATATTTTAGATTGAGAAAATGGCAATATAGGATTTCTACTGCTATAGAGAGAAACTTAAAGCTTGCATTAGCAGAATTGAAAAGGGTTGCTTCATATTTGAAATTGCCGAAGTCTGTTGAAGAAGAATCTGCGAGGGTGTATACTTTGGCTGTGCAGAGGGGTTTAGTTAGAGGGAGATCAATGGAGTCTGTGGTCGCTGGGGCGTTGTATGCTGCGTGCAGGAGGCATGAGGTGCCGAGGACTTTGGATGAGTTAGCTGAAGCATCAGGTATTGATAAAAAAGAAATTGGAAGGACTTACAGGTTTGTTACCAGGGAGCTTGGTATTAGAATCTTGCCTTCGAATCCAGTAGATTATATTCCTAGGTTTGCATCTGCATTAAGGTTGAGCGCGGACACGCAGAGCAAGGCTGTTGAGATTCTTGAAATGGCACAAAATTCTGAGTTGACTTCTGGGCGTGGACCGACTGGCATTGCTGCGGCATCATTGTATGTGGCTGCTTTAATTAATAATGAAAAAAGAACTCAGAGGGAAGTTGCAGACATTGCCGGAGTGACTGAGGTTACTATTAGGAATAGATACAAAGAATTACTTAAGAAGTTGAACTTGAAAGATAAGATTAAGAAATTGAAATTGGAAGAAGAATAAGATTTAGTCGCTTACGCTCCGAGCATCTCAATTGCCGATGAGGCTGTCTCACAATTCACAAAATTACATATCAATAAACTATAGAAGTATGAA
>CAYYMN010000015.1:0-23536 GCA_964473075.1 Candidatus Woesearchaeota archaeon
TTTGGGGAGTTAAAATGAGAGAATTTAAAAAACGAAAAAATATTAGGACACTACACAGCAAACTAGAGTTAAATAAAGCTTATAAACACATATTTTAAAAAAGATTTTATGGAAACATTATTGGCTCCATCATTGGATAATATTTGTTGGAAAAAACTCGGCAGCTGCTATGATATTCATTTTGGCTTTGAAAGTGAAAATCAAAAATTAAGAGAGAAATAAAATGAAAAGTGAGATCCTATTAATTTTTCCAGGAAAACAAGAAAATAAGCCTAGATGTCCATTTTCTATTTTAGTATTAGCTTCATATTTAAAAAATAAAGGAATTAAAGTAAAAATAATAGATACGCGAATCGAATCTTTAAAAGATATAGAATTCAAAAATTATTCTCTAATTGGGATATCTGCTAAAACTGGAGAACAAGTTTATTCCGGACTAAAAATATGCAAATACATTAAGAAAAAATGTAATACTCCAATAGTTTGGGGAGGACCTCATGCAACATTCTTTCCAGAACAAACTTGTGCATCAAAATTTGTAGACTTTGTTATTCGTAGTGAGGGTGAAGAAACATTATACGAATTAATTGAAGCTTTAGAAAATAAAAAAGGCTATGAAAAAATTAAAGGATTAACTTATAAAATCAACAAAAAAATATATTCAAATGAAGACAGACCTTTTATGGATCTAAATACTTTAAGTCTTCCAGCATATGATTTGATAGATATAAAAAAATATCAAGATTCTATTGGACATATTATTATAGAAACTAGTAGAGGATGCCCCCATAGATGCTCTTTTTGTTATGTCCATTTATTTCACAAGTTTAAATGGCGCGTAAAAAATATTATAAAGGTCATTGAAGAAATAAAAGAGATACAAATAAAATATAATATCTCCAAATTTTTTATCTGTGATGATAATTTCTTTGTTGATAAAAAAAGAGTAATGGAATTTTGTAAATCTGTTAAACAAGAAAAACTAAATTTAGAAATAATTACTGGAGGAAGAGCAAATTACATCGCAAATTATACTCCTGGGGAATTAAAATTATTAGAAGAAGCTGGAATTAAATATTTGGGAATTGGAGCAGAATCAGGATCCCAAAGAATATTAGATTTGATAAAAAAGGACATAAAAGTGGAGGATATAATTAAATCAGCAAAAAACTGTATTGAACACAATATAACTCCAATTTATAGTTTTGTAATTGGAATACCCGGAGAAAAAAAAGAGGATCTATACAAAACAATAAATATCTATAAAGAACTAAAAAAGATTTCACCCAAAGTAGAAATAAACGGGATATATGTATATTCACCATACCCAGGTACACCTATTTATGAAAAAGCTATTCTTGCAGGATATAAACCAAAAAAAACACTTGAATATTGGGCAAAATGGAATTTCTCAGACCCAACAAATTTAACCTGGATAAATAAAAACAGAAAACATAAACTAGAAGTAATCTCAAAAATTGCATTATTTCTATTTCTTAAAGACAGATTTAATTCCTATGGAAAAGATTTCAAAACAAAAAAATTAGGTGGCAAAACTTTAAACCTACTCTGGGATATAGGTAGTTTAATCATGGATTACAATGCACAATTTAGATTAAAATACAATCTATTTATGTTTGGATATGAATGGATATTATTTGGAATAATTGCCGAAAAAGGATTTAAAACTGTTTAAAAAAACAACAAAATGACAAGTAAACTCCAACTAAATAAATTTTATAAATCACCAACCCTAAAATCCCTCAATGAAAATCACAGTCATAGGTCCATCATGCCCATACAGAGGCGGAATCTCACATTACAACACAGTCCTCTGCAATGAACTCAAGAAAAAACACGAAGTCGAAGCAATTTCATTTACAAGGCTCTATCCAAAAATACTTTTCCCCGGTGCAGATCAAAGAGATCCAAACAGCAAAGAAAAGATCGAATGCGACTGCACAGAAATCATAGACAGTATAAATCCATTAACCTGGCTAAAAGCAGTTAACAAAATAAAACAAACAAACCCAGACTTAGTAATTATGTATTGGTGGACTCCATACTTCACAATAAACTTCAGAACAATAACTTCCTTAATCAAACAAAAAACAAAGGCAAAGATTTTATTCATCTGCCACAATGTTTCCCCGCATGATGCAAGATCCATAGATAAGATATTGACAAAACACGCCCTAAAAAAAGCAGACTATTTTATCGTCCACGCAAATGAAGAAAAAGAAAGTCTACTCCAACTTCTCCCAAATGCAAACGTAACCCAACATGTCCACCCAATTTATGACATCTTCAAAGAAAAACATATTAAAAGGGATATTTCATATTTAAAATTAAGAAAAAAAGTTTTATTATTCTTCGGCTTTGTCAGGAGATACAAAGGTTTAAAATACTTAATCAAAGCTATGCCAAAAATAGTAGAAAAATACCCTGACCTAGACTTACTCGTCGTAGGTGAATTCTGGGATGATGGTTTAGAAGACAAAAAAGAACTAGAAAATTCCCCTGTAAGGGACCATATTAAACTCATAGACTACTATGTTCCTAATGAGAATGTAGGAAATTACTTTGAAGCTTGCGATATCAGTGTCCTTCCTTACATCACTGCAACCAACTCAGGCATAGTCCAAACTTCTTTCGGCTTCGAAAAACCAGTAATAGTTACTAAAGTAGGTGGCTTACCAGAAGTAGTTGAACACAATAAAACAGGCTTGGTAATAGAACCAGAGAACTCAGAAGCAATCGTAGATGCAGTTACAGATTTCTATGAAAATAATAAATCTAAAATCTTCAAAGAAAATATTTCTAAGGAAAAAGATCGTTTCTCCTGGTCTAAAATGATCGAAGTTATAGAAGGTCTAAAATGACTGTCTCAATTACAAAAACAAATCTCTCAAGCATAGACAAAGATCTAGAAAAAGCATTAACCCGATTAGACTACAAACCTACAAAGAATAAAATTCTAATCAAACCAAATTTAGTTTATGCCACAGATCCAAAATCTGGAATCATAACTCATCCAAGAGTTGTCGAAGCAGTAGTAAAATACTTAAAACAATTCAATTGTGAAATAATTATTGCAGAGGGTAGCGCAGTTGGTCACAATACAATAGAAGTCTTCAAAAAAACAGGCTACAAAAAGCTTGCAGAAAAATATCATCTTAAACTTCTAGATTTAAACACCTGCGAAAGAATCGAACATAAATGGAAATATGGCACAATCAAACTCCCTAAAATCTTAGAAGAATGCGAATACATTAACATTCCTACATTAAAAACACACACAATCACAGGAGTCACATTAGGCACCAAAAACCAAAAAGGTCTTTTAGATTACAACACCAAAAAACAGTTTCATACAATAGGCGTAAATGAATCAGTAAGAGAACTAGCAAATGTAATTCAACCATCATTGACAATCATCAACGCATTATATTGTTTAGAAGGCAACTCTGTCTCGATTTTCAAAAGTAAAGGCAAAAATCTCAATCTTCTCATCATCGGCAAAAACATGTTTGAAGTAGACAATATTGGATTAAAGATTACAGGGATAAAAGAAGAAATTAAACACTTCCCTATAATACCAAACATAGAAACAATAGGTGAAAAATTAGAATCAGTCCAGCAACATTTCTCAGAGGCCCAAAAGATCAGAAGAATCTTCAACATGGAATTCCAAATGAATGGTTGCTCAGGCTGTAGCGTTAATATGGAACAAGCACTTAAACTATTACTAAAAAAACCATTGCTTCTAGCCAAATTTTTCTATTTAGCAAAATTCAAAAATATAACCTTTGTCTCAGGTTTCAAATTAAAACAAAATCTAAGACCAAACACAAAAGTAGTCTACATTGGCAAATGCACTAAATGTATTTCTAAAGATAATTTTATTTATGGATGTCCTCCAGAACCTAAAGATATTATTGAAGCAATAAAAAAATTATAATTTTTCAAACCTTTTCTTCACAGACTTCACATCCCTAAACAATAATGCTAAACTCCCAGCATTCAGTAATGGACTGCACATAGTAGAAAATCTGACATTATTATTTGCCTGATCAAAACAACAATTACATATATCAAAAAACTCTCTTCTGCCTAATTGCTCCCGAATAGGATCTGCTTTTCTACGTTGCTCACGCAAACACCCTTCTCTAATATTCCCTTTTTCATTCAACAACAAACAAGGCAACAATCCTCCATTATAATTAATAATCACATAAGCAAATGGAATGAAACAAAAATAATTACTCATAACCTTATCATGAAAGAACCCATCCTTAACCTTCAAATTCTTAAAATACTCAGTAATCCATTTTCTATTAAACATTAAATCAGTATCCACATCCAACTCTTTCGCCTTGGAAATTCCTAAATCAGTATACTTAATTATTTCATCCACATCATAATCCGCAAACTCATTCTTATTAGAAACCGAACTCAACTGTGGAAAATTACTAGCAATATTAATTGGCCTGAACATAATCTTTCTCACACCCATATCTTTGGTCAATTGTATTAATGCCGGAATCCTTTTGTAATTTGCTCCCATGATTATCGACTCAAAAGTAATATTCCTAAACCCATGCAACTGCAATTTAGTTATTCCTTTCATAATCAACTCAAATAACATAGGAATATTTCTAAACTTATTATGCTCCTCAGCAACAGGCGAATCAATTGAAACAACTAAAGTATCCAAATATTTATTCAAAAACTCAATCTTCTCTTCAGAAAAACTATTCAACAACAACCCATTCGAAACAACCCCAACTTTGAATCCATTATCTTTCAATTCTTTAATCAACTCCCAAATATCCTTCCTCAAAAATACCTCTCCACCACTGAAAGTTACATACTTGATTCCAATCTCCTTCAACTCCTGCACGATCTCAAAAGCTCTTTCAGTAGTTACTTCCTCTTCAGGTTTATACTTATCCTCAACACCCAGCTCACAAAAAGAACACTTACAATTGCACTGGCTCGTAATAATCCAATTTGCAATGAATGGACTATCTTTCTTCCTATAATAAATCCTCAAAAGTTTCCTTAGATTACTTATTTCGCTCATCTTCCAAACCTTTATTGAATCTCTTTTCTAAAATCCTTCCTATATAAGGTTTATTTATCTTTATCGCATTAATCGGACACACCTCATGACAACAAAAACATTTAATACAAACTTCATCATCAATCCAAGCTTTCCCCTCCTTCACTGAAATCGCCTTTGCCGGGCAAATATTTTTACAATTCAAACATACAATGCATTTACTTCTATCCACAACAGGCCGAGCTTGTATAAACCTCTTAAACAAAGGATAAGCAAAATTCATTAACATTCCAGAAAAACTTGAAACAAATGTTGACGGAAACTTAATAGGATTACCAATTTCTATTTTATCCCCAATTACTTCAGAATCAATTTTCCCAAATCTTTCCAAACCTACTTTCAATAATGGAACTTTCTTCAAATCCACTTTTAATATTTTCACAACTTCATAATCTAATGCTAACGCACTTGTAGATGCACAAACAAAATTAAATTTTCTCATTTCTCCATTAGAAGGCCCATTTCCTTCCATCCCAACAATCCCATCAAGTATCGTCAAATCCGGCTCCACAAAATTATACACATCAATCAGCATATGCCCAAACATCTCTCTATCACGCCCAGTCTTGAAATGCATTTGCCCTCTGTACTCAGGCTTCACTAACCCAAACACATTCTTCAATCCCATAGTCAACCCCATCAATGAATGCGTCTTCAATTTTGCAAGGTTAACAACATACTCTGCTTCCTCTAATTCCTTCGGAAAAAACAATTTTTTAAAATACTTATTCTCATCATTAGTAAAAGAAACAAACTCCCCTAATCTTTTTATTTCCACATTCAATTCTTGACAAACCTCATAAACCCCACACTTCTTCGCAGCACTTTCAACAGACCCCATGCTCGGAATTTCATAAATAAAAGGTCTCAACTTCCTCTCAATTAAAACTTCCAATACTGCTCTTATCAAAATTGGATTTGTAATAACCGGTGAATCAAAATTCTTAGCCAACAAAAAATTCGGTTTCACTAGCACAGAAGCATTTTCTTTGAATTCCAAATTCAACTTCAAAAAACACTCCCTAACAAATTCTTTCAACTCTCCAATTTCATATCCTTCAATTTTCTTGAAATAAACTTTTGTCATCTTACTCCAAAATAATAATAGTACAAAACTTTCATGACTTCTTTTGGACTCATAATCGTATCCAAGAATGCCTGCCCAACTAAAGGACAATGACATTGATTAGACTTAACAAATCTCCTCATCCTATTCGCCCGCGAAGAATTCCAAAGCTTTCTAAAATTATAATTATAATCCCTAACATTCCCCATCTCTTTCCTAAACGCCTGAACATTACACAACCACAACCCTCCCCAAGGATTCAAATGTGCATTGCTTATTCCAGCATAACAATCAACATACCTCTTTTTTTGACTCATAACTTTAGCAGCTCTCTTATAATAAACAATCCTAAATGCCTGAATTAACTTACTCAATTTTCTTCGCGAATTAAATTTCTTTTTTACATCCTCTAACAAAACATTAACAACTTGCGCATAATCTCTTCCGGTTGGCGTAACTTTCAAATCTTTCATAACATCCCCAAATTTATCCCTCAAACCCTCCTCAGAAACATCCACATTAAATAATTCTGCTCTTGTATCCGCAATCTCATGCAAGAAATTATCCAACTTAAAATTATTTTCTACATATTCAGTAATCTCTTTCAAATCCTTCAAGTTTTTCATCGACACAGTCACACCAGCATCCACATACAAATTAGAATATCTCCTTCGCAAATCCACCAAAATATTATGCACTTGCACAACTTTTTTAAAATTTCCCTCAATACCTCTGATCTTATCATGCTTCTCTCCAATCCCATCTAATGACATCTTCACAGTCAAATGCACATTCTTCGGAATTTTTCTTAAGATATTTTCAGTCAATATTTCAATTCTTTCTGGAGCCAAACAATTCGTGGGCATATGAATTACTCTGGGCTTGATGTACTTGCATGCTAGTCGACAAATCTCATCTAAATCATCCCTCAAATAAGGCTCCCCACCACAAATACTCAACTGAAAAACTGAATCCATTGTCCTAAACACTTTCTCAATCTCTTGAATATTCAATTCTTTTTCTTCCCTCTCTGGATACTCTTTGTACAACTTCCAAATATTACACATGGTACATTGTGACTGGCATTTGTTGGTAATACTAAAATTAAAGAATAATGGCTGTGAAGGTTTAACTAATCCCAACATAGCTAATTTGTATCCAATTACTCTAGGTAAAATCCTCAACCCATAATCCAAAATCATTTTTTAATCTCCTTATATATTTCTAAAGTTTTCTTTGCAACACTATTCCAATCAAAATTTTTATTCATCTCCCAAGCACCATTAATCAATTTTTTTTGCAGCTTTTTATCCTTTAATAATCTTATCACATTCTCCTCTAATTCTTTAACAACCCCACCTCGAACAATTAACGCATTCTTCTCATGCTCTAGAAACTCCGAAATCCCCCCAACATTCGAAACAACAATTGGCTTATTGAATGCAATTGCAACTAATAATGGTCCACTTATCGTCTGCTCAGTATTGAAATATGGAAGCACACAAATATCCGCCAAATCAAAAAATTTATACACTAAATGATCTGGGATATATCTAGGAAATACTTTAATTTTATCACCAACACCAACTTTTCTAATCTCCTCTTCATAAGTTTCCCAATTCTGCCACAGCTCTCCGGCAACAACCAACTTTGCATCAGGCTCTTCTTTCAATATTCCTGAGAATGCTCTAATCAAATATCTCAAGCCTTTATACTCTCGAATATACCCAAAGAATAATATGATCCTATCTTTCTCACTAAACCCAAACTCTTTCCTCAATTCTTCATTAGTCTCTTTCCTCCACTCTGTAAAATAACCAAAAGTTCCATGCGAAATAGTATGCACCCTCCTCTCTGAAATATAATAATCATTAACCAATCTCTTCCTATTCTGTTCTGCATGCACAATGAAATGATCCACATTCGAAAAAACAATTTTAGTAAATATCCTATCCACAATAGTTGACTCATGCGGCTCAATATTATGACAAGTCAGCACAACTTTCTTTCTATAAAAAATTCTATTCAATCTCAAAATAGTAAATTGCAAAGGAGCAAGTAATGGTGAAACCCAATGTAAATGAATAATATCACAATCCTTAAATTGAAAATACACTCGAACCCAAGAAAAAGGATCATACCACCTAACAAAATTATTGCTCTCCTTGTAAAAATGTATTCCACTCCTATCTTTCTTTGGCAACTTTCCCTTATAGAAGAATGGCGGATACAACTTATCAAATCCAACCAACTCAAAATCTACATAATCTTTCATTGAATTAACTAACAAAACTGAATATTGCACTATGCCTCCCTGAAAAGGCGGATTATGAACCAGCATTCCAATTTTCATTTTTTCTTAAAGAATATCTTCCCCTTCAACACAGATTTTGCTCCTCGCAGAGTATATTTGAAATCATCATAACATCGAATCTTCATTAACTGTCTCCAAACATAATTAGGCCTCAAAAAAAACTTTGCATGCGCCTTGCTAACAATATTCATCAATTCCTCTCTCGACACCTGCGTCTTCAATACAGGCCCTGAAGTCATATCAAACCTAGAAAAATCATTTAATGCCTCATCATAGAACCAATTCTCTTTCAATGCCCAATCATACATCTCAGAACCAGGATGCGGAAATACTAACGAATATTGCACAGTATCTGCATTCAACTCCAACCCAAAATTAATAGTATTCTCCATCTCTGTTTTAGTCTCCCAAGGAAATCCAATCATTAAATTCACATGCGCAATTATTCCTCCTTTCTGTGTTAACTTCACAGCACTCTGAGCCATCTTCAAACTAATCCCTTTATGTGTTTTTTCCAAAGTCTCTTCATTAGCACTTTCAACCCCATAACAAATCAACTTGCACCCAGCCTTTTTCATTAATACAATCATCTCCTCATCAACACAATCAACTCTTCCACTACAACCCCAAACAATCTTCACATTTCTATTCAACATCTCATTACAAATATCCATCACCCTCAACTTGGAAACATTAAAAGTATCATCATCAAAAAATATTTCCTTCATCCCATATTCTTTAATCAACCACTCTAACTCATCAACAATATTCTTCGCTGAACGCACTCGAACTCGATGATTATAAAATATATTTGGCCACAAACAAAAAGCACACCTATTTGGACACCCTCTCGCAGCCATCACAAATGTAAATGGAAAATTCCTCACATGCCCCTCAGCATACCATTGATGTGGAATAAGATTCCTATTTGGAAAAGGCAATGTATCTAAGTCCTCAATCAAAGGTGCATCAGAATTATTCTTAATTTTATTCTTCAACCTAAAACAAATCCCTTTTATTTTTTCAAAACTTTCATTCTCCTTCAACGCATTCATAACTTCTAATGTAACAAAGTCATGCTCACCTTTAATCACAAAATCAACTTTGCTTTCTTCAATGCATTTCTCTGGGAATTTAGTAACATGACTCCCAGCCATCAACACTTTCACTTCCTTAAATTTTTCTTTAATCTTTGAAACAAAAGCAATATCAAAATTATAAGTCGGTGTAGCAGTCTCAATAAATATCACATTAGGATTTATCTTCCCAATTTCCATCAAAGTTTGTTCCACATCAAAATCCTGAATCACACTATCAATATATGAAACATCAAACCCATTTTTTTCCAACAAAGTTGCAGTATAACAAAGTAAAATTGGATATCTATTAGTTTTATCCCCTCTTTTTCTAGGCCATCTATTCTGACTTCTAAGCCCAAACCCACTCCCAGGCCAAGGCGGATGCAAAAATAGAATTTTCATTCTAAAAAATACTAAAACTTACTTTTTAAAGATTATGCTCTTTTCATTTTATAACCAAAACATTAACAAAACATTTAAATCAAAGGTTCAAAAATTCCATTATGAAAAATCTCTACTTAGAATATGCTCTCACAAGAATTCCTCGATTATTAGGCTCAGTAGATAGAAACAAACTCTCAAACACTTATGGCTGCTTCGATAGAAATTTCTGGCACTACAGGATCACAGACCTCTGCGGTGGGATCTATCAATGTGGTGTCCTCCCATTGGCAATAGTCTACAAACACAAACTTCCAGGAAATCAATTCTACAACCAAACTAGAATAAAAGAATTAGTCTATGCAGGAATAAAATACACAAGTAAGATCTTAAACAAAGAAGGCTGCGCTGACGAATATTATCCCTATGAAAGAGCATACGGTACAACAGCATTTTTACTCTATGCTTTCACAGAATCCATGATTTTATTTGAAGAAAATATTTTCAATTCTTTATTCGAAAAAATGGCCCAATGGTTAATCAAAAATGAAGACTCCGGAAAAATAGCAAATCATTTAGCAGTCTCTGCAATGGCTCTATTGAATGTTTCAATTCTAACAAAAAAAGAAATATATCACAAAGAATCTCAAAAAAGAATCAAAGAAATGCTCGCTCTACAATCCGAAGAAGGCTGGTTTCTTGAGTATCATGGTTTCGACGCAGGATATCTAACATTAAGCATTAACTTCCTAGCAAAGTATTACCAAAAAACTAATGATAAAAATTTAATTCCTACACTAAGTAAAGCCATTGAATTCTCTTCATATTTTATTCATCCTGATGGTAGTTATGGCGGAGAATATGGTAGCCGAGGAACATATCACTTCTTTCCTGATGGCTTTGAAATCTGTGGCCAATTCAATCCACTAAGCACCCAAATCTCAGACCTTTACTTACAAGGTTTGCAAAACAAAAAAAATCTCTTTAATGACGACGACAGAGGAATGCACCATGTAGTCTATGATTATTTGCAAGCTTACCTAAACTTTAATGAAAAGAGAAAAGGGGAAATAATCCGAAAAGACTTTGAAAAATATTTTTCACAAGCAAAAATATATATTTCTAAGAAAGAAGATTATTATTTAATCACATCAATAAACAAAGGTGGCGTCTTCAAATTGTTCCACAAAGAGAAATTAGTCTTTAGTGATGCTGGTTTAATTGCAAAAGAAAAATCCATTTTAATGAGCCAGATAGTTAACAATAATCAAGTCCATTTTAATGATTCCATAAAAATCAAAGGCAACTTTTCAACAATATCAAATCCCATTTTAGACACAAAAAAATTCATAGTATTCAGAATCCTGCTCATAACATTATTCCAATCAAAGACATTAAGCAAACTACTAAAAAAAATATTAACTAAAAAACTCATATTAAGGAATAATAAAAGCCCATTACAATTCACAAGAGAACTAAAATTAACAAAAAAAGGTCTAGAAATAAAAGACTTTATTAAAGGAAAAATAAAACTAAAAAAACTTTACATTGGTACGGACCACACAGGAATTTATGTCGCCAGTTCCAGATATTATCAAGAATCAATATTAAAAGAATGGATTGAATTATATGTTGGAAAATTTAATAAACAAGGAAATTTAAAATTTGAAAGAGTTTTAAAATGAAGATATTATTGATGATCCCACCAGTAGGCGTTTTGTATGGCAGCTACAAAGATTTGGCTCCAAGCCGACCTCCTTTGGGATTGGCCTATATAGCAGCAGTTCTAGAAAAAAATAATTATCAAGTAAAGATATTTGATGGTGGAATTTACACAACTGAAGAAGATCTAATGAATATACTCAACGAATATAATCCAGATTTAATTGGAATGTCTGTCACATCATTAACTTTCAAGGAAGCATTAAAATCAGCCAAAAAAATAAAAGAATTCAATAAAGAAATAAAAATTGTCCTTGGTGGTCCCCACATTTCTATTGATTCCCTTAATGCAATGAAATATGAAGAATTCGACATTGGCGTTATTGGCGAAGGCGAAGAAACATTCTTGGAATTAGTACAATACTTTGAAAATGGGAGTAATATAGACGATATTAATGGAATATTTTACAGAAAAAAAGGCAAAATTATCCCCACAAAAGATCGCCTTCCAATTAAAGACTTGGATTCCCTGCCATTCCCATCTCGACATCTACTACCAAACCCAGACAAATACAAACAAACCCCTTTCAAGAACACAAGATTCCCCCAAACTTCAATGGTTACATCAAGAGGCTGCCCTTTTAATTGCATTTTCTGTTCTCAATATCCATTCAAGCATATGTTCAGATTCCACTCTGCAAAATATGTTATTGAAGAAATTGAACATTTAATCAAGGATTATGGAATCAAAGAAGTCGCATTCCAGGATGATGTCTTTACTCTTAATAAAAATCGCGTCATAGAAATTTGTAATGAAATCATCAACAGAAAACTAGACATTACCTGGAGCTGCTGGGCAAGAGTAACCATGGTTGACGAAGAATTACTAAACCTAATGAGAAAAGCTGGTTGCATTGCAATCTCCTATGGAATTGAAGCTGCTGACGACGAAACCCTAAAAATAATTAAAAAGAACATTACGATTGAACAAATAAAAAAAGCTGTAGAAGCAACAAACAAAACAGGAATATATTGCATTGGTCATTTCATCCTGGGCTATCCATTTGACACCAGAGAAACAATGAAAAAAAGATTGGACTTTGCAAAATCACTGCCTTTGGATGGTGCTACATTTAGTACATTGATCCCATTCCCTATGTCAGAAGTTTATGAAACTGCCAAGATCCAATATGGTGAATATGATCAAGATTTTATTTACGGCGAAAAAAAGTACGGCTCACACAATACTCCAATTTACTCTCCACCAAATTTAACAGTCAAAGACATGGCAGAAATACGAGACAAATATTACAAAAGTTTCTATGTCAGCCCAAAGTTCATTTTCAGAAGACTAATAAAATTAAAATCCCTTACAGAACTAAAAACATTGTATAATGCTGGAAAAAGTCTGATTAAAGTTTAATTTTTTCTTCCTACAACCATAATATGATGCCCTCTCAAACCCTTTAAAAAAACATCTAGCTTAGCAAACAAATAAATCACTGGAAAAACAATTTTATATAAATTAAACATAAATGAATTTCCTAACTTATCCTGCCCTTCTCCACTCTTCCAATTTTTATTAGTCAACGCTCGAGGCATGCAAGTAACCACCCAAGCAATCTCCCCAAAAAACAAATCATAATACACAACCTTCTCTGGTAAAAAATTATTCTTCTCCAAAAGTTCAAATAATCCTTCTTTGGTATACCCCCCTCTCTTATGCCCAAAGTCTTTAGTAATATCAATCCCTGCAAACAATCGCCTCATCCAATCAACAGACAAAGTAGGATTAATACATGGCGTGGTGATAACAACTTTCCCATTCTTCTTCAAAACCCTATAACACTCATTAACAAACTTATTATCTTCCTGAACATGCTCAATAATCTCAGTAGCTAGAATTGAATCAAAAGTTTCTTCATTGAAAGGCATCGCAACTGCATCCCCAACTTCAAAACTTAAGTTAGGCAAATGATATCTTTCACGAACAGCTCTTACATTAGTCTCAGAATAATCTAACCCAATAACCTTCCCTCCATGTAAAGCCATCTCATAAGAAAATACCCCAGCACCACACCCAACATCCAGCAAAGTATCACTCTTTTGAATCCTCAAAGCTTTCATCAAAATAGGCAACTTCAATTTCTTTCTCAAGCTATACTTATTCGCCATTGGCGACTCTAAACAATCATCCATACACTAAAGAAAAATCAACTTATTTTAAATCTTCTGCATAATTATTATAAACCTAAAATAAACCTAAAAATCTATGAACGACATAGTAGTAAGCTTGGTTACATTTTATCCTAAAGAAGACATTCGAAAAAACATCGCATTAAAGAGCATAAAAGAACTAACAAAACATTACGAAGTTGTAGTCATTGATGGTGGCTCAGAACAAGATTTTCTAGAAAAAATAAAAAGTTTTGGAGCAAAAGTATTCCCACAAACAAAGAAAGGATTCAGAGAAGCAAAAAGAGAAAGTTATCAAAAAGCTTACGAGACAGGAAAGGAAATTTTAATATGCATGGAACCAGAAAAGTTTGACTTCATAAAAAGCATTCCATACCTAATCTCACAACTAAAAGAAAATAACTTAGATATAATTTATCCCGGAAGAAATTCTTTTGGATCCTGCCCAATATTCCAAGCTCACACAGAACAAGCTGGAAACTTATTTTTTGGAGATTTTCTAAACCTCTATTGGGATTTCTTCTTTGGCCCAATGATCTGGAAAAGAGAGTGTTCAAATTACTTCCTAAATTTCAAAGAAAAAGTGCCAGAAGCATCATGGGACATACACATAATTGCACCTTTAATAGCAAAGAAAAATGGAAAAAAAGTTGAACAAAAAAAAATTGACTTCTCATATGAACAAGAAATGAAAATTGAAGAAGAAGGTTCTGTAAAATTCAACCAAAAAAGAATCAACCAATTAAATTCATTGACTCAAACAATAGTCCAATATCCTGAACTAAGGTTTAATTAATTTTATAAACTCCCAAGAATAAAAAAAATAGATGAAAATACTTTTAGTAAATCCTTCAAGTAAACATGCAAAAAAGGGCTATTCTAGTGCAATTTATCCCCCATTGGGAATTTTATACATTGCAGCAGTATTAAAGAACGCAAACCATAAAGTCAAAGTAATTGATGCATTTGTTCTTTCAATAAAAAAGGACTATACTTATGAAACCTTAAAGAAAGATATACAAGAATTCCAGCCAGATGTCCTTGGTGTTCCTTGCTTCACTTCTAACATAGAAGGCTCAGAAAAAATTCTTGATATTTGCAAGGAAGTCTCTCCAAACACAATCACATTAATTGGTGGTCCCCACATAACAGCAATCCCAGAATCAATATTGAAAATTCCCTCTGCAGATTACGGAGTCTATGGAGAATCAGAATATATCATCCTAGATTTTATAGAAAAATTAGAAAAAAAACAATCCTTAAAAAATCTTCCAGGAATAATTTCCAAAGAAGATAATAAAATTAAATTTCAACCAAAAGATTATATAAAAGATTTAGACGAACTTCCATTCCCAGCATACGAACTTGTTCCAATGAACCTCTATCAACCTTCCCCAGCAACATATCGTCAACTACCCGCAACAACATTAATCACTTCAAGAGGCTGCCCATTCCAATGCATATTCTGCCATAAACCAATCTTCGGCAACAGATTCAGACCACACTCCGCAGAAAGAGTAGTCAATGAAATAGAATATCTAAACAAGAATTATGGAATCAAAGATATCAGAATCTACGATGATACATTCACTTTAGACAAAAAAAGAGTCATAGAAGTTTGTAATTTATTGATAGAAAAAAATCTTGGAATCACCTGGAACTGCACAACTCGTGTTGATTGTATTGACAAAGAATTACTTCAAATAATGAAAAAATCTGGCTGTTATAATATTTCTTATGGTGTCGAATCAGGCTCAGAAAGAGTCCTAAAATTAATCAAAAAAGGAATAACAAAAGAAAGAATTAGAGAAGTCTTCAAATTAACCAAAGAAGTGGGCATAGAAAGTATTGGCTTCTTTATTATAGGCTTACCAACCCAAACCAAAGAAGAAATCCTGGAAACAATCGAATTTGCAAAAGAAATCGACCCAGATTATGTACAATTCACATTAGTCAATCCACATCCGGATACAGAATTATATGAACTCTGCAAACAGAATGGCAAAGTTAGTATCGGCGACTTCTCAAACTTCAAAACTTATTCAAATGTTGATGCAGAACTCCCATTTATCCCTGATACACTCTCAGAAAAAGAACTAAAAAAACTTTACAAGAAAGCTTATATCTCATTCTACTTCAGGCCAAAATACATCAGCAAAAGAATCAAGAAAATTCTAACAGATAAAGAACCATTACAGAGGCTAAAACGCGGAATAACCACAATCTTCCAAAGAATTTAACTTAATAACTAATATAAACCCTCATTTTCCAAAATCCTCCTATGAAAAAAAAACTTCTAGCTCTATTTATTCTACTAATAATTCTAAAGATCATTCTTTCTTTATTCATCCAATTTCCATTAGGCTTTTCTGATAGTTTAACATACCAAGAATCCGCAAAAACATTCTTTGACACTTTAAGCATCACAAAAATTGCCGAGTTCAAATACCCTTTCCTATATCCCATTTTAATTTCACCAACATTCGCATTCCAAGACATGAACTTAGTTATGTTGACGATAAGAATAATTAACAGTATTTTAAGCTCATTAATAATTTTCCCAATTTACTTGCTTTCAAGAGAATTCCTTAACAAAAAAAAGAGTTTTATGCTAGCATTAATTAGTGCTTTCATTCCCCCATTCTTCATTTTCACCTACACATCAATGAGCGAAAATATATTTTATCCTCTATTCATCTTTGCAATCTACACCCTCTACAAAGCTTTCAAAACAAACACAATAAAATGGAACATACTTGCAGGTGTATCAATAGGTTTATGCTTCTTAACTAAAATAATGACTATATTTTTATTCCCAGTAATTCTCTTCTTACTTTTCTCCCACTACAAACAACTCAAAGAAAAGTTTTTACTCTTGGCAACAACATCTATTTTCATTCTCTCCTGGTTCATCCCAAGAATAATTAATTACGGTTTCAATTTAATACAAGTAACAGGCTACCAAGCTTCTCTCGAAAAAGCCTCTTCATCATTATTTCTATCAACAAAATTTATCTGGTTCTTCTTATACCTGGATTATCTAATTTTAGCTTCAGGAATCCTTCTTTTCATCCTAGCAATATTTTTAATTTTCAAATACAAAGAATTAAACAAAAATGAAAAATTATTAATCCAGATAACCCTATTCTCAACTTTTTTCATTCTAATTCTATGTGCAAATCACAGTGGAGGCTTCGAAAAATATGATGATTATAAAACTCTTGGCAGATACATAGAATGCTTAATTCCTTTATACTTATTATTAGGCTTCATCGAGTTAGAAAAACAACAAAAAATCAACAAACTTTTACTAATCCTAATTTCAACCTTCACAATAATAAGTTCATACTTCATTTTATTCGATAAATTCTTCCCAATAAATAATAGTTCATTAATTCATATTGGAATAATTAAGTATATCCTAAACTCATTGACCATAAATTCGACAATAATAATTACAATCTTAATTGCACTTTCATTATTAACAATCTTCTTCATCAATAAAATAAACAAAAAAAAGATTTATCTCATGATATTAGCCTACTTCCTGATATTAACTTTGGCAAACACAACAGTAATGTTTTATGACACCCAAGAAAGATGGCTCTCATCAGAAGGAGCAGAGATCGGCCAATGGATTAACAATCACTTAGATTCAAATTCAACATTTCTATTTGATATAAACGATCAAACAAAAACACAATTGCATAAAATAGAAATAGACAACCAAGAAAAACCTGTACAAATAGCTGCCTACTGGATTCGTGGAGAATGGGATATAAGTAAAATAAACGAAAACTATAATTACATTATCACAACCAAAGACCTAGACAAAGAACTAGTTTATACAAGCAGCTCAGACACAAAAATTTACAAAGCTTAACAACTTTTTTAAATCCAAATAAACCTTATTCAAACAATGAAACTTAGAAAGATACTAGAAATATTAATTTTAATAATAATTTTGGCAGTAATAGTCTACAAAGTAGATCTTAAAGAATCTCTAAACATAATCCAAAGCGTCGACCCAATACTATTCACAATCTCTATAATCATCGACCTAATCCTTCTCATAATAATAGCCCTTAGCTTAAAAGTATTATTCGACACTCTAAAACCAATAAAAATAACTGAGTGGTTTGCAATTTACATTCCTGGCTTTTTATCCGGCTTAGTTCTTCCAGGCAGAGCAGGAGACATTGCAACAACACTCCTTGCAAAAAAGAAAGGTTTTGAGATAGGTCAAAGTACAACCTTGATTCTTCTCGATAAACTAATTACATTAGCAGTATTCATTCCTATAACAACAATTGGCATTTTTACATTATTAAACTCAAAAGAAATTTATTACGGTCTCGCCTTCAGTATCTTATTAATTGCAGGTATCCTTTCCCTTTACACACAAATTGGAAGAGAAATAATTAAAAAAATCCTAGGAAAACATGCAGAAATATTTATAGGATTTAACAAAACTTTTAGAGAATTACTCAGTAATCACAAAAAAGCACTCTTATCTAACACATTCTTAACATTGCTAAGACCAATAATTAATGGTTTGATAATAATAATCCTTTTACAATCACTCGGATATAACTTGGGAATACTTAATGCCATAATAATAAGTTCAATAAGCTTCATCGTCAGTATAGTCCCATTGACACCAAATGGCTTTGGACTTAGAGAAGGAATAGGAACAATTCTATTATACCAAGTTGGCATTCCCTATGAAGCCTCAATTGCAATGTACATTCTATTCGGAATACTAAATGTTTTCATATCATTGATACTAATAATCTACTATTATGCCATTGCTAAAAAATCCTTGGAAACAATTAACCATTCATTTTGAAAACAAATTAACATGACTACTGAAAAAACCTCTCAGATTATCTTTAACTATATCCAACAAATGCAAATACATCAACGCGCTCTTTCTTATAATTTTATTTCTAGAACACAAGAACCAATAGACC
Source organism: Candidatus Woesearchaeota archaeon (assembly GCA_964473075.1). GTDB lineage: Archaea > Nanobdellota > Nanobdellia > SCGC-AAA011-G17 > GW2011-AR17 > JAGVZZ01. The sequence goes on from CAYYMN010000015.1 coordinate 18,797, forward strand.
CCAATGAAATATCCAAATGATTTCAAATCTCCAAACAACTTTACATAAAAAGGCACTCTAATTAAGGAATTAAACATCCTTGGCGCATAATCGACAACAACTTCAACAAGTTTAGGATCTTTAATCCAAGGTAAATCTGCTGGCTTCATATAAACTTCCGAAAATTTCTCTGTCGTCGCCCATTGCTCTAAGGTTTTGTTCTTAAAAAAATCCAAATATTTCTCTTTCAGCTCTTCATATAACTTCCCCCCAGGATAAGGTCTCAATAAATGCGGTCCAGTGATATTCACATATGGAGAAACCCTTTTCAATCGCCTCATTAACTTCAAAGTATCCTTGATATCCTCTATATTCTCCCCTGGAAACCCAACCATGAATGAATAATTTGGCACAATATCATACTTAACACAAATCTTTGCCGATCTAATCAACTGCTTCGGCGTGATATCCTTCTTTATCTGCACCAAAATCTTCTCTGATCCTGACTCTGCACCAATCAACAAATGAAAGCACCCACTTTTTTTCAGCTTCAACATCAACTCATGAGTCACACTATCAAAGAAGTTCGCCCTGGCACTCGTCCACCATTTGACTTTAAAATTTTCTTTCAAAAGCTCATCACAAAACTTCTCCACATAAATCTTATTCATAAAAAAATTCTCATCCCTTAACTTAAAGAATGTTCCATAATACCTTTCTCTCAACAACCTAATCTCCTCAATAATAGATTCAACAGTCCTCGAACGCCTGGTCTTCCCGAACAAAATATCATTCAAACAAAAAGTACACCTATATGGACATCCTCTTCCTGTATGCACCTCAACGAACTTATACTTCTTCCCCTGAAAATAATAAAAACTATATTTTTTAATAAAATCATCCACCAAATCATAATTAGGTCTTGGCGAATTCACAAAATCTAATAATTCTCCCGAAGGATTCAAAATAATTTTTCCATTTTTCTTGTAAACCAAACCATCAATTTTAGAATAATCTTTTTTCTTAGATTTCAAAGTCTTTACAAGTTCAACAAACGAATTCTCTCCCTCATTCACAACTACAAAATCAACATTTTTATTCGAACACACAGCTTCAGGGAACAAAGTCGGATGCACACCACCCCAAACTATCGGCAATAAAGGAGATTTCTTCTTCAAATACTTAGATAAGGTTAAAGATCTCTGAACTTGCGTAGTCTGAACAGAAAATCCAACACAAATAACACCTTTCAAATCATAATCTAATTCTTCAAACTCTTTCCGAGTAAAATCCTCATCATAACTTTTAACATAATTTTGAATTTTTACCCCAAATCCAGCCTTTTCTAGATAAGTCCCAATATACAAAAGCCCCAAAGGAATATGCTGCAAATCTTCTTTATTATGAAAATAAACTAACAAAACATCATTCATAAAATTCTCAAAATTAATAAGATTTATAAACTTTATCAAGAAGAAAAATAATCATGCTCGAGAAAATAAATTTAGGTTGTGGAAAACATCCCAAAAAAGGTTTTGTAAATGTCGATATTCGAGATTATCCTTCAGTAGACATTAAGTTTGATTTGAACAAAACCCCATATCCTTTAGAATCCAACAAATATGAATTGGCAACAATGGATTATGTCTTAGAGCACTTAGATAATATTCCTAAAATCATGGAAGAAATTTTCAGAATTTTAAAACCTAATGGAAAATTCACAATTATCTCCCCACATTATGCAAGCTTCAGTAGATATATTGATCCCACCCACAAACATGGCTTCAGTTATTTCTATTTTGATTATTTTAGCAAAGAACATTATAGAGAATACCAATTCAAATGCAACTTCAAAACAATAAAACGCGAACTAATTTTCCCAAAGCATTTATTCATTTTCAAATATTTCGCAAATAAATTCCCTGGATTCTTTGAAACAAATCTATGTTACATCTTCAGACCATCATATGTAAAAATAACTTTAATGGCAGACAAATCACTTGAATCCTAATTTAACTTTAACAGAAGCAACCAAATCTTTGAAAATCATTTTATCCTCTACTTTAAACCCCCCAAACATAAACAACAATATTCCATATCCAACCAAAAACAAAATCCCAGTAACAAACAAACTCCAAAAATTATACAAACTATAAAAATTAGCCAATAACTTAATCCCAAATACAGCTATCAACGCGGCAAATATAACTTTGATATAATTCCATTGAAAAAACTTATTCTTGGTCAATCTATAGGAAGTTACAAATATCAACATTGAAATCAACCCAAGACAAACCACAGACGCAACAGCCGCTCCTATGATCCCATACCCTGGAACCAACAAATAACATAAGACAATATTCAATATTACTCCAATTAACGAAAAATAAAACACAGCCTTAGACTTCTTCAAAGCCAGCAACACTTCTCTCGAAACCATAAATGAATACATAACAAAAAATCCTAATGATAATATTATCAACCCAAAACTTCCAGTAATATACTCTTCTCCAAACAACACGAACAACATTTCCTTTGGGAAAAAAACAATGAACATCAACAAAGGCAGATTAAACTTAAACACCCACCCATTCAACACATTATACACCGAAGTAAACGCCTTCTCATCCTTCTGCACATACAATCCAACTAATACTGGCACTAACAAAGCACTCAAAGAGAATGGAATGATATAAGCCAATCTAGCAATGGGCGCAATCGCATTATAAATTCCCACATCTGCAACACTCATAAAATATCCAATCATAAACGAATCAATAGATACAGTTGCCAACCCAAGCAAAACATTAAACATCAACGGCCACGAATAATCAATAACCTCAAACTTTCCAATCTCATCTGCACTCTCTGTAAAGAACGAAAAAGTCTTTGTAAAAAAGAACAATGAGAACAAGAAACTAATAATCACAGACACCACATACGCTACCCCCGCTCCAATGATCCCAAACCCCAAATAAACCAAAACAAACATCAACAAAATTCTAGAACTCCCCTCAATCAAATATCTCGCATAAAACTCATACTTCAAATTCTTGAACCCCTTAATCACCCCCAAAAATACCCCACGCAAGCAATCAAAAGGCACAGCAAACGCAAATATTTTCAAAATCAAAGTTAACTGTTCAGTATGAAATAAATTGATAGCAATGAACTTAGAGGTCAAAAACATAATCACAGCCCCAATTAAACTAGAAACAAAAACCAAAGGCAAAACAAACTTCAATAATCCCTTTACTTTCGACTTTGAATTTTCCCCAAGATAATAAGCAGTAAACCTAGTAACCCCATAATCCAACCCAAATAATAACCCCAGACTAAAAATTGCATAAACCATAATCCCCAAAGACAAAATTCCATACTGATCAGCCCCCAAACGCGCAGTAACAAACTTGAACAAATATCCTATAAACTTTGAAAATATAACTCCCAAAAAAACATATGCTGCACCTTTCCCTAATTTTTTTAGAGAATCATCCTTAGAATCCATTCTAGAATAAACTATTAAACACTTTTTAAAATTTATGCTCTTCACTATAAGATATTAATACAAAAAAATTAAAAAAATTATTTCTTCTTGGATTTTCCTAAAAAATAATAGCCAATAAAGGCAACAATACCTACTAATACCACCACGAATCCTAATATCCAAATCCAAGTGTACGATTTTTCTTCAACAACTACTGGCTCTTCAAACAACCCATCTATTTTTTCAACATTAATTATAGCTTCACCATCAGTTATTCCAACTAAAGTAACTCTCAAATCCTCAGATCCATCAGCATTCAAATCAACTTCAGCAACTGGACTTTCTAAACTCAAAGTCACAGTTTGAGGCTCACTCCTTACTATCACTACAACAGTCCCAGTTTCCTCATCAACACTTTCAACAGTGATTGTATGTTCCTCTTGATCAGCAGCAGTTACAAAGCTATACTCTTCTCCACCAACTAACCCTTCTAAAACTGCAACCCCGCTCTCAGTCCATTCAGTATTTGATTCCAAACTAACAGGTTCAACAACCTCAGCAGCCCTTTGAATCACAACTTCTTCTTCTTCTTCTTCAACTTCTTCTTCAACTTCTTCACTACTTGACTCACCACCAGAAGAACTCGAACTTCCTTCAGAACTAGACCACTCAACAAGGAAAGTTGACTCAACAAAGTCTGTATGCAAGGTATAATCCGTCGCAGTACACTTCACATAATAAGTTCCTTGTATTTCAGTCGTACTATATACATATGACCTAGTTTTATAACCTGTCGATAAAGTAGTATAACTCTCTCCAGGCCTCTTTACTTCCAAACTCAAATAAGGATTCGAATCTATATTATCTAATCCCGCACAAGTCAAAGTCAAAGACTGCGCCTGAACTATTGTCGATGCAGACTTCGTAATACTTGGCACAGGCTTGGTTGTATCCAAAGTAAAAATCCTATTTACAGTTACATTGTTATGATTAACAGTATCAGTTGCAGTCACATTCAAAGAATAATTTCCATCACCTAAACCTGTAAAATTCACAAATGTTGAACTTGAAACATTCCTGTAAGTCGTGTTCAATACTGCTCCAGTGCTTGCATTAATCAACCTAAATGTAAAGTTCGCAAAGTTCGTTTCTGTTACTGAAACATTCATATATGCCCCATCAGCAGTCAAATTAGTATTGTTTACAATGGCATTAACCCCATAACTCACCAAAGGCATAGTTGTATCAATCAAAAATCCTCTAGCAGATGTAAT
>CAYYMN010000016.1:0-13371 GCA_964473075.1 Candidatus Woesearchaeota archaeon
GATTCATTAATTCAGAATGGTGCTCGTAGATTTCTGGCTAGAAACTCTTAAATAAGTCATAATATCTAAAGGTTTAATTCCACTAAAATAAGAATCAAAGAAAAACCAAATTGCTTCCCCTAATTTCTCTTCTTCAAAGACAACACTATTTCTCCATATATCATGCATTTTGATCAACGATTTTTTACCTTCAATCTCAATCATTTTCATTCCAAGAGAAAATATCACAAAGAAATGCATACCATATTCTTGATACCTTTCACAAAGTTCAATAAACAATTTTTTTGATTTATTTTTGTCAGAAGAGTTTTTCAAATTATTAATTAATTTCGAAATATACTTCCATAACTTCTTATCTTTTTCCAAAAAAAACTTAATTATTTTCTGATCTTTTTTCAATTGTTGCAAAGAATGAGCATGAAACTCTTTGGCTTGAGTCAAATTAAACACTCTTATAAAATAATTTTTTCTAGTTGGACATAACAAGCATTCAACAAACTCCTTCCCATAAACTTTTTTCATTAAATCTCTTTGTCCTTTGACTTTCAAAGAAAACATCAACAAACTAGTTTCTGCTCTAACACCTTGAAACCATTTTTCTTTTTTGATATAATTTAAAATAATCATCTTAAAAATAAAGCAACTATTTCTTAAAAAGATTTCTATAACCTTTCTTTAATTTCATCATTACTTAGATAATCTTGAACTATTGTAAGTCTTCCATTATCAGTTCCTAAGATTACTAACCCACAATTATCAAAATATTCTAAGTTTCCACCACAAGCATTTACAATCCTTTCCAAGATTCCACTATTCAAAACAAATAAATGCCCACTTAAACCAGCAATTTGTCTTAAAATAGAATTAAATAATTCATCATATATAAAATGTTCTCCAAACTCTTCTGTAAAAGAATCAGGATTATAACCTTCTAATCTTCTTCCCATACCATCTTGAATTCTCTCTCCAGATCTTTCATTTCTAAAAATTCTTCTAAGACCTTTAGTTGGAACAACAATTCTCTGAATATCTTTTCTGGGTTCTAAATACATTCCTAAAGCCTCTGCTTGCTCATAACCAATTTTACTTACTGAAAAAGGAAATATAGGATAATCTCCATCTTGAATTCCATTCTTCAACACAAAATCTCTTCGTTGATTTTCATCAGAAATAAGTTCAGCTAATCTATCTCTAGTAATACCTACTTGAGGATTTCTTTGTAAATGATCTTTCTGATCTTGGTTTAAACTGCCCCATAATTCATTAATATAAGTTCTTCCATGTCTAGTTAAATAGATACTTTCCATACCTATTTTTAACACTTAACAAGTATATAAAAGTTACTATTTTAAAATAACAAAAAATTTACTTATACCCAATCTTTCCAAGTTCCTTAATCAATAAATCAACTGCTTCATGCAATTTAGTCTCAGAACGAGTCCCAGTACAAACAATCTTTCCATTACTGAACAGCAAGAATGTAGCACGAGTTCCAGGGAGTTTATACACTAAGCCAGGAAATTGCTCAGGTTCATACTCTGTATTGGTCAACTGCACAGCAAGTGCGTTCAAATTCAAATCTAAACCAATAGATCCAGCAGCAACTAAGTTCTGCACTGTAAATTTTGGTTGTACTGTAATTTTAACTTTGATCTTCTCAACATTTTTAATAATCATATCAATGGATTCTTTGACAATTTGCATGGACTTTGCCCCAGTGCATACAATCTTCCCAGAACTAAATATTAACGCAGATGTCTTAGGTTCTTTAATCCTCATAACCAACCCAGGAAACTGCTCCGGATTATATTCAGTATTTGGTAATGCCTCTGCCAACTTTACTAATGGAATAGCTCTTTCCAAACTAGAAGTTGCAACGATATTTACAATCTTAATTTCTTTCTTTGCTACCATTATAAGCCTCCAAACTCTATTTTACAATCAACTAATAATCAAAATACCTTTATAAACCTATTTATAAACAAAATGTCCCGCTTTAGAGACTAAATTCCTTCAAAAAATTACCTCTTGCTCTATTCAACCTAGACATAACTGTGCCAATAGGAATTTCTAATTCATCAGCTATCTCTTTATAACTCAAATCCCTATAATAAAATAACCGAATAATTTTCTGGGATTCTTTAGACAAATCACTTAAAGCAACATCAACTTTCTCATTCAAATATTTTTTATCAACAAACTCCTCTAAACCAAACCCTTGATCAAAACCATTCAATCGTGATAATCTTTTTTCAACTTCTCTACGCCTCAAAATATTTTTTCTACAATTCAAACAATGATTAAAATTTATTCTAAAAATCCAATTTCTAAAACTCCCTTTTCCAGTTTTAAGAAAAAACTCATAAAATCTTCCCAAGGAATTTTGTGCCAAAACAAAAGACTCTTGAACAACTTCTTCCGCTTCTGCTGGATTTCCTAAAATATTAATTGCCTTTCCATACAACAAAGGTTTATACTTCTGATACAATATTCCAAAACTATTCCTATCCCCCTCCAAATAATTCCTAACACAATCCAAATCCTCATTTCTCATTGCTAACTCCTTAGAACATGACCTGGATACAAAACCTCAGAAATTCTCTGCAAATAACCTAACAAACTATTTACAAATAAAACATTCCTAAACTCTGCTAAACCATTATTGACATATCTAAATTTCTCCAATTCCAATCCTTCACACTCTCTCCTAAGAATTTTCTCTCTCAATAATTCACTAACTTTTTCTTCTAATAAATCAGGATGAATAATTTCTCTACCTACTAAACATTGTCTCTCAACAGCATCAAATGATCCAACAGCAAAATTTCTATCCATTAACAAATCCTTAGTAGCTTCCGCTCTCTTCGCAGCATAAAAATCTTTTAACTTTATAGCATATTCTATATAAGGAATCACATCTTCTGATTTTACTCTAAACCCCAAATACATATCATCCATAACACTCATCCCAACTCACCAGTAAACATAAAATACTTTTTTTCCTTTTATTTATTAATTTTTTCTATTCCCAATACAAACTTCTTCCCTTTAATTTCCCCAACAACCGCAGACCCCTTATCCAAAGTCTCAGCCCCAAAATTAATCTCCACAGCCCCGCATCTCTCAGCAATCAAATTCTTCCAACGCTTCAAATCAATTTCAAACTTCAAATATAATCTTACTCTATCATTCCTATTCAACCCCGCTTCCTTCCTCAATGACTGCACCCTTCTCATTATTTCTCTCGCAAACCCCTCTTCTTCCAACTCTTTATTCATAGTAATATCCAATTTCACAGAAAGCTCCCCCTTTGCATAATCAATAGTTTTCACATTCAACTGCTTAGAAATCAATCCTATTACTTCTTCATCAAGATTAACATCACAAACAACTTCTGCTTTTGATAATGGCCATTTCAAACCTACTTGCGCCTTATCCCTCTGTGCCAATCCCATCTCTACTATCTTCATCACACCTTCAAACTTCTTTTCTAATTCAATATCAATCAATTTCTCTTCAAACATTGGCCACGTAACCAAATGCACAGATTCCTCTGAAACAATCCCACTTTTTTTCAAACTCTGCCAGATAAACTCACAATACAAAGGACAAATTGTAGAAAACATCTGTATTGCCTTAACATAAACTTCCCTTAAAGTTCCATACACAGTTCCTGGACTTTCCAAAGACTTATCCCGAGTCACTTTGATATAAATTCTAGACAAATCCAACAACAATTTCTCAATCTGAACAATAGTTTCATCAAACTTATAACTTTCAAACAACCTACTAACTTCCTTAATGGTAGAATTCAGCCTCGAAAGAATATACTCTTCTTCAATCCCTAATTCCCTTTCTTCAACCCCCCCAAACTCCTTCAACTGCAACAAATAATTTCCCATATTTTGAAACACAATTAAATTCTTCTGCTTCTGCTTGATATCCTCCCAATTGAAATTAATATTCTCTCCTGCAGCAATTCCACAAATATAATACCTAAATATATCTGACGAATACTTTTCCACAACTTCATATGGAGAAACAATATTACCTAGTGACTTTGACATCTTCACGCCCTCAAAATCAAAAATCATCCCATGATTATATGCCCCCAAATAACAAGGCTTCTTAAACATTATCGCCGAACAAATCTGCAACAAACTAAACCATAACCTAGTCTGTTCAGTAGCCTCCAAAATTAAATCCGCAGGAAAATACTTTTCAAAAAATTCCTTTTTCTCAGGATAATACAAACAACTCCAAGACACTGTCCCTGAATCAATCCACACATCCAATACATCTGGCACTCTTTCAATATTCTTCCCGCACTTTGAACATTTGATTTTAACACTATCAATCCAAGGCTTATGCAAATCTTCAGGTAATTTACTAATCGCTTTCTTCTTCAATTCCTCAATCCCACCAATGACTTCCACATGCCCGCACGAGCACTCCCATATTGGCACAGGCGTCCCCCAGAATCTTTGTCGAGTAATCCCATTATCTTTCAGATTTGAAATCCAAGCTTCATAACTCTCCTTCGCACTTCTTGGTTCCCACTTTATTTGTTGATTATACTTCAAAATTTCCGGCACCAAATCTTCAATCTTCAAGAACCACTGTTCCGTTGCCTTGAATACAATAGGCTTATGACATCTCCAGCAATGCGCATACTCATGCTCAACCTCAGTCTCAGTAATCAAACATCCATTCTTCTCAAAATACTCAATGAACTTCCTATCATCCTTCTTCGCAACCCACCCTGCAAAAAATCCAGTAGTTATTATCCCTTTTTCATCCAAGGTATTGTAAGCCTCAATTCCATACTCCCTTCCCACTTCATAATCCTCAGGTCCACATCCAGGTGCACAATGCACTAACCCACTCCCTGCAAAAGTATCAACATATTGCTTTGACAAGATTACAGTATGCACATTAGGACACCTTTTTTTCAGTTCTGTATACTCCCTTTTCAATTCCTCATGCAACGGATGCACATATGATAATTTTTCTAATTTCTCCCCTTTAAAAACTTCTAAGATTTCAAACTTGTATCCTAACAATCCTGAGATAAAAACTTGCGCTAAATCCTTTGCAACCACCCAAACTTCCTTCCCATTTTTAGTTTCCACTCTTGCTCTAACATAATACAAATCAGGATTCACCATCACAGCCAAATTGAACGAAATCGTCCATGCGGTCGTTGTCCACAAAATCAAATATTCATTTTCTTTTCCATCAACTTTAAACTTCAAAAATATAGAATCCTCTTTCAATGTCTCATATTTCAACTCATGCTTTGCCAGTGAAGTTTCACAATTCCCACACCAAGACATAACTTTTTTTCCTTTATACAACCTCTTCTGCTTCCAAGCCTCTTTGATCAACAACCATTCAGCACTCATAAAATCATTAGTAATAGGCATATACGCATTCTCAAAATCCATCCATATCCCAAACCTCTTCAAATCAACATTCATCTGCTTCGCCCCATTATAAGAAAATTCTTTGCACTTCAACGCAAACTTCTCCAACCCAAACTTAACAATTTCCTCTTTATCTTTAAGATTCAAATCCTTCTGCACTTTATTTTCCGTCGGCAACCCATGCATATCATACCCAGCTCTATCCCACACATCATATCCTTTCAACCTAAAATATCTCATAGCCAAATCCTTCATACTATTATTCCAAGCATGCCCTATGTGCAACCTTCCAGAAGTATATGGCGGTCCTTGCAAAAAATAAAACTTCTTTCCTTTCGCATTCTTCTTTTTAGATTTCAGATAAATATCATTCCCTTCCCAGAACTTCAACATTTCCTCTTCAACCAACTTAAAATCTTGCATACCACCCAAAAACTTCTCAATAGTTTAAATAATTTGCCCAAAGTATATTCTCTAAAATAGATACCAAAAGCTTTATAAGCAACCTTCTTACTTAAAGTATATTAGAGGTGACAGGACTTTGATAAATGGAAAATATGATAGAAAAACCTATGCTTGTAATGCAAATTCGCCCAGAGTTTTCTGTGATTTACAAAGCAAGTCCTAAACTCAAATTAAAAAAGGAACACATTAAATCAAAAAAAGAATTTACTGACTATCTTACAAAAACTGCTAAAAACTGGAAAGAAGGCGATTATTTCTTGAGATCCACTCTTGGTCCATTTGCTGCATTCAATGTTAAGAAAGGCGGAAAAATTACTTTATACAAAGAAAACAAAAATAAAATCCCATATTTATGCTGGGGTGTTTTCAAAAGATAGAAAAATAAAATCGTACTTATTAAGCTATAAAATCTAAATTTTTATAAATACCTATTTTAAAACAAAATTTATGGCAAAAATAATTTTTGAAGATACAGGACCAAATTTTCAAGTCAAAGGTTTACCCTATGAAGAAACTTTTAGTTATGTCCATCCAATAGTCTTTGACACAGTACCTACAACTCAAGAAATAGAAGCAGAATTAAAAAAGACTACATCAGATACATTAACAAACCCTTGGTCAATAGAAGTCCTCAAAGGTTTTCAAGATTACATTCCAACAACCTTTAAAAGAGTTACAACTGGAATGTCCGAAGAAAACTTAGGAAAATATTTTGGAACTGAACAAAATTGGATTCCAGAACAAGAAAGATTATTACTCCAACTTCAAACCGAAATTGAAGCAAAAGCTGCTACAATAGATGCAGCAATAATTCATCAACGAAGAGAACTTGGTACAGTTGTAAATAAAGCTCACCTACTAAATCGAATTTATAAAATTGGAAGAATTTATGGTCATCTTTCAGGAAGAGATTATCCTTTTTTATTTGGAGACCTTAAAGACAAAAGTCAATGGGATTCAGCTCTTTCACAAATGAAAACACAATTTATTGCTTACATGCAAGAAGTAAATTTAGGAAAAAGAATCTACCCAAAAAAAGTAAGAAAAGTTGATGTCTCAACAACAGAAATTCAAAACCGATTTGTATATGTTGAATGGTTAAAACAAAAACTAGGAGATGATTTATTAGGAATATTACTTTATGGTTCTGCAGCAAGAACAGACAATCCAAGTGAATATTCTGATTTTGATAATTGGATCAGAGTTAAAGATATTCAAAGAGCACATAAAATTTTAAGAGGAACTTGTCCAATCGTCTATGATGGAAAAGTTATTGAAGGCTATAGTCAAGAAATCCCAGGAGGAAAACATTTAGGAATACATCTCTTCCCAGAATCTGAAGACTACCTTATGAGACACATTAGATTTCTCCATGATTCAAGAGAATTTCTTAAACATACAAGAATTCTATACGGAGAATTTCCATTTCAAAAAGTAAGACAAGATGAAGTAATTGAAAGAGGTATCTCCCAAGCATATATGAAATTAAAAACTATTGCAGGCTCTTTAAATTGGGCTTATTCAACACCAGAAAAATTAGTTGGCAAACCAAGCTTATTCGAATTCATTGTAAAAAATGTTAGATTTTTTCTTCAACACTCACTAAATGCAATAGAATCTCCAAGATTTAGAGATAAAACCGAATTAAACCAACTTTTAGCAGATAGAGGACTCCATATTCCAGAGTATAAAGCTGACCCAGAACATATTCGCCAATCATTATTATATGCAATGGTAAGTGTTTTAACCCTACAAAAAGAATTCATTAACTCAGGTAGAAAACCAAATCTTGAATTTCTTGTTGATAAAAAAGAATACACAAATTGGTCAGATCCAAAAATAGATGATTGGGGGCAATATGACGATGACTAAAATCTTACAAAAAAACAATAGGAAAGGTATATAAATTCTATAAAACCTATAAAAACAACTAAAATTAAGGAGTTAAAGAAAAATGATGAATGACAGATTTAGAAAGCCTGTAGAACAGGGAGACGAATTAGAAGTAACCATTGAAAGCACTGGTGCAAAAGGCGATGGTATCGCAAAAGTAAATAACTTTGTTGTTATTGTTCCTGGTGTTAAACAAGGGGATAAAGTAAAGGTTAAGATAACAAGAGTCCTGAAAAAAATGGCTTTTGCTGAAGTTGTTGGTGAAGGTGGTTCAAGTAGCGAAAGTAGCGAAGAACCACAACCTGAATCCGAATCAGAAGACGCTAGTTATTCTGAGGAAGAAGAAGAATAAAACCTAAATTTTTATAAATAATTTTCTTTTTTATTATCTTTATGACAGATTCTACAATTTGGACAGAAAAATTCAGACCACAAAAATTTGAAGATATTAAAGGCCAGAAAAAAATAATTGAAAGAATCAAAGCCTTTGTAGAACAAAAAAATATGCCACATATCCTATTAGCAGGCCCGGCCGGTGTTGGCAAAACCAGTATAGCATTAGTAATTGCAAAAGAACTTTTCAAAGATACTTGGAGAAACAATTTTTTAGAACTTAATGCGAGTGACGATCGTGGCATCGATGTAGTTCGTAGCACAATCAAAGAATTCGCAAAGACTAAAAGTATGGGCAATGTTCCATTTAAAATAATTTTTTTGGATGAATGTGATTCACTAACAAAAGAAGCCCAGCAAGCACTTCGTAGAACAATGGAAAATTTTGTCACTTCTACTAGGTTTGTCCTTAGTTGCATCACCCCAGATACAAAAGTTCTTCTTAGTGAAGATAGAGAAGCAAATATAGAACAAATTTTAGAACTAATGGAAAAAGGAACAGGAAATACAATAAATAATCTCACTAATGAAAAAAATCTCATAAAGACAGACAAAATTATAGCTGGAATTCAATTACAAGCATCATCAATTGGAAAAAAAGTCCTTTCAATAACAACAAACACAGGAAGAAAAATTAAAGTAACAACAGATCATAAATTATTAACATTAGAAGGATGGAAAGAAGCCGGAAAAATCACAAAAAAAGATAAACTTCTCATTTATCCTACAACAGAAGGAACACCATTAGAAGATAACCAAAAAAAAGTAATTAATTTAAACAACTTTATTAGTTTTTTAGATGAAAGTGAAGAAAGCCTAAATTTAAAGAGTTTGAAAACTGCAAAAAGTTTTGCAAAATTAAGATCATTAGAGAAAGAAAAAATATTTTCAAGAACCAGAGAACTCAAAGAAATCACTACCCAAAATAAAGGACTAACAAAAAGAGAATATGAAATTTATCAAATTTTAAAAGAAAACAAATATATCCAAAGACAAGATTTACAAAGGAAATTAAAAATTACCCGGATGGGAACAAATTATTTAATAAATGAATTAAAGAAAAAAGGAATTATCAAAAGAACTGGAAACAAAAAAAACCAAACAATAATTTTAATTGCTCAAAATCCATTAGTCCAAATAAGAAACGATATGGATATTAGAAATAAAATCAAAGAGGAATTTAATATTTCAATATCATATATAGCAATTCATAAACAAAAAATGTTTAAGACACATGGAAGAATAGATAGAATTATTGGAGAACTCAAAAGGAAGGATCTTTTAGATATAACTTATAATGATATTGAAAAGATAGCTGCTCTTGCTAGAATTTGTGGTTTTATTACAGGAGATGGACATATAGTACACGGAGATACAAGAATTTTCTTCTCAGGAAATAAACTCGCACTAGAAGAAGTAAAAAAAGACTTAGATAAATTAAAGTATAATAATTATTCTTCTATAGAATCAAAAGAAATAAGCAAAATATTAAGAGGAAGATTAATAAAAGGAATATCCACCAGTTTTTATATAGATTCAAAAGCTTTTTCTTTGTTATTACAATTCTTGGGTCTCTCAAAAGGAGACAAAGTTATAACTCCATATAAAGTCCCAGAATTCATCAGAAAAGGTAATTTTTTAGTAAAAAGAGAATATTTACGAGCTCTATTTGGAGCTGATGCAGATAGTCCCAGATGGATTAAAAAAAATTTCCAAGCTTTGGCCTTAAGACAAAACAAAGCTCTACATTTACAAGAAGAAATGAAACAATATTTAAATGAAATTTCAGACCTATTAAAAGATTTTAACATAGATTCATATGTAAAGATTAGAGATAAAAAAGAAATAAGAACAAAAGATAATCTTCCTGTTTTAACATTTGAATTACATATTAAAGTCAATAACCAAAATTTATTTAAATTTTTCACAAGAGTAGGATATTGTCACGAAAAAGAAAAAGTAAAATTAGCTAGAATCTGTAGTGAATATTTACGACATAAACAAAATTTAATAGATAATTGGAAAATAAAAGGAACACAAGCCCTGATAATGCTTGAAACTAAAGCTAAAAAAACAGAAATTGCAAAGAAATTAAATATTAGTACAGACTTTATTAATCATCAATTAGAAGGAAAAAAAGTCGGATTACCAAGAAAACAAATCAAAACAATTGATGACTGGAAAAAAGATTATGAATATAATGAAATACTTATTCTAAATGAAATTGAAGAAATTAAAGAAACAAATGAAGATGTAGTCTTGGATATTACCTGTAAAGAAGATCATAATTTTATAACTAATGGCTTTGTATCACATAATTGCAATTTTAGCAGTAAGATTATCGATCCAATTCAAAGTAGATGCACTGTTTTCAGATTCAAGCCATTGACTAAAGAAGAAATTGAAGATTATATAACCAAGATTGCAACCACAGAAAATTTAAAGATTGACAAAAAAGGAATTGCCGCATTAGTAGATATTAGCAATGGTGATGTAAGAAAAATAACAAACATCCTCCAAAGTACATCCACGATTGACAAAAACATTACCGAAGATTTGATTTACTCATTAGTTTCTGCTGCCGAACCAAAAGAAGTTCAAGATATCCTAAAACTAGCCATCAACAAAAGATTCATCCAAGCCCGAAATTTATTATTGGACACAATGCTTAAGCATGGACTATCTGGAATAGACATCCTAAAACAAATCCAAAAAGAAACAATGGAATTAGACTCAATCTCGGATGAAAAAAGAATTGAACTTCTAGACAAATGTGGCGAAATAGAATTCAGAATGGTTGAAGGCTCAGATGAATTCATCCAACTTGAAGCACTCTTGGCTTACTTTGCAAAATAATACTCATGGATCCCTGGACTAAAAAATATAACCCAAAAACAACTAAAGAAATAATTGGCCAAGAAGAATCAATAATCAGAATTAAACAATCTCTAAATTTAAAAAAACCTTTCTTAGTTCATGGTCCAACAGGCATTGGAAAAACCTCAGTAGCAATTGCATTAGCAAAAGAATTAAACTTGGAAATTTTTGAGGTCAACGCTTCTGATGCAAGAAATAAGGAAAGCATCCAAAATATTTTAGGCAGTTCAATGCAACAACAAAGCTTATTCGCAAAAGGCAAGCTCATTCTTGTAGATGATATTGACGCACTCTCTGGAACCAAAGATCGGGGAGGTTTGGGTGCAATTGAAGAACTGATTGTAAAACCTAAACACATGACCCTATTAACTTGCATTGATCCCTGGGACGACAAATTCTCAAAATTAAGAAAAAAATGTATCTTGATAGAATTTCAATCATTAAAAAAAGACCAAATAATTAATCACCTAAAAAATATCTGCACCCTAGAAAGTATAACCTTCACAGAAAAAGACCTGCAAGAAATAGCTAAATTAAGCAAGGGCGATTTGAGGGCCGCAGTCAATGATTTGCAATCCTTCAGCATCACAAAAATTCTCAGCACTGAAGACAAATCTGAGAGAAACAAGGAAGAAGATCTGGTATTCTGTTTACGAAAAATTCTAAAGAGCAAAAAATGGGAAGAAACAATAAACATTTTTGACAAAACAAATGAAGACTTGAATGAATGCCTACTTTGGTTGGACGAAAACCTCCCAAAAGAATACTCTTCGGAAGACTTAAAAAAAGCATATCATCATCTTTCCAGGGCAGATGTTTTCAATGGTCGCATAAGAAGAAACCAGCATTGGCGCTTCTTAGTTTACATAAACATTTTAATTACCTCAGGAATCGCCCTCTCTAAGAAACAAACAAATACAGAAACCCCAGAATACACTCGCACTTCAAGGATCCTAAAACTTTGGATGGCAAATGTTCGCAACGCAAAAAAGAAATCTATTTCAGAAAAGATTGCAGAGATCACCCACACTTCCAAGCACCGCGCATTGAAAGACACTTATCCTTACTTAAAAAAAATTCTCTGCGAACCAAAAGTTATGGAAGAACTAGAACTTTCTGACGAAGAAATTGACTGGCTCAGTAAATAGCCCTCAACAACTTTCTAACCCTCTTCATTCTCAGCTCAAAAATTCTCTCTTGCAACTCCCTTATTTTAAAGAACACAATCTTCTTATCATTCATATCCAACTTGTCATAGAAAGGCTTTATTTGCTCATAATATATTTCCCCAAAATCCAAATTTTTTCTAAGAATTGCACTACTACACTTATTCAACAACTCAACAACTTTATTCCATGGATCAATCTCTTCTATATTCCCAATTTGAACTTCTTCTGGAAGTAATGGCAACAACCTATGCTCATCAGTTATTGGTTTTGGTATATTCTTCAATTCTGGCTTCGGAGCCATTTTAATCAAATCATCAATATTTTTCATTTTCAACTGCTTTTCAAACTTAGCTACACTTTCACTCAAAATATTCCCCATATCTTATTCATAACCAAAAGGATATATAAATTTATCTTGATTTTTTAAAACTTCATTGCATTTAATTTCTTAATTCTATCTTCAGTTGAAGGATGCGTGCTCAATAAACTAAGAACCCCTTTCCAACTGAACGGATTCACAATAAACAAAGAAGCGCCAGCAGCAGATTCATGAGTAAATGGATGCTTCTTTACCCCATCTTCCAACCTTTTCAATGCAGACGCCAACCCTCTAGAATCCTTCAAAATTTTTGCCGCACTCTCATCAGCCATATACTCCCTGCTCCTGGATATTGCCATCTGGATCAAGAAAGCCATTATCGGCGTGATTATTCCTAAAACTAACAATCCAATTAATCCACCATTATCCTCATCCCCACCACCAAAAATCGCACTCCATCTTGCCATCACCCCAACAAATGATATCACTCCAGCAATAGTCGCAGCAATGGTAGCAATCAAAATATCCCTGTTTTTCACATGCGAGATTTCATGCGCAATAACTCCCTCCAATTCTTTCTTATCCAACAACTCCATAATCCCAGTAGTCACAGCCACCGCAGAATGTTTCGGATCCCTTCCAGTAGCAAACGCATTAGGATTTGCAGATGTGACAATATACACTTTTGGCTTCGGAACATTTGCTAGTTTCGCAACCTCCTGCACCATATCATGCAACTCTGGATACTTACTTTTCTCAGCAACCTTTGCTTTATACATCCACAACACAATCTTATCCGAATAAAAATAAGAAACTAAATTCATCAGCA
>CAYYMN010000016.1:13381-15427 GCA_964473075.1 Candidatus Woesearchaeota archaeon
AAAAAAAATCATGATTAACACCATAATAAACAATCTTTGGAATTTTTTTAAATCTTTCAATGCACCTATCCTTGTTAAATTCATCAGCAACGCAAACACAAATCCAATTACTAACCCATAAGGCCCAAACAAATACCCTATCCCTAATAATATTCCAGTAAGCAACCCTAAGAATAAAACAGTCTTGAATTGATTATACATCCTTAGAAAAAATAAACTAAACTATAAAAACTTTATCAAATTAGACACCAAACTTTTATAAACAACTTCTATTTCCTCCAAACTATGATAAAAATCGACCCATATGAAATTATAGATCAAATTCATAATAGAGGATTATACGCCACAGAAGCTTTCTTAATTTACATGGCTATCCCTCAAGACCGAATTAATGTTATCGATTTTTCTGATAAAAGAGCCATTTCTTTACTTCAAGGAATTCCAGAGGATGAAACTTTTAGACTACTTTTAGGAGAAACTTCTGCAGGAGCAAGATTAATTCTTCCCGCATATAATTCCCTTGTTTCTGCTTTAACTAACCCAAAATTGACCAAAATTAATGGAGATACTGCTAGAAAGGCACTTGAAAATTTAATGAACCAGGCCCATTTTGAAACATTCAATCATCCTCTTACAGCCCCAGAAAATCAACTAAGTGTAAGAGCATTGAATTTATACTCAAAAGATCAACACCTTGAAGCACACATTCATTTAGGCACGGAACTATTAACCCTTTTAAGAGCTGAAAAAACAAGAAGGAAAGAAAGTAAATTACAAACTTACAATACTCTTCCTGGTCCCAAACAAGAACCTCCATCTCTTAACATTCATCCTTATAATTCTAGAGATAATGCAGAACTATTAAGATCCTCACAAATAGGTACCCTAAGAAGAACAACATTAAGCCCAATTTCACCAAAAAAATAATAAACAACAATCCTAACATTAACTTATGCCTTTTAACATTGTGATTGGGAGAAATGAATCTGATAAAAAAAAGTTTGGTGATAAAGGTACAATCCTCCTAGGTCGCTCTTATGTAAAAATGGGCCAGACTACAACCCTTTCTAACTATGTCTATATGGATGTCATCAAAGCCCATGTCATACTAATTGTTGGAAAACGCGGTTCGGGAAAATCATACTCTGCTTCAGTCGTCACAGAAGGCATCATAGACCTCCCTGAAGAAGTTGCAAATAACCTCTCAGTAATAATGCTCGATACAATGGGCGTATTCTGGACAATGAAATATCCTAATGAAAAAGATTCCCAATTATTAGAACAATGGAACCTGAAACCAAAAGGCCTCGACAAAATAAAAGTTTTCACCCCAATAGGACTTTTTGAATACTCTAAATCTATCGGCATCCCAACTGATTATCCATTCTCTATCAAAGCCTCAGAACTCACTGGCGAAGACTGGCGCCTGGCTTTCGAACTTTCTTCCTCGCATCCAGTTTCAATATTAATCGAAAAAATACTAGGCGATTTTGCAGAAAAAAGAATAGAAGATTTTAACATTGATGATATAGTAACCGCAATCCAAAATGACAACACCTTTTCAAATGATACAAAGAATGAAGCTGTCAACAGATTCAAAGCCTCAAAGAACTGGGGCCTGTTCTCAAATGAAGGTACTAAGATAGAAGTCTTGATTAATCGTGGAGCAGTCTCGATATTAGACATGTCTGCTTATGCCACCTCTTCTGGCGGTTGGGGCATAAAAGCTTTGGTCGTTGGCTTGATCGCAAAAAAAGTTTTTATTGAAAGAATGCTTTCTAGAAAATTAGAAGAAATTGAATCCATCAGAACAGGTTATTCATACTTCAAAATGAAAGAAGAATCTTCTGAAGAAAAAAAGCCTCTAGTTTGGTTTGTTCTCGATGAAGCACATGAGCTCTTAAAAGCAAAAGGAAAAACCGCCGCAACAGATGCACTGGTCACAATTTTAAGAGAAGGTAGACAACCAGGAATTTCATTAATATTAATCACCCAACAGCCAGGAAAAATCCATTCAGATGTCCTGACACAATCAGATATTGTCCT
>CAYYMN010000016.1:15437-21382 GCA_964473075.1 Candidatus Woesearchaeota archaeon
ATGATGCAATCCTATTTGGGAGATACATTGACTAGTTACCTGAACATCCTCCCAGCAGACTCCGGAGCAGCAATAATTCTCGACGATAATTCAGAAAGACTTTATCCTATCCAAGTCCGCCCAAAAGTTTCCTGGCATGGTGGCGAATCTCCAACTGCAATCAAATTCCAAAAATCCCAAAATCTAGGTCTTTAAAATGTACAACCGCAAAGACTACTATTTCAACAAAGCAAAGAAAGAAGGCTTCCGCGCAAGATCCTCTTACAAACTAATAGAAATCCAAAAAAAATACAATTTAATCAAACCTAACGATTCAGTCTTAGACATTGGTTGTGCCCCGGGCTCTTGGTTGCAATTTGTAAAACAAAGAACAAAAGGAAAAATCCTAGGAATAGATATAGTTCCAATAAAACCAATTGAAGGAATAGAATTCATTGAAGGCGATATTAATGATAAAAAGATTCAAGAAAAAATAATTAATAAATTCAACATCGTGCTTTCAGACATCGCCCCAAAAACATCCGGCATCAAAGAAAGAGACCAATACTTATCCTATCAACTTTCAAGAGAATCTTTTCTAATCGCAAAAAAAGCACTTAAAGAAAATGGGAACTTTCTCGTAAAAACCTTTCAATCACAAGAAACAGAAAAACTAATCAAAGAAATGAAACCTTATTTTGACTTTGTAAAAAGATACACTCCTCAATCAACAAGACAAGGTTCAAAAGAAATTTTTATAGTCGCCCTGGGATTCAAAACCATCATAAATAATAAAATAATCATAAGTCAAAGGATCAATTGCAATCTTAGTTCCAGTTAAATTTCCATCATATCCAGGATAACCATATTTACCAACAGTTGCATCTAACACAACACAAGTTTGATTCTCAACCAAATAATTTGCAACCCCATTTTCCATCAAATAATCCAAAAAGTAAATGGAAGAAACTAAGTATTTATATTCAATATCCAATTGAACAACTGCAGTGTCATCATCATTATTATAAATCATAACACCCCCTTTTTCATACATAGGACCACATTCATCACTAATTTCAGCAATTCTTCCACTATCACAAATAGGAAATATATCCTCTCCTTCAACAAAAGCTTCATAATCATCATTTGAAGAAACAACAAACATAGTTACAGGCTGTGATGAAGACATAGAATAATCAATACTCAAAGATATTACAGGATCATCAAAAAGTGAACCATCACCTCCAACATACAAAACCTTCTGGCTTTCTATTTCTTCTACTTTAGAATACTTAGAAATATAATAAAGTTTCCCATCTTCAAAATAATATTTACCATCATTTTCATCCAAATGAAGATTAAAATCCTTAGAAATTTGCTCAATTAAAGAAGTTTCAGCATAATCCATTAATCTACTAACATTAACATCACAAGCTAAAGAATAAGCATGATTCTCTGACAAAATAACATAAGTTTTAATTCCTAAATTTTCCATTAAAGAATTCAATAAAATAGTTAAATCTTCACAATCACCCCCCATAACTGAAATAGTATCATAAGGATCTTGAATTAATTCTCCATTTCTAGGATCTGAAAAGTAATGATAATCCTCAACTAAATATCGATAAATCTCATTAACATAACATTCTTTATCATTAGAAGAACAAGATCTTACAACAAATGAAGCTTTTGAACGAAGAATAATATCATCAAAGACAATCGGATCAATATATGGTTTTGCAGCGGAAACAATTGGGTCTACTTCAAAAGAATCAACAGAAACATTTGAAGAATCATCAAACTTAGAATCATCAAGGCTAAAATCCAAAAGAAATCGACAAATAATAAAAAAAAGTACAAAAAAAAGAATAATTTTCCAAGATTTCATAAAACTAAATAAAAATAAGAATTCTATATAAACTTACCTACATCTTCTCCAAAGCCTTCTTCATTATAGGAATAACAGCCTCAGCTTCTTCTTTGGTCATCCTTCCAAGTTTATTGAAAGAATAATCCCCTTCAGCAGATCTATTCTCCCTGGATATCTGCAACTTTGCAACACCATTATTATAAGAGAATACACCAACAGTTATTTTCGTCGTTTCGAACTCAACTTCTTCATGAAAAAGTTCCTTATCCAAGTTTTTATCAAATGCCATGATATTAAAATTTTAATTTCTTTTAAATAACTTCCGCAACAACCAAAAAGTTTACTTTAGCACAAATTCCCTTAAAAATTTCCGAAAGATTTCCGGATTTTTCTCATAAACCTTTTTTAAGGATTTTTTTGATCTATTTTTAAATGGTACATGTTTTCCAAATAGATAAATCAGGCAAAGATATATTTGAAAATGACTACTCGATAGCATTAGTTGCAAACAAAAAAGAAATTTACGGAATTAATATTCCTTTATCATTAAAGAATTTGCTACTGGCTCAGCAGTTATCAAAAAAAGAAAGGCTTAGATTAAAAATAAGACTTCATACAATTATAATTATATTACTAATAAAAAAAGCTATACTAGAATTAAAACCTAATGAATTAAATATTCAAATATGTAACTATATTGATGGGCATTTTCATGAGATTAAAGATATGACTTTTTATCATCTAAATAAAATGTATCCAAATTTAAAAAAAGAAGATATCATTCAAGCAAAATTTGATAAAAAAGCATTAATAAACAAAGTTGCTAAGAATCTTAGAGAAAGAAAGCTATTTGATTACAATAGATTAGAAGTAAATAAAAAAGAAATAAGACAAATGTTAAGGATTAAAAGACATTAACCAGGGTCACAAAGAACCGAAATCCATTTTTGTCTCACCATCCCTGATGAAACGCCAAAGCGCATTAATGTCTTAAATACAAAATATCAACTTAAATTTAAAGGTTTTGGTCAAAAATCCGAAAATTTTTCAAAAAACCAACTGATAACCTTATCTAAAAAAAGAAAAAATATAACCCCAACTTTAATAATCCTAAAAAAATTCAAAATTTCCGAAAGATTTCTGGATTTTTCTAGTAAACCTTTATTAAAAAAATTTTCAAACAACTATTATGCCCTACAAGATCTTCGAAACAAAAGAATTCTCAAGAATATTCATAACTTTAGATAATAATGAAAAGCTCTGGATTACAAATCAAATTTTAAAACTTAAAGAGAATATAACTGGCAAACCTTTAAGATTCAGTTGGTTTAGAGAAAAGAAGTTTCTTAACAAAAGATTATATTTTTTAATTAATGAAAAAAAGCAAGTAATCATTCTTGTTGCATTTGGAGATAAAAAAGACCAAAAAGAAATAATTAATTTTATATCAAACAATTGGAGAGATATAATTAATTTATATTATTAAATCACTCTTCTAACCCTCTTAAACTTAATATCTTCAAAAGATTTTTTTAACTGAACTAAAACATCTTCTTCATTACATTTAACTTTAGTCAACAATACATTTTTCATATATTAAAAAAAACAAATCCTCTTTATATATTTTCCCACAAATTTTCCGAAAGATTTCCGGATTTTTCTAGCAAACCTTTTTTAAGCCAATTTTTATAATTTTTACAAAAGAGTCTAAACTTATTAAAAACACTAGGAGGTGTTGAATATGTTAGAACAACTAATGCGAACTGCAATTCGCAAAGAAGATTTAGATATTGATTACAGCCACGGAACTGCAACAAACCATTTTGGAACAGAATATTCGGTTTCAATCGACACAGCAGACTCCTGCACAGATATTTCAAGAGTAAGTTATTGGAACAGACACATAACCCTAAAAACATCCTGTGATGAAGATGTTAATCAAGGCCATTTCCTTGCACACAACCTGGCTCACGAACTTGGCCACACAGAAACCTATATTGGTACTAACCTTCTCTGGGGCTTAATTGGCGCAGCAGGAATGATACATGCCCTCAAGGCAGGCTCTGGAAAAATATTTCTCGGCACAGTATTTACTTTAGTCACATACAAACTTGTAGTCGAAGAAGCCATTGCAGAATTTGCCGCCTCCAAATTTCATAGAACATTATACATGGACTTCAAGGGTGACATTAGCGAAACACTCGCCTTTGGAAAATCCCTTATTGACATGTTGCTTTGAAATCCACACAGATTCGATATTTGCCCGGTGCATACTTCCCGCACTTGACTACTCGCAAGACTTCAAAATTCTTTATTTTTTTTCTTATTTTCTCTAATGCCTTCTCCGGAATATCCCTCTCTTCAGAAAAATCATAAAAATGCACTATTCCATTCTTCTTCACTAATTTCACAACTATCTCTAAAAAATCTTCTGCAGACTTTGGCAATGGCATCAATACCCTGTCAAACTTCTCCTTAGTTTTGAAATCTTTAACATCCAAATTATACAACTTAATTTTTTTATACTTCCTGCAATTATATTCTGCATACTCATGCGCCACAGCATTCTTCTCAACCCCTACAATCAAATCAGCTTTCGAATGCTTTGCTAATACTAGAGGATACGGCGCAACCCCAGAGAATAATACTAACACTTTTTCCTTGTCTTTTACTAACCTTGCAATCCTCATCCTTTCTGTGCCCAACCTCGGCGAGAAATAACATTTTTCCACATCCAATTTCATAGCCACACCATTTTCCTTGTACACAGTTTCCTTTCTTTTCTCTCCAGCAATATATTCTAAGTCTTGTGTCCTAAATTCCCCCTTGTGTATCCCAACTTTCCTAAGCACAACTTTGGCATTTGCAACTTTGATCAACTTTTTCGCTTCTTCATCCGAAACATCCTCTCCTGCAATAACAATATCCCCTATTTGATCATAAGCCTCAAACTCCAAATTCTGCTTTTCTACCTTCTCAAAATCTTTATCACAAATTTCATAACCCTCAATCTCTTTATTCACTGGCAAATACAAATACTCTCTCCCAGAACAAGGCTTGTACCCTTTAGCTAAAACTTTAAATGCAATTAATCTTTGCTTGACTTTCTCAGCATCCTTTTTCAAAACTTTAACACATTTCATACTCATTCAAAAATATTTTTTAATTTAAATATTCACCTAAACTTCATCTTCCAGTAAATTTCTCATTTTCTTTAAACCCCTAATTTCAGCCCTCCTAACTCTTTCTCTATTAAAACCTAATTTAAAACCAATATTATCCCTACTCAAACCCTCATAAAATCTCATTCTCAAAACTATCTTCTCAGCTTCACTCAACCTACTAAAAGCCTTACAAACATCTCCTAGCTCAACATTTTCCAAAGGACTTTTATCCTCAGAAACTAACCCATAATGTTTAAAAAAAGTTATAGGATTCAAAGGATCAACTTCCATCTCTCCAAACAAATCATTCATAACAATCATAAAACTAATATCCGAATAATCCCCAGTCAAAGCCAAACGAACAGCCATTGCTTTGTAGAATTCAGAAACCCCTTCATACTTAGATCCTTTTTCAGAAAAATACCCTTCCAGTCCCCTTAAACCATTCTTTTTAAAAATTGGATTTGAATCAAAAAGTAAATATTCAGGAACAGATATTACATTTAATCTCCTATAAGACCTCCTGACCATATAAAAAACAGCACTCATACAAACAAAATAATTAAATTTTCCTCTAGAAGGTTCATAATTATCAAATGATTTAATCAAACCCAAATTTGCATCTTGGACCAAATCTTCAATATCATCTATTTTCGACACACATAATCTTTTCCCAAAACACACTACACCCCCATTTATCAACTTATTAGCAATATCATAATGAAACCTCAACATCCTTGTAACAAGATCATCTTTGATTTCCTTCTTCCTTTCATTATCAACACCCAAACTATGATATTCTTCCGCCAATCCTTGTACTTCTTCCCAGCTCATAAAAAATCCTGCAAATTTAAAATTTATAAACTTTATTGATTTCAGGCTCTGTAGAACAGTTTTGTATTCTTAGACCCTGAAAGCTAAAAATAAAGAAT
>CAYYMN010000017.1:0-4773 GCA_964473075.1 Candidatus Woesearchaeota archaeon
TTAATTAAACTCCAAGCAAAAAGGAAGCATCATTCACTAAGGTAACAATATCTTATTTTCAAAAATTCTTCACGATCAATATTCAAATCCTTCTTTAAAATTTTGTTTAATAATCCTCTATCTAAATCTTCACCAGGATGATTTGGAATTACAGTTGTTCTTCCATCAGAATGTTTCAAAAAGACATGACTCCCTTCTTGCCTCACTTTCTCAAATCCCATTTTTTGCAATATTTTAATTACTTCATTTGCAGAAAGAATAGGAACTTTGGACATTTTTTAAACAGCTATTCTTTGTATGCCAATAAACTTTTCAAGAATTGGTTCTTTTTTACATTTCAAATACAAAGATATAGCCTCTTTAGTTCTTTTTACCAATTCATCATAAGATTTAGCTTGTGTATGACATCCTGGAAGCTCAACTACCTCGGAAATAAGATATCCATCTTCACCTTGTTCTATAACAATATTAAACTCTCTTACCATACTACATTAAAAAACCTCAAAATATATAAACCTATCTCAACCAAAAACCTTAACTCCAAGTGCTCAAGTCAATGTAATACGAACCCGAGTTCCCATACCTGTCTTCACAGATCAAATAATATTCTAAAGTATCAAAATCAACCTCAAACTCATTTTCATATTCACTCCCAGTATTCATCGAGATTCCCTCTCCATACACAAAAGATTCTGAAGCCCTCTCGCACAACACTTCCTCATCAAACTCTATTGTCAGCACCACATAAATTTCATCCACATATAAAGTTTCAATCACAGCCATATCATCATCTACTTCAATAGTAAAGCTAGTCTTGTTCGACGCCCTGTTCCCCGCAATATCCTGGCAAGTCACAAAATATTCATACTCTCCTGCAGTTAATGTTAATGACTGCGCATGCTCGGAAGTATTTGTTTCCGCAAACACCACCATGCTATTATAATCTGCATCACTCGAACTGAACGCACACACCGAATTTCCCTTGTCTGCCCCATCAGAAGTTTCCGCTTCCAACTCTATGGTCTCATCATAAATAATCCCGCTCGGTCCAATGCTCTCTACAACTAAAGGTTCTTCTGTTTTCTTGGTCTTAAAAATATAACTCTCCTCATTCACATTTCCCGCACTATCCGAACACTTGAAATAATAACTATTGATCTCCTCCTCACTCACCCCATCTAATGTAGTCGCACATTCATAGGTTCCAAAGTATACCGAACTCTGCTCGAATCCTGAGCTCGCACAACTCATCTCCCCATCCATATACTCATACCCTGTATCATTCCTCGCCCATGCACACTGCGCCGGCTCATTCACATACAAACTCAAACTAGTCTCATTAATTCCATAAGGCATGTATGAACCGGACTCAATCGAAGTATACTTTATTTCTGCTGGCATCAAATCCGGACTATCATCCACAGTGAACCTGATAAAATAATCCCTCTCATTCGCATTCCCTAAAGCATCCGAGCACCTGATGTATATATTATACACTCCCCCAGTCTCATCAATAATTTCTCTCGCAGTTGCCTCACTCCCTAAACTGAATGAAGCACTTCTATTGTATAGATATATTTCCGATCCAAAGAAACTGCTCATTGCCTCGTAATCTAATGCACCTTGTGTTGAATATTTACACTGTGCAGGCTCATCAGTCTCTATCCCTATTGTCACTGGTGTGAACGCAGAAATCTTTTCCTCTATTTCATACCCTGGATCTCCTTGATCAGTAATCTCTTCATAAGTAAATTCTTGTTCTTCTAATACTGAATCTAATGGAGTAATGATTGGCGAGTTCACATCATTGATATCCATTGCCACACAACTCTCATTCCCTGAACCCTCATTCACTAGCGCGCACGCAGCACCTAGAGACTTGCATCTGTATTCTGAGCATGGAGTATTTTCATCATTGCACAACTCACAATTATCCCCTCCCTTTGGTGGCTGCCAATTCCCGCAGGTTACTGTGTATGTGATCGTAGTTTCATTATCAGCTAGATATTCCACTGCTAAGTATGCCGCTGCTGCAATGGTAATCCAATTCATACTTTTTGTTAACGCACTTTTATCTATATTTAACCATTTTGCTGGTAAAGGTACTGCTGACTTGAACAAACATCCACCTACTTCAAACCCCTCAAACCAACCCTTAGCTTCAGAAACTTTACTTAAACCTTCTTTAGCTTCATCTCCTGCAGTAGTATACATCGGATTAATTGGTGCTTTAGATGCTACTGCACCCACTACTTTTTCCTTTACTTTTTCCTTTTCTACACATTTACCCTTCACACAATCAAAAAAATAACCAGCCTCAGCAGCATCAGTACAATCTATTAAACTTCTACATTCATCTTTCTCTTTTTCTACACAAACCCTATCTTTATTACATTCCTCGCCATCTGCACATTTATTATCTTTATCATCACATGCCTTCTCTTCACTCTCAACACAACTAGGAATATTCCCTAACACAGAAGTAACAGCCGAAGCAATTCCAATATAAGTCACAGGATTCTTCCAAATGCTCGAACTAAAGAACCCCCAACCCTCATCATCATCCACATCCACGCTCTGCATATATCCCCAATCTGGCAAATCACTTGAAGTCAACGCATCCATATCAAAAAAGAATTCCTCATCAAACAACATCGAAGAAAACCCTTCCACACCAGTATCCCCTACAAAATTATACCATGCCCCGCAATCCCCTAACGATCTACAATAAACATTCTGTGCAACAGCCCAACTTCTATCACTGCACCCATCAGGATTCTCATCAATAGTCTCCCACTTATCCGCATTATCCTTACCACCAAGAACCCTGCTCCATCCACCTAATCTCTTCGTCAAAGTACAAGTAGTCGAACCCACATTGCACACCTCAGAACTCTCCTCCCAGAATTTCAACCCATGCGGCACCTGCCCAACACAAATCCCTGGCTCAACATCCCCATCCGGATCCTCACAAACTCCACCAGAACATACATACCCTAAATTACAATCCTTATCCTTTTCACAAGTACTCCCTTCCATTGGCAACCAATAACAATCCCTAAGATCCTCATAATTACAACATTCATACTGATCAGACACCCCAAGAGTCACATCATTACAAGCACTACAATCTTGATACCTATTCTCACGACACGCAGCCTCGACATAATCCCCATCCCCAAGATGCAACGCCTCCAAAGTTTCTAATACATCCTCTCCTAAAACTCCGCCAACACAAATTTCCTCTCTATAATCAATGCAAGGCTCAACCATCTCTTCACCATTGATGCACAAATGCCTATAGTGTCGCGACCCAACAGTATCCAATGCTTCTCCAACCTTCGAATCATAAATACACCATGACTCCCCATTCTTTTTCTCATCCCCAGATAACGGACTCGCATCATTCTCATAAACTTCTTCACAAGTCAAATCCACACAAGTATACTCTCCAATAGCCATGATATTATTTTCATCCGCACCACAAATAGCCCCCTGTGCATAATCACAATTCCCACAAGAATCATCATTCACACTCGCAACACAAGAATCAATATCATTCAATACATAACCTTCATTAAAAGATGCTCTCTCATCAGAACTATAAATATTCTCTCGATTTCCACAAGAATCATACCAATAAACTTTCCCATTATAACACCCAGTGCTCTGCTGCTTCACACACTCAGTAGAAAGCAACTCATTCGAACATAACATCCCATCATGAAACCCTAACGCAGTAAAATTAGTTGTAACTTCTGTTGAAGCTGTCGTACATTCTTCCCTTGTAACAAATATCGCACTCTCTTCAGTAACACAACATCCCATGTTCAAATTCTTCACAGACTCCAAACAAGTTGCCTCTGTTCCTATGGTTGCATCAAAATTCACAGCAGCTTCCTCATACCCAGCACCCACACTTTTACATTTAACTTCAGTCACAAAGAATGCTTGATCACCAATGGTACAACACCCTTTCACACATTGATCAATATCACACGCAGAAGAATCACTCCAAGTCCCGCCCTCAGCCTCACATGTTGCCCGCGGTGTACTTTTATAACAAGAACCAGAATCAGAAGAATAACAACACCCCGCCTCACAATACGAAGTCTGATCACACGAAGTATATGCCATCAAATAATTACTATCACAACTATCCTCATCAGTATACTGACACCAATTCCCATTAGAATCCATTTCACAACATGCATCAAGCCCATAACTAAAACTAACCAATAATATTACAAATAATAATATCAACCCTTTTTTCAACTATACTCACCTATGATTTATTAAAAGAATATAAGTTTAAGATTTATAAATATTCTCTTTCTCCCATCAATATTTCCGAAAGATTTCCTAATTTTTCTCATAAACACATTTAAAGGATTTTTTTCAAAAATAAACTATGAACAATTAGGAAATAACAATTCAAGAACTTCAAACCTCAAAAGGAAAAATATACAAAGTTACAAGAAGGCTTTCTGAATATTCAATAGCAGAAACAAAAATCTTTACTTCCAAAGAAAAAGCACTGAAACAAATAGAAGAATGGTCATAACAACTTTTTCATTTTAATTTTTAAAAGTTCAATCAATTCCCATTGTTGATAATGATAATAATCAGGTACTTCTAAAGACAAAATCCTCTTTTGTAAATAAAGTTTTGGAAACCTTTTCGCGATTTCACTTCTTTGAAAATCTTCCATAACAATAACAACATCAGCCCACTTAATTTCTTTCTCCGAAATAGGTTTAGAATTATAAAGTC
>CAYYMN010000017.1:4783-19886 GCA_964473075.1 Candidatus Woesearchaeota archaeon
AGCAGACTTAGTTTTAAATTTCTCACTAAACAACTCTTCTGCAGTCTTGCTTCTATTTTGATTCTGATTGCAAACAAATAATACTTTCATAACTAAAATAAAATACAAACTAAAATAAAAGGATTCCTATTCTCTTCCTTTGATCAAACTTTTTTATTTTTGGTGCAGCTTTTCTTAAAAGGTGCCGGTAATCTTCCGGATTTTTCTAGCAAACCTTTTTTAAGCGAATTTTTTACAATAACAAAAATGAAAATCATCAATACAAAAGAAAAAGAATTCACAAAAATTATTTCATTAATCCAAACTGCCAAAGAAAAAGCATTAATTTCAGTAAACAAAGAATTAATAGAACTCTATTGGCAAGTTGGAAAATATATTAGTAATAAAGTCAAGAATTCTAAATGGGGAAAAGGAATAGTATCAGAACTTGCAGATTATATTTCAAAAAAAGAACCAGAACTAAAAGGTTTTTCAAGTCAAAATATTTGGAGAATGAAACAGTTTTATGAAACTTATTCAAAATATCCAAAACTCTCAGCACTGCTGAGAGAATTGAATTGGACTAATAATTTACTTATCCTTTCACAAGCTAAACCAATAGAAAAAAAAGAATTTTACATAGATTTGTGTATTAAAGAAAAATATTCAACAAGAGAACTTGAAAGACAAATCAATTCATGCTATTTCGAAAGAACTATTCTTTCAACACAAAAACTCGCAACAGTGTCACGAGAATTAGATCAAAAATCAAAAATTGCATCTCAATTCAAAGATACATACCTATTAGACTTTCTCAATCTTCCAAAAAATTTCACAGAAAAAGATTTGCAATCTGCACTCATCAACAATTTCAAAGACTTCATATTAGAACTCGGAAAGGACTTTGCTTTCATTGGCCAAGAATACAGAATCCAAGTTGGAAATAATGATTATTACATTGACTTATTATTTTATCATAGAAATTTGCAATGCTTGGTTGCATTTGAACTAAAAGTTGAAGATTACAAACCAGAATTTCTAGGCAAATTAAACTTCTACTTAGAAGCATTAGACAGAAATGTAAAAAAAGAACATGAAAATCCATCAGTAGGAGTGATTTTATGTAAAAGCAAAGACAAGGAAGTTGCAGAGTACTCACTAAACAGAAATTTATCCCCAGCACTAATTTCAGAATACAAAACTAAACTGATTAATACAAAAATATTAAAGAAAAAATTGAAAGAACTTTATGACTTATCTGCAAACATCAAAAATTAAAATTTCAAAGGATTAAAAAACTAATCTAAACATTCTCTTCGCCTTGAATTCCAAATTGGAAAACATAATCCCCTTCTCTCAATTTAATCTGATACAACACATCAGGATAAGGTTTATTTTTATAAATAGTATACCTGCTTAATTTAGACAACATATAAATCAACTGCTCAAAATCCCCATAGATTGCATGATCATTCACAACATCCTGTGACACTTCATACAATTCTCCTAATGGCACATTCAATGATTCTTTGAACTCATCCTGAGACGCCACATCCTCTCCTTTAACAATCTGTATTGGATAATAAAGTACAAAACTCACAGAATCTCTCTGTACATCAACACTAAGATCCCAGCTTTCTGACATCGTTGCATCATCACTATAATCATAAACATTTATACAAGTCTTCAATGCCTCGCTCATCGCATCCTTCAACTCTTCCTCCATATGCTCTTCTGTTAACATCCTATTTGTACATGTCTTCACATCCACCTGATTCCAACATAAGTAACTCACTTTCGAATCATTATACAATCTATAAGTCCCAGCATCAGGCGACAGATACCCTCCCTGCAACCCAATAATTGTCACATAATCCCCACCAATTTCTTCTAAACATTCCTCTATATGATTATCCACATCACTCATTTCTTCTCCCGCACTACTCCCCCCTAATATCGGCGGAATGATATCCTGCTGCACTGCAATAAAATATAATGCTACTAAAACAACTAACACAATTCCTAATATAATAAATAATGTTGCCTGCCCTCTTTTATCCATATTTCCTAATATCTATCTCCAGAATATATAAACTTTTTGTTAAATTTGAATCATGTGTCAATTAATCTAGTCTGTGATTTTTCTTAATTCAGTCGCCTTCGGCTCCAAACACCTCAGTTGCCGGTGAGGCTGAGTAGGCGTCTTTGTATCGTCGAAAAAAACAAAAGAAGGAAGACTAAAATTAATCCAATTAAGGAACATAAAAAACAAAACTTTAATCAACCACATTCTCAACCATTAAAGCTTCCCAATAGCATAAAGAATTTTCTCATGCCCCTTAATCAGTTTTTTAAACTTCTCTATTTCTTCAACAACTATCTTTGCTCGTTCCTCATCTTTTAAATTCTCTAATTTTTCCATTTTTCAACCACTCCTTTATTTCTTCATAAGAAAAAATATTTCAAACATTAATAACCCACTCTCCAGTATTCCCGAATATATCCTGGCACTTCAAATAATATTCCTCTACCCCAGTCAAAGTAAAACTCCCACCAGTTACATCAGTCCCTGCTCCAAAACTAAAGTCCTCATAATAAACTTCACAAGTTGCATCTTCATCCAGAGTATAATACACAGTGCTCTCAGTATTATATACCAAAATTATTTCTGGCTCACTAACATCAATATCAATCACAAAACTAATCATAGATTCATTCACATTCCCAGCAACATCCATGCAACTAATCCCATACGCATAACTTCCCGCAACCAAATTTTCCAGCACCTGCTTATGCAATGAAGTATTGCTCTCAAAAAACTCAATCCCATCATAACTGCACACAGCTTTTCCATTCTCCGCCCCGCTAGAAGTCTGCACCTGCATCGTCACAGTATCCAAATAAATCGTCTCTCCATTTGGCGACACATAATCAATATTCATTGGCACAGTGCTCTGCAGCGAGAAATAATAATTCTCAGTATTCGCATTTCCTGCTCCATCAATGCACGCTATATAATACCCATTTGTCCCCTCAGTAACATTTAATATACCCACACACTCATTCTCAAAGTAAGGACTCACGCTTGATGGTATCCCCGAACACAAGAAATAATTCTCCATCAGACTATATTCTGTATCCAGGCTCGACCACCTACAATCTTCCACAGGCTCACTTGTATAAACAGCCAACTCTGTCTCAGTTGCCAACGCCGAAACATACCCTCCATTGACTATGCTTGTTGCCTCAATCATTGGCGGCGTCAAATCCGCTCCTGCATCAGTTTCTACTTGCAAAACAAATGGTGCCTCATGTGCAATACCATTAATATCGGTACACATGATATAAAAACTATACTTTGTCTCAGGCATCAATATCCACGACTGGTTATGCACATAATCAAAATACGAATCTGGGAAAAACATCTCCATTGCATCAAAATTCTCCGGCATTAAACTACCCTCTTGTGTTGCTTCTTCAATCTTGCACTGTGAAGGCTCATCAGTCTCAATCCCAAACCCAAAGAATGTATAAGGCTGCACTTTCTCCTTTACAATCAAATAATTATCCTTCAAAAAATCAACTTCTAATGATTCATAATCTCCAATCAAAGAAGCATTTTCAATTATTGGATGATTAACATCATTAATTTCAGAAGCAATGCACTTTGGTCTATCAGTCCCTTGATTTTCTGAGATAAACTCGCAAGCCATTCCTAGAGATTTGCATTTGTATTCAGTGCATTCATATCCTCTCAAAATATTTCCTTCACTATCACTCAAAGCCAATCCTCCAAATATAACCGGAATATCACATAAAGTACAATAATCCCCTCCAGACGACGGCAGCCAAGGCATACATTGACTAGTAATCATAACCTCTTTTGTTTCTCCTCCAGACATTAATACTGCTGCAACAACAAGAACAACAGCTGCTACTATTAATCCCCAAGGCCCAAATGCAGACCCTCCTTGTATCAAAGCTGGTGCCAAATACAAAACTGCAGACAACCCTGCCCCAATATAGTTTGCTATTGCATATTGATGAGATTTTTCCAACTCCATTAATGGATCATCCTCAGACATAATATTTCCATACTGAAACAAAACTGTAATGATTGCAGTAATTGCAGGAGCAAAATCCCATAAAAGGCTTCCCATTTCATTTTCAAATAACATTCCTAATTGAAAAGTCTCCTCAGCAACATGAGCAATCCCTCCTCCAAAAGAATAAAATAAAATATCATAAGCCAAGACTGCCTGAGCATTAATAATAAAAAGAGTAATAGGTAAACCCAATGAAGGACTCACCTGTGAATCAATCTCACTTCCTATTTGTTCAGAAACACCAAGTAATCCAGAATAAACTCCATAATTATATATCCACTCTGAAGCAAGTAATTGATCTGACATAGATTCATCAGCATAATTTAATTCATGATCATAAATCTCTCCTACAGAATTAATAAATTCACACCCAAAAACATTTTCAACATCCCCATCTTTCTCAACATCACAATACATTATTTTAGCCTTATCACAATACACTTCCCCAGTCTCAGGGTCTGCTTCTAAATTAAAATCCTCAACACAATCATCATACCCAATAATTGTTTTATGCCTTGTACCTTCCTCTTCAGTAGCATTTGGAGCAAGCTCTCCACCAATCCAATCCTGCGATTTAATCATCCCAAAAGAACTATCAGTAAACTCTTCAACAAGATTCGCATTCGCGCCACAATCACCTTTGCTCATACAATAATATGAAGCATCAAGAACCCAATCAGGAGATAAACAATTCAAATTTCTCGCAGCCTCCCAAGTTGTATCAGTCCAAGAAGTAACAGAATATAATACCGGACACTCCAAATTCCCAGCAGAACAAGTACTAACTAACGAAGAATCATCCCAATCACTTCCTACAGTAACAGTTGTAATATCCGGATTAAACAATTCATTATCATTATCAATGCATGCAGAACCTGATTCTCCTTTGTAATCCCCATAAGGATATTGAATACAAATCTCCTGCCTATAATCCTCACAAGGTTCAATTATCTCTTCCCCAAAATAACAAATTGCCCGATAATGCTGCGATCCAGGTCTATCTTTAAAATCCCCGGCAGGACTCTCATACAAACACCATGATTCCCCATTCTCTCTAGCACCACCAATCTTCAAATCATGCGTATTCCTAAGAACTCCCTCTTCTGATCCAATATAATACATCCCATCAAAAGTATCATCACAATCAGTGCTCATACACATTACCTCACCAACATCATCAGTCCCACACCAATCACCTTGAGCATAATCACAATCATCCGCAATAACATCCTGGTTTCCACAAGAATCAAAATAATACACATCCTCATCCACGCATCTTTTATCATCCTCATTATTCACGCACCCACAAATCCCCACCTCAGAACAATAGGTCTCATCATAGAATCCAACCCCAGAACTCAGATCAACACCATCATACTCACACAACCCTTTTGAAGTATAAGTACAACTATCTCCAGAAACACAACAACCTTTGTTGGAAGCCTCACAAACATTAACACACTCTGATTCAGACTCCACATCCCTCCAATCTAACTCCAGATCTTCAAACCCCGAAACAACATTACTGCAATAAGCTTCTGTCGACAAAAAACATTGCGCCTCTCCAATCACACAACACTCTTCCTGACACGCATCAATCTCACAAGCAGTCCCCTCATACCAAGAATATCCTTCCAAACTCTCACAAGTTGCCTGCCCAACACTCTTCGAACACACCCCCAGCTCCGAAACACAACACCCAGGCTTGCAATAAGAAGTCTGCTCACACGAAGTTGGTGCAGTCAAATAATCACTATCACAACTATCTCCAGAAGTATACACACAACTATCCCCCCCTTCAGTCTTCTCACAACACAAATTACTTTCTTCAGCACTAACAAAATTCGAAACAGTAAAAGTAGCCATTATAATAATAACTATCATAAACAAAGCCTTAGCTACCAGCCCCTTTTCCATACGAGCAGAATATTAACTTAAAGCTTTAAATAACTTTCCAACAAAAAAATAATTTTAACTTAACTTCTCCACTTTAACTATTTAATAAAACAACTTCATTCATTTCTATTCATTCAGGATAAAAATAGAATCACATTAATATTACTATTAACACACAACAAAATAAAAAAAATTAAAAAAATTATTTACATTCCATTTACAACATTTTCATTTGTATAGAAGGCAAACACATTGACATCAAAAAAATCATAAAAAAGCTTTCTACTCTATCAAATACCCTAAATTAATCTTGACTCCCTCTAAAGTATTTGCATACGCATCAATGCAATTAATATAATAATCCAAAGTCAAATCTGAAACAGTAAAACTATGCGCAGTTGATGCAACTCCTCCCATGTCATATCCATTCCCATAACTAAAACTCTCTGTCTTGTACTGACAACTCGTCGCTTCATTAGTTAATACATACACATTTGTTCCCAGATAATACACCCCAGTAATCTCCGCCGCACTCTCATCCTTGTCCACAACAAAATTAATCTCAGAAGTCGCACTATTCCCTAAAGAATCTTCACAATTGATTGTATAAACATAACTTCCTTTCTCCAGATTCAAGGGTTGCTCATGATAAGTCCCGCTCGAAACAAACATTTCCTGCTTCACTGATCCAGCACCCTCATAATAACACACAGCATTCCCATTGTCTGCCCCATCTTCTGTCTTCACCTGCAACACAACCTCATTTGAATACAAAGTTCCAGTTGGCGAAGTCTGTACTATCAACAATGGCAATGACTGCGACACATACCAATTCTCCGCAATAGACATGATATTTCCAGAGGTATCCGAACATTTGATATACAAACTCGTCATCCCAGCACTCAAGGGAATCGTTGTGATACACACATAATCAAATATTCCATCACTCTCAGCACATGATAAAAACTCACTCGTCATCAACGAATAATCTATATCCCCATTAGAATATTTACAATAAGCATTCTCATTTAGATACAATGTCACATCCACACTAGTCCCATCTGCCTTCACATACGACCCACTATTCGGATAAATCCCTTCAATCTCAGGCGCATCAGTATCCGGCTCACTTGTTGTTGTAACTTCAAACATATAAAAAGTCGGTGTTGGTAAATCATTAAAATTCTCGCACCATACATAAAAATTATACTCTGTTGCCCCATCACCAATAAAATAAGTAAAATTATGCTCCTGACTATATCCTAATAACGGATCTTCAACTAAATAATCTAAACTATCATAAAAAGTCTCCTTGTCTTCCAAACTTGTATACAATTCTGTTTGCGGATCATCACTAATTTTACATCTGGAGAAATCATCAGTCAATACAGGCAAATGCATTAAACCAACTGGCGCATTCACAATTACAGTTTTATCATCATCTTCAGTATACTCATAATTCTCTAGAACCATTTCTTCTTCCCACAACGAAATCACAGGCGGAGTAGTATCCACAGGCGCATTGATACAATTAGCCCTTCCTGTCCCTAGATTGCCCTCAATCCACTGACAATCTCTTCCTAGGGATCTGCATCTATATTCAGAACACTCATAATTTTCAAACACTTCCCCATTCTCATCCTCGATAGCAATTCCCCCTTCAGACCATCCAACATCACATAATTCACAATCATCTGTAGCCGGCGCAATCCACGAACCACAAGAGGAAGAAATAGTTACTGGAATAAAATCATCTTTAGATTCAAACTCAGGTGCATCAATAAGACTAGACCTCGTTGAATCTTCAGCATCAAAAACAATATTTTCGTACACTAAAGCTTCTCCTAAGATAACTAATTCTTCAAAATCTATGGAAACAAAATCACAGGAATCAACTAAAAAATTTATAGTCTCAACCCAATTTTCTTGAGGATTACTAGCCATTTTAAAATATCCCATAGTCTCACCACATTGACCATGAGCACTCCCTCCAAAAAACTCCAAATAATAAGGTTCAGACAAATACCAAATTAATTCCCAATATCCTATAATCTCATAACTCACATCATCCTTTACATCATACTCAGTAACTAAACTCAAAAAATCAGGATCAACATTAACATACTCTAAAAAAGTAAAAAAACCTATAAACCCAGTCTTTCTTATTTTCAAACTTTCCATATAATCCTCACTAATCTTATCCCAAGTAAAAAAAGTGCAATCCATATTTTCATCATAGCACTGTATTCCTCTAGCATCATCTGCTGTTATAGCTTCATCAGTACAACCATCACCACAACCAACAGAAGTAGTATCAGCCAAAAAATTTCCCCCAACACTCATAGTTTCACGATTCATCTCAAAATTACCATCACTAAATCCTTCAACCAAATTAACATCATTCCCACAATCCCCTCCAGCATTACAATATTCAGCCATCAACATACTCCATTCTTTCCTCAAACAGAAACAATTTCCATCACACTCTCTCTGAAAATCCACACCACTAGTCTTCCCAAAAGCAACATCACAATTCACAACAGCCTTAGAACAAGCCTCACTAACTTCTCCACTAGTATAATACTCCCAAAACTTTTCACCAATAGGTACAGTTGTAACATCCCCCTCAACATCCTCAACATTATTATCAACACAATTTGCCCAATCGAATCCATCCAAATAATCATCCACACAAACTGTTCCTCTAAGATCATCACAAGGTTCTAATATCAATTCCCCAACAACACATCTAATAACATAATGCCTCGACCCTGGTCTATCCTGATAATTCCCGGCAGGTCCCTCATACAAACATCTTGATTCATAATTTTGAAACTCATTTTCCCACAAAGGATTATACTTCTCTAACATTTCCGGCAAATCAAAAAAACATTCTCCAATGCTACACGAAGCACCACCCTCTCCAACAGTACACATCTCATCCGGAAAATCACACTCCTCAACAACAGCCCCATAATTCCCACAACTATCCACTTCAACAATATTCATCAAATCCTCATCACAAGCATTCCCTTCAACCAACTCACAATCACAATAATCTTTCGCCTCATAATCTTTCTCAGCCAAATAAGCAGCAACACCATCACAATATTCATTCTCAAAGAACCCAAACCCAGAAGCATCATAACTAGAAACCCCACATTCTTCTTGAGTAACATAACTACACCCGCTCGTAGAAACACAACACCCTTTCTCTTCTAAATCTTCAAACTCCTCACACTCAGCTTCAGTATCAACAGAAATACTTTCAATCTCACTCCCATATTCATCAATCAAACCTTGACACTCACCAGAATAAATAAAACTATAATCACTCCCAAACTTACAACAAGTCATCTCGCATTCACTAACCCCAGAACATTCCTGTCCATCATAAAAAATTCCAGAACTCAAAGAACAAGTATACTCTCCTGTCCCCTCAAAACACCCCTCTGAAATAACACAACATCCTGTGCTACACTCATTAGTATTTTCACATAAAGCACCAGAACTAAAATAATTAGCATCAGCACAATTGCTCTCAGAAGTATACACACAACTATCCCCACTAGTAGTCACCTGACAACATCCATTCGTTTCAGCATACACAAAACTAACCAAAAACAAAAAAACAACTACATAAACCCACCTCACCATATACTAATAGAAAGAAAACAGCTTATATAATCTTTTTGGTAACATTTATTAATATTCTAATCTCAATTAGTCTAAATGAAAAGAAATCTATATTCTTTAATAGAAATAATTATTGATCGCCTAGTCCCAGTAGCAGTTCTATTCCTAATCCCAATCATAATCATAGAATTCTTCTTTGAAGACATAGCAACTAAATATCATTTAATTCTTTTAATCCTCGATTATTTAATCATAGCAATCTTTGCAATAGACCTAATATTCAAATATCTAAGAATAAGAAACTTCAAGAACTTCATCAAAACTTGCTGGTTGGACATAATAGCAATCTTTCCCTTCTTTTTAATATTCAGAGTTCTCGAACCTATACTAATTTATGCAGAGCTCCCAAAAGAAATCCGATCTTTCCAATTAGTCTTTCATGAAGGTCTGGAATTTTCAAAAGAAGCAACAAAACTAACCAAAGAAGTCGAGACTGCAGGCAAGGTAAGCCGCGTAAAGACTGTATTGAAATTATTCGAGAACATCGAACGCACCCCAAAGCTTGTAAAAGCCCTGCCCTTCTATGAACAACCTGTTGGAAAGCACCACCTTCACGAGATCCAAGGAAAAGCCGACTATAAAAAAATAAAAAAAGAAGTTAAGAAAGACACAGAACTACTAACTAAAGATATTGACAAAGACATTCAAACAATAGAAAAAGATATTGTTAAAGAAACAAAAGTAGTAAAAAAAGAACTCAAAAAAATAAAATCTCTCCCAAAAAAGTTATAAACTAAATCTCCATTTAATAAATTATGAAATTTCAAACATTGTTCCTATTTTTACTATTAATTCCATTTTCTCTTGCAGTTTGTGAAGATACTGATAACGGCAAAGACAAATATGAATTTGGTCAAGTTACAGACAATGATGAAATATACAAAGATGAATGTACGGATGATAATATAAAAGAATACTTTTGCAGCATTGATGGTCTAGCAACTTATTCTATTCTTCCTTGTGTTAATGGCTGTGAAGATGGTGCCTGTCAGTTAGCAAATGAAAAACCAATTCAAATGGCTCCAGAAGAAGACTCTTATCCAAATTTAAACTTCTATCTTTATGCAATAGTCGCAATAATCATCATAGGATTATACATCTACTTCTTCAAGATTAAAAAGAAAAGAAATTATTAGAATTCAATAGAAAGTATTATATATCATTAATGGATAATATTAACCAAAAATGGATAACCAGCTATCAATCCTTAATTATTTAGGTAAACATCAGAATGAATCATACACTATGCATAAATTAAGTAATATCCTAAAAATTCCATATGCAACATTTCATAGAACAATAAAAGGAATGACAAATTTAATTACCACACAAATAATCGGCAAAGCAAAAACTCTCACCTTAAACAAAAATCCAATAATAAAATCTTATCTAACAATCAGTTCTGAAGAAGAAAAAGCAGAATACTTAAAAAAACAACCAGTAATCAATAAAATCACTACTGAATTAAACACAGAAGAAATAATAATTCTCTTTGGAAGCTATGCAAAAAGAA
The DNA here is from genome assembly GCA_964473075.1 of Candidatus Woesearchaeota archaeon. Taxonomy (GTDB): domain Archaea; phylum Nanobdellota; class Nanobdellia; order SCGC-AAA011-G17; family GW2011-AR17; genus JAGVZZ01. Next base: position 15,974 of record CAYYMN010000017.1, read on the forward strand.
ATATCAGAAAAGAATCAGATATTGATATATTAATAATTAATCAAAAAGGTAACAAATCCATTTCTTTTTCAAAGTACGAAACAGTCTATAAAATAAAAATTAATCCTATCTTCATCACAAAAAAAGAATTTACTCAAATGCTTACTGCAAAAGATGAAAATCTAGGCAAACAAGCATTAAAAGATCATATTTTATTAAATAATCCAGAAGAGTTTTGGAGGTTAGTACTAAATGGATAACTACAAAGAACAATTTGATGAACTCATAGCAAAGATCACATTAATTTTAAAAGAATATTAATCATTACTAACTCTTGGTGCAAGAATGAAACTCAACCGCAGTTTATCCATCAACTTATATTCCGCACGTAAAGGATAATCAGGTCCAAACTCCAACACAACACTATCCGATAATTTACTTGCCTTTGATATTTTCTTCAAATACTCAATCGAATATTTAGATGATAAAGCATCCCCTGTTAACTCCACAACCAAATCTTCACAGGTTGGCATCTCCACCATCGCATCCTTCAAATTAGACTCAGACTTGATCAAGAACTTATCAGGATGACTCACCAAAGATAATGACTCAGAAACAATACTCATATCTTCTATTGCATCATCAAACCGATTTGAAGACATGGTCACCTTTGTCCCGAACTGCAAATTAGGCACTTTTTGTTCCACTTCATCAATCGTAATCAATGGGATATTAAAAGTTCTGGTTCCATCCCCTTTCAACAATAAAGTTAACCTATTCTTCCCTTCATCTAAAGATATACAAACAACATCATTCGGCTTCGCCCTCTTCAATACCTGCTTCAAATGTTCAAGATTAATTGCCAAATCCTCAGGCTCTTGCACATTATACTCTATAAACGCCGAAGAAAGCAACTTGTAATCTACCAATGCAACATTCGCAGGATCAATAGCCACAATCTCAATTTTTTCCCTGCCAATCTTCAATGTAACTTCATTTACTAACTCAGAAATAATATTGATACTTTCTCTCAATAACCTCGGTTCCGCTAAAGTCAATTGCATTCTTAACCACATAAAATATTTGCTTTTTATACTTTGTTATACTCAATTACAACCTTAGTAAAACTACAATCCAATTCAAATTAAAAACAATAGCCTTCATAAAGTAAATAGATATAAGTTATGCTGTCAATCTTTCTATCAAATCAACAAGAATAGTTTCATCAATCCCTAAAAATCGCACAACTTGAGCATAGTCAGCTTTATCTAATGCCTTGAGATTCTGTTTGACTTTATTCCTGGAAACAAAATAATGCACTTCTTCTTTCAATTTCTCAATTGCAACATCACTATACAAACAAAGCGCAGTCAAATCACAAAAATCCTTAACCCTCTTGTGTTCTTTATCCCTTCCTCTAATTGAACAAATCTTCATAGCTATCAACAAAGCAGGACTCGGCATAGTTACCTGCCTGCCAAACTCTCTCACCTCATTCTTTTTTCCTGCTTCAAAAACATGCAAAAGTAACGGCTCATCAATAGGCATAAACCCAAGCTTTGTTTTCATTGAGACATCTGTTTTTGCAATAATCAAATCAACATACATTGGAAAGATATCATGTAAAGGCACTTTTCTTGCTTCTTCCTTGTTCAACTCCCGCATTGTTTCTGTATGTAATTCTTTAAAATAGCGAAAAGATAATTTATTAAAACCAAGTTGCTCTAGCTTTTTCATTGTTTTTTCCATAGTCTTAATATCATAAAAACCTAAATCAATATCACGAGAACCAAGATATTATCTTCCTCTTTCTTTTTCAAAATTAGAATTCACTGTAAAATACACTGCCCAACCTCCTAACAAACATAATGGTTCCTCAAGATGCATAATCACTTGTTGCAAATAATGATAAGATATTTTAGTTTCTTTGTCATGGTACATATTTTTTCACCAAATATTCATATGCCTGCATACAGACTCCGCCTTCTCTTTTTAAATCAATGAGGAGGAAAGGAATTGTCACAAGATGCAATCCATTAATCTTTTGTGTAAACTTAAAAATATAATCATCATAAGCAACAATAATCCTTACATTTCCTCTGCCAACCAATCCTTTTTTGAATAATTCATCTTTCCATGCTTGTATATCTTCTTCTTTGGTATAAGCATCAAATCGTGTGAGAAAAAGATGATGGGAAATACTATTCTCCGCAGCATATGTAGTTAAAGCATGTATTTTTTTTTGGAAGAGGAAATACTCCTTTGGTTGTTGGATAAAAAAATCAAAGTACTTTGGTCGTTTTTCTAAAGTAAGATAATAATCAATTAATTTATCCACATTAAGGACTTTGGTTACTTTCACTAATTTCTTCTTTTCCAGCTTTCGCAAGAAGTTAATGACCCAAGAAATATTTGTCTGAGTTTCTTTTGCCAGATGATATTTAGTAAGTGAACCATCTTGACAATGAAGGAGTTCAAGGATAATTCGTCTTGCTTTTACATTGTCTCTTGCCATGTTATATTGGTAAGTTAAGTAATTTATATAGTTTACTAATATATTAGTAATCCCTATCCTTTATAAACAATACCCATACCATATTTACCTAAATTTTCCTTATTCTATTCGTTATTACCATTATTACGCCTTAGTCCAAAAGTTAAGTTATACTTTGCATATTCTCAAAGATTCTGAAAAGTTTCCGAAAATTTCTAGCTTTATTAAGATACAAAAAGAAGCAAACAGCAAATTATTTAAATGTCTAAACAATTACAACAATAGTTCACAAAATGACAACAATACTAAAACCTGGCATTGAGAAAATCCTACAAGTTTTATACAAAAAGCATCAAAGATTCCATCTAAGAAGCCTAGCCAGAGAAACAAACCAATATGGTCAAAGTATCACTAGATATTTAAAAGAATTAGAAAAAGAAAAAATCCTAGAATCAAAAAAAGAAGGCAATTTAAAACAATTTCAACTTAAAAACAATAAAAAAGTCTTTGCTATTAAGGCACTCTTCGATATAGAACGCTTCGAAAAACTTCCCTTCGAAAAAAAAGAAGCAATCTCCAGTTACATAAAAACACTCCCAGAAAAACCTGTTTTTATAATTCTCTTTGGATCAACTGCAAAAGGCACATTCACAAAAGAATCAGATATTGATTTACTAATTATCACTAATAAAAAAATTCAAACAACAGAAGCAGAAAAAGAAGCAGACGCACTTCATGCAACAAAAATTAGCACATTTCAAATAAATTATAAAGATTTCCTAAAAGAACTAAAACTTAAAGATGACAAAGTAATACAATCAGCAATATCAACAGGATATCCAATATTAAACCAAATCTATTATTATGAAGTGATCCAAAATGAAAGAATATGATCTTCAAAAATTAACAGACAATTCAAATTATTTGAATGAAAAAATCCAAGAATTCCTCAGTAAAGAAACCATCAAAAAACAAGATCTGGACTATGAAGAAATTCAAGGGCACATTCTCAAATCAGAACACAATCTACGCTTTGTAAAAAGTAACATTGATCTTCAATTTTATGATTGGGCAATTACTGGTTGTTACTATACCTGTTATCATGCCGCATTAGCACTTATCATGACAAAAGGCTACTCCTCAAAAAATCATCTAGCAACATTATGCCTCCTTATCAAAGAATTCTACAAAAAAGAACTAACTTCAGAGGACATTGAAATTTTCTCAAGATTACTAGACTATCAAGATGTGCTTTTCTATGTTGAAACAAAAAACAAAAGAGAAGACGCAACATATTCCACAATGACAAAATTTAGCAAACAAGAAGTTGAAGGACTAAGAGTAAAAGCTGTTATGTTTGTTTCTAAAATTAAATCTATTCTAAAAATTTGACCTCCTCTCCACCCTAAAGGGTCTCGCTGCGCTCGCCTGCTCCGCTTC
>CAYYMN010000018.1:0-11141 GCA_964473075.1 Candidatus Woesearchaeota archaeon
ATTCTTTATTTTTAGCTTTCAGGGTCTAAGAATACAAAACTGTTCTACAGAGCCTTAATTGCGAAAGATTTATTAATGACTAAAAAGGACAAAGAAAAAGTGACACAGACAAAATTAACCGACGAGAAAAATAAAAACAAGACTACTGCAGAGTATTTGGCTGAGAAGCAACAAGCAATTTCAATCTCTGAATTTTTCACTAAAAACAGGCATTTATTAGGTTTTGATAATCCTAGAAAGGCTTTGCTGACTGCGGTAAAAGAAGCTGTGGATAATTCAGTAGATGCAGCTGAAGAGATGAAAGTTCTACCGGAAATAAAAGTATTCGTTGAAGATACTTCGCCTGAAAGATATAAAGTTACTGTTGAAGATAATGGACCTGGAATTGTAAAGGCGCAGATTCCAAACATTTTTGCAAAATTATTATATGGAAGCAAGTTTCATAGATTAAAGCAATCGTTAACTGCAGATGAACCTATTTTGATCCAAAGAAATGGGAAAGTTGAATTAATTCAGATTGGAGAATTTGTGGATTCATACTTAAAGAATGATGAAGATCTTAAAGAAATAAGCCATTTGAATGTATTCGTACCTGCGTTTGATCCAAAAAATAATGGATATTATCTAAAAAAAGTTAGTCATGTTATAAAACATAAAAGAGAGAATGAAATTTTTAAAATTAAAACAGAATATAATAAAGAAATTAAAGTCACAGGATGCCATAGTTTATTTGCTTTCAATAATGGAAAAATTGAGAGTATTGAGGCTAGAAATTTAAAAGAAGGAAGTCATATTGTTGTACCAAAGAGATTACCCGAAATTGATGATATTAAAGAAATCAACATTCTAGAATATATTCCATTAAAAGATATTGAAGAAAACTGGATGTATGTTTATGGAGTCAGCGAAGAAATATTAAAGGAGATTAAAGAAAATTCAAAAATAATTCACAAAACTACAGATAAGTCTAGAAAATATTATCAATATAAAGACGTGGATATATTAGATGATTCATTTAAGCAATATGAAAATAAGAAATTTTTGCCATTGCATTTAGTTTTGAAATTTGGATTGAAATATAAAGTCAAGGATTGTATTATAAGAACATATTATCATGGAAAAGAAACGAATACCCCAGTGACAATACAATTGGATAAAAATTTTATAAGATTATTAGGGTTATTTGTTGCTGAAGGTCATTCTGATATTCGACAATTAGGATTCACTTTTGGAAAACATGAAAATGAATTAATCAATGAAGTTGTTAACTTTGGGAGAATATTTGGATTAAATTGCACTATTGAAAATAGAGACAATGCTTCAATAAGAGTAAAATTATTTGGAAACTTATTTGTAAAGTTTATTAGAAATGTTTGTGGAAAATTAGCTAATGGGAAAAAAATTCCAGAGTTTGTGTTCAGAACGAATAAAGATTTGAGGATGCATTTTATTGATGCTTACTGCCAAGGTGATGGACACAGATTAAAAAGAGGAAATGCACTGATGTTTGGTACAAAAAGTAAAATTTTAGCTTTACAATTGCAGTATTTATTTTTAATGAATGGGGTTACAAGCAGTTATAAAAAAGATTTTGAAAAAGGATTAGGAAAAGAAAAAACTTGGACTCATAAAGTTGTGGTTTATGGAAATGGAATAAATGAATCACATATTTATAAAAGATATAGCATAGGTGCAAAAAGAAGAGCAATTGAATGTAATGAAGGAAAAGTTTTAGGAGTTTTAGAACAAAGTTATGAACTAGGAGATTTAGCTTTTGTCAAAATCAAATCCATTGAAGTGATAAATGAAGGGTATGAATATGTTTATGATATTTCAGTTCCAGAGTGTGAAAATTTTGTTGGAGGAATTGGAGGAATTACATGTCATAACAGTCGTGGACAGCAAGGTATAGGGGTATCTGCAGCAGCATTATATGGACAATTAACAACTGGAAAACCAATAAGGATTATTTCTAAAATTGGACCTCATGCAAAGGCACATTACTATGAATTGCATCTGAATACCAAAACAAATGAACCAGAGATTTTAAAGTATGAAGAAAGGGAATGGGAAGGGAAAGAACATGGAACTAAAGTGCAGATTGAATTAGAAGGAAAATACCATGAAGGAAAATCAAGCATTGAAGAATTTTTACAGTTAACTGCTATTTCAAATCCGCATGCGCAAATAATTTTTAAATCGCCAGAAGGGCAAGTTGTTGAATATCCTAGAGCGAGTAATGATTTGCCAAAAGAGCCAAAGGAAATCAAGCCGCATCCATATGGAATTGAATTGGGAATTTTAATAAAAATGCTTAAAGATACAAAGAGTCATACCCTGAGTTCATTCTTACAAGAAGATTTCAGTCGAGTGAGCCATTCAGTTGCAAAAGAGATTTGTGAGAAAGCAGGATTAGAAACTAATGCTAAACCAAAGAATATTACCCGGGAAGAAGCAGATAAAATATTTCAAACAATAAAGAATGTGAAAATCATGGCACCACCAACAGATTGCTTGTCGCCAATCGGAGAAGAGAGATTATTGAAAGGGTTGAAGAAGGAAATCAATGCTGAATTTTATACTGCTATTACACGATCTCCATTTGTTTACAGAGGTAATCCATTTTTAGTTGAAGTAAGCCTTGCGTTTGGAGGAGATTTGCCAAAGGATGATTTTGCAAGAATAATTAGGTATGCAAACAAAGTACCATTACAGCATCAAGCTGGGGCATGTGTTCTGACTAAATCGATCATACAAACTGCATGGAAGAATTATGGCATATCGCAATCAAAAGGAACATTACCTGCAGGACCGATTGTAATAGTTGTGCACATTGCATCAGTGTGGGTGCCATTCACTTCAGAGAGCAAAGAAGCTGTGGCATCATATCCAGAAATCATGAAAGAAGTTAAACTTGCAATACAAGAAGTTGGAAGAAAGCTTGCACTATATATCCGAAAAAATGTTCGTGCGAGAGAGCAACAAGAGAGGGTTAATTTATTCGAGAAGTATATTCCTGAACTTGCAGCCGCATTAGCAGAATTAAGCGAAGAAAAGAAAGAAAAGATTCAGGAAGAATTAGAAAAAACTTTGAAGAAAGGAATGAAAGATTTATTAGCAGGGATCAATGAAGACAAAGACATTGAAATCAAAGGAGGGAATGTTGCATTCGGGGAGAAGCAAGGGGAACTGAAAGATGAATAGAGATGATCCAAAGAGAATTTTGAAAGCGTGGGGAGAGAAGATAGTTGAGCAAATCAAGAAAGGGAAAAATCCTGAAATAAGTTTTCAATTGAGAAATTTGTCTAATATTGTTTATGATAAAAAATCCAAGACCTTGAAGTTGGGAGATAAGTATGGAACAAGAAATTTCTTTAATGTAGCACACACAAAAAAATTCTTGCAGACGATAGAAGTTGCATCAATAATCAAAAGAGAATTAATCGAGAGCGGGAAGCATGAGCACTTAAGAGGGGTTTTCTACATGGCTAAGAGGACTATCCCAGGAACGAAAGTGAATATTGTTGATGAGCAGGTTGAGAGTGATCGTGCAATCGAAGACCTTGAAGTAATCACAGGATTATCCAGAGAGCAATTGCATGTTTCTGCGAACAAGATGGGGAGCATGGTTGGAAAGATTGTGTTGGATGATGCAGGAGATATTATTGATTGTGCTAAGTTAGGAAGAGGAGGGTATTCTATTCCATCGATCACTGATGAACTGAATTTCAAAAAAGTGGAGGCAGAATATGTATTGTATATGGAAAAAGCATCCATCTTTGAAAGGCTGAATGAGGACAAATTTTGGCAAAAAAATAATTGCATTCTTGTAACTTCACAAGGGCAGACCACCAGAGGGATTAGAAGGTTGTTGCAAAGGGTTTCTGAGGAGAAAAATTTGCCTATTTATGTATTGACAGATTTTGATTGCTGGGGATTTTATATTTATTCTGTAATTAAATATGGGTCGATTGCATTGGCATTCGCATCTGATAAATTAACTATACCTAATGTTAGATTTTTGGGAATAACTGCTGATGATATAGAGAAATATGATCTTAAGAAACATTTGATTAAATTAAATGATCAAGATCTGGCTCGGATGAAGCAAGTTTCTGCATACGATTGGTTCAAAGATAATAAAGATTGGCAAAGGCAACTAAGAATGATGAAAGAGTTTGGAGCAAAAGCAGAAATTCAGGCGTTGAGTGCGAAAGGGATTAGTTTTATCTCTGAAGTTTATCTGCCTTCTAAAATCAAGAAGAAAGAATTTTTGGATTAGAGTAAATATTGAGGTTCAATTGCAGTTTCGTTCAATAATTTTAAATCTCTATAAATTGTAGATTCACTAACACCATACTGCTCTGCTGCTGCTCTGACAAAATCTGATTTCTTGCCATTTATTCCTAAGCGCATATAGTCTTCTAAAATCTGAGCTCGTCTATCTGCAACTCTTTGTGAAATGGAATTTGATCTTCTAAAGTTAGTGGATTCATAAATTTCTTTGGAAGTAATCTTTTGTTCAGAGCCCAAATTTACTAAGTCTAAAATATCATCAAAAGTCATATATGTTTTAGTATCATGGCGATCATTTGCATTCTGGTATAAAGAGCGGGCAATCTCTAAACGATCGGCATGATTAAATGAAGACAAATCTGAAACATTTGTTCTTTGGGGTTTATTATAAAGTGTAGCCATCTGCAAAGAAATGTCTCTCAGCATTCTTTTATTTTCTTCTTCGAAATAAGGAATTTCTTGACTGAATCTTGAAACTTCTAAATAATCAGTTGCTAGTTTTTCTAATGGGGAAAGAGAATCTCTGAATGATTGTTCAGATTCCAATCTCTGGTCAATAGGATAATTAGGAGAAATTTCAACTTCTGCACCGAAAGCTAGAATATTCTTTTGGGAATTGGTTAAACCTGAATATGAAGTGTCAACTGCATAAAAGGCCCTCGGATTAGAGTTGATAGCATTGGCAAGAAAATCTAACAAGAAAATATCTTTCTCAGGGGCATTTCGTGTGACCAGGGCAATCTGATCAAGTAAAGAAAGTTCAGATAATTCTACAAGGCTTTTAGGGGTCCAATCATTCTCTGAAGTAGCAAGAGCATATTTAGACAAACCCGCACCTTGAACCAAGCAGTTAATAGTAAGGAGGTCATCTTCAATGGTTTGTGGAGAATTCTCAGCATAGTCAAAGATAGTCAGATAGTCCAAGGGTAAAGTTAAAGGTGCTTGAAAAAAAGAATTCTTTTTAGGATCTCTTAGGCCTTCTGCAGATAAATCTAAATTCTTAAAGGAAGAAAAATTGTAATCGATTAAAGATTTTGTTAGTTCCATTACATAGGGATAGGAAGCTTGTGTTACCCTTGCTCGTGAAACTAAGGAAAGTTGAGAACTATGATCTAATTGAAGTAATTCTTCCAAGGAATATGAAGCCAGGACTTGAGCATAGGAACTTGCACCAAATGTGTCTTCAGGATGGATGACCAATGAATCTCCTACTAGAGAAAATATCTTTTGCTGAGATATTTCGGTTGGAGGGACTAATACTTCGATTGGATTTTCTAATACTGAAGATAGTTGGATTACTGATGTTGCTAATGGTTTTGTGGAAGAAGTTTCTAGAAGAGGATTATTCTTACATTGTGCAGGGGTTAATAAAAGAGCAAGACTTAACGCAGAACCTACAATAGATTTAGAAAAGGAAGATGAGTTTAATTTATGAGGATCTTGAAGTATGCTTTGGAAAACAGGTTCGGCTATAGGAGGATCTGATCTTGTAGAAGAGCTTGGCAGAACTATTTTTGGTAATTCTGGTTGGAATATTGGAGGAAGTGATTCTTGTGAGGATTCTAGCAAAGGAGTTGAGACTGGATCTTCCTCAGTAAAATCTAATGGATCTATTTTAGGTTCTTCTTCTGTGGAGTTGGAGAAAAGAAGGGAATATGGAATATTAAGAGGAGGAGAAGAAGGAAAAGGAAGAGAATGACCGGATAATTTTACATATGCAGGATCTAGATTTGGGAGAGGATTAAAAACTTGAGGAGGGATAGGAAGAGATTTTTTTAAAGGAAGCATCTGCTCTAATTGTTCTTCTAATTTAGGATCAAATTCTATGTATTCATTGTCTTTAGGTTTATGGAAAAGTGACATAGAAATTTTTAAAAAATTATTAGTATATAAAGATTGTTAGTATGAATTTGATAAGTATTAATAGAAATTTATATAAAGAAAATAAAACTTTCCTGAGGATATGCCCCAGTAGCTCAATGGTGGAGCACATGACTGTTAATCATGCGGTTCTAGGTTCGAGTCCTGGCTGGGGCGCCATTTTTTAATCTACAAAAAACTTTATAAATAATCGAGAAAACCAATTGTCTATACGAGCCCGTGGCTTAGCCTGGTATAGCACTGCTCTGATAAGGCAGGGGTCGTGAGTTCAAATCTCATCGGGCTCATTTCTATTTTTAACTGCTGTGTAGCCCAATTAAGAAAAAATTAATAAATAATTAGAATAGATGGAGATTATGATTTATGATTACCCAAAATATTATGAAATTGCATTTAGTTTTATAGATTCAAAAAAGCAGATAAATTTCTTTGAAATGATTAGTAAAAAAAGGGGTATAAAAATGCATAGTCTTTTAGATGTTTGTTGTGGACCGAGCATTCAAGCAGAAGAAATTTTAAAGAGGGGTTACAAGTTGACTTTATTAGATTTGAATAAGAATATGATTAAGTATGTAAAAAAGAAGTATCCTAAAGCTGAAACAATCAATGCTAATATGTGTAATTTTCGTCTAAAAGAAAAGGTTGATTTCGCATTCATAATGATGGGTTCAATTTCATATATTAATAGTAATAAAAATTTTTTAGATCATTTAGATTGTATGTCAAAATGTTTGAAAACAAGAGGATTATATTTTATTGAAAATTTTAGATTAGATTGGAAAAAAATTGAAGATAAATCTGAATGGACTGAAGAGAAAGATGGAATCAAAGTTACAACTACCTATGAAATGAAAATTTATAATGTGTTAAAACAAATATTATTAGAGAATATGATTTTGAAAATTAATGATCATGGTAAACATAAAGTTTTGAAGGAAAAAAATGTTTATACTAAAAATATTTTTCCAGAAGAATTAAAATTATTAATTGATAAACAAGGAGATTTTGAATTAATTGGATTTTTTGAACATTTCAAAGACAAGAAACTAACTTATTCGAAGCAGCTTAATTATATTTTATTAAGAAGGAAGTGATTAAAAAAGTTTTAAAAAAAATTAAGAAACTCTAGAGCCTTGGTGAATGTCTTTTTCTGGTGTGATTAAAATTACTTTATCTTTGTCGACTGCAGCCAGTAACATTCCCTGACTTTCAACACCACGAAGAATAGTTGGTTGTAAGTTTACTATCACTGTTATTTTTTTGTTGATTAATTCTTCAATTTTGTAATGTTGTTTAATACCTGCAACAATCTGTCTTTTATGATCACCAAAGTCTACTTGTAAAATATATAATTTGTCTGCATTTGGATGAGGTTCTGCTTTGATTATTTTTCCAATCCTCAAATCTAATTTTTCAAAGTCTTCAAATTGGATTATTGGTTTGATTGCAACTGGTTTTTCGATTAATGTTTCTTTCATTTTTTCTACCTCGTCGATTCTTGTAAATAAATAGCCTATTTTTTCAATCTTATTATTACCTAGTAAACCAAACTTTGCCTTTGAATAGTCTTCTTTCTTTTTCATCCCTAAAGATTTTTGGATCTTTTCAGAAGTTTCTGGCATAAATGGTTCTATTAATATTGAAATTATTCTTAATGAATCTACTAAATTATACATAACAATATCTAAGCGTTTTTTGTTTTTCTTTGCAAGTTCCCATGGTACATTGTCATTAATGTATTTGTTGCATTCATTAACAAAGTGCAGAATTTCTGATAAAGCATTGTGAAGTTCAAAATTATCCATTGATTCTTCAAACTTATTGTAATTGAATTTTTTGGGGAGGTCATTCTTAGAGGATTTGATTATTTTTCCATTATAATATTTTTCAATCATGGACAATGTACGTGCGTGCAAATTTCCTAAACCATTGACTAACTCGCTATTGTGTCGCTCAATCAGAGTTTCATATGTAAAATCACCATCTTCACCAAAGGGGATATGACGCATTAAATAATACCTCAAAGAATCAATAGGATATTTTTGTGGAAGAGTAATTGGATCAACAACATTACCTAAGGATTTTGACATTTTTTCTCCACCAATGTTCACATAACCATGGACAATTATTGTCTTAGGCAATGGGATCTCAGCAGACATTAAAACTGCAGGCCAGACTATTGAATGGAAGAAATTAATGCCCTTACCAATAAGATGATATTTATTTTTATTATCTTTCCAATATTTTTTGTATAGATTTCCTTTTGGGTAGTCCAGACAACTAATATAATTTTCTAAAGCTTCAAGCCAAACATAAACTTTATGAGATTCATCAAATGGAACTGAAACCCCCCATTCAACATTACTACGACTAACACACAAATCTTTCAAACCTTCTTCTTTTAATCTAGAGACCATTTCTTTTCTTTTTGATAATGGAATTATGAAATTTTCACTAGAAATCAATTTCAAAACTTTTTGTTCGTATTTAGAAGCTTTAAAAAAGTAGCATTCTTCTTTTATTTTTTTAGGTTCTTTTTTGTGCTCTGGACATTTACCTTCGAATAATTCTTTTTCAGTTATGTAAGCCTCACAACCTTCACAATATAGACCTTCATAGTAACTTTTGTAAATATCACCCTTGTCAAACATTTTTTTGAATATTTCTTGAGCAACTTTGTGATGGCGCTCTTCAGTGGTTCTAACAAAATAATCATTTGAAATATTATAAAGTTTACAAAGATCCTGAAATTTTTTTACATTCAAATCTACAAAAGCACTAACTGGCATTCCTTTTTCTTTTGCAGCAGTAACATTTTTCTGGGCGTTCTCATCAGTTCCAGTTACAAAGAAAACATCTTCATTGTTTAAACGATGCCAACGAGCAATTGCATCTGCGCAAACTTTTTCATAAGCATGGCCCAAATGGGGCTGAGCATTTACATAATCAATTGCAGTGCTAATGTAAAATGTTTTTTTTGACATGAATAAGAAAAGTAAAAGAAAGTTTATATTCTTTACTAAACACCAAAATTGTCCATAAGGAAAGATATCATAGCCTGGTTATTAACAACTTGGAACAAAATTTTAGCCTCTTGGAACTTACTAGTGTTTAAGCAGGCATGAGCACAAGTTTCTATTCTCATTTTGTCTTTAGTAAATCTGTAGAAATAGGATGCTTCCTTGTAAAAAGTTTGCTGCATCAGCCAGTCGCCAGTTTTTATAAGTTCAGAGAGATTATTTGCTTTTGCGAAAGCTTTTGCGGATTCTTCAAAATTGTTTTCTTTGAGAAGTAAAGAACCTGCTTCAGTCAAAGCTTGGAAGCGAATTGAATCGGGAATAGAAATATTATCTACACCCTTTTGCAGGACTAAAGAGACTATTGCGGGATATTTCATAATGTTAGTATAATAATAGCAATTAAAAAAGATTATTAAAGTGGAAGATATTTTTCCTAGGCTAGTGAGTTGATATAAGTATGGACGACATAGAGAAATTAAGTTTGAAATTAGATGAGAAACTAAGGAAATTAACCAAGCATAAACATGTGCATGTTACAGAAAGGTGTAATTTTGCGATATTTCTTGCCATGCATATTGCCAAAAAAATAAATCCTCGACCAGATATTTTGATCCCAGACCAAGGAGGATGGTTTTCGTATAAAGGTTATCCGCAGTATTTTAACTTGAATATTGTTGAAGTGAAGACTGATTATGGAGTAATTGATCTGAAGGATTTGAAGAAGAAAGCCAGAAATGCGTCGGCGATAATATTTAGTTCATTCGCAGGATATTTTGCTGAACAGCCACTGAGAAAAATTAAAACAATTTGCAAGAAAGCAGGATGCTTAGTCATTGAAGATGCTTCAGGGGCGATAGGGGACAATAAATTATGCAATGGGAAGTATTCTGATATTATAGTCGGCAGCTTTGGGAAATGGAAGCCTGTAGAATGCGGATATGGAGGATGGATTTCGACGAACAATCCAAGTTATTTTGATTGTGCAAGAGATGCTATGTCAATTTCAAAAGTGCATCCAAGATTTTACAAGGAAATTTTGAAGCCATTAAAAAAGAATAAACTGAAAAAAATATTAAGAATGCAGGAGCAAGTGAAACAAGATCTGAAAGACTATGAAATTTTGCATCGAGATAAAAGAGGATTGAATGTAGTTGTGAAGTTTAATGCTGAGGTTTTGAATTATTGTGCCGAAAAAAAGTATCCATATGTTTTATGCCCAAGTTATATTCGAGTGAATGAGAATGCGATTTCTATTGAGTTGAAAAGATTGGAACTCTGAGAGATTTCCGGAATTTTCTGAGAAAGCTTTATTAAGGCTAAATGGGATAGAAAAATTATGAAAAATCTGTATCAAGAAGTTGAATATCTGAAAGAGGAAGTTAAAGTTTTGAAGAGTCATATTTTAATTACTGAAACTTTAAATGATTATAATGCAGAGAAAAAAATAAGAGAATTAATTAATGAATTCAGAACAGAGGGAAAAAAGAATATTAGTATTCTTGATTTAATTTATAGTTTGCATATACCAATGGAACAAGCTAATAAAATCATGGAAAAATTACAAAGAGAGGGATTTGTTAAAGATGGAGATTAACATTCCTGTCAAAGAAGTAAATGGTGAACAATGGTTATCATTAATGAATCTTGCGCCGAAGGTTAAGGTTCGAGCAATAGGAATGGATTCAAAACCAAAAAGAGTTCAGGATGAAGGTAAACATCATTGTTTTGAGATTAATGCTGAAGGAAATGTTAGAATTAAACCTAAGTATTGGAATTTATAGTTTTACCCTTTATTTTTTTGGATGGGATTCTAAAGGGTAAGCAAGATTTTAGCAAATATTATAAATAACTAGAATTATTTTAGAATTATGAACTTCATCAGAAAGATTGCCGAGAAAAAAGTGGATAATTTTGTAAGGAGACAATTCACAAGATATGGAAAAG
>CAYYMN010000018.1:11151-16728 GCA_964473075.1 Candidatus Woesearchaeota archaeon
AGGGGCTTACGAAAATAAGGCTTTGGTGCAGATAACAAAAGGAAGAGCTTATTCAATAAATACAAGCTTTGAGTTTGCAGGGGAGTTTGCTTATGAACTTGCTGAGACAATCAATGGAAAAACGCATGTTACCGGAGGAATTATTACTACACAAAAAGATATCTCAAAAGAAATTGATTTTGAACTAGCTGGAATGAAGCAGTTTGCAGGCGTAAGAACTTTTATGATTGATACTGAAATGAGTAAGAAACAAATACAGGATTTATTTGAGAAGTTTCCAGTAGCATTGATACTATTATCATTCAGCACAGATAAAGGAACTTTGAAGACAAAAGTGAAAAATCCGAAGGCTGCAAAATCTAATAATAAAGATAATGAAGAACCAAAGGCTGATTTTTGTTCATTTAAGATGAAGGATGAGAAGTTAGTCAAGGATTTGACGTTTGATGTGATGAAGGATTATAAAAAAGTGTTCATCAAGCATACATTTGAAATTAATGATTTAGAAATACCCAAAGAATATTTGAATGATTTTGCGAAAGCAAGGTTGTATGCAATAAGAAAAGGAAAATTAATAAGGCAGATTAGCATAGATGGAGAACAAGAAAAAAAAGAATATACATTAGAGGTGTGATATTTGGCAGATCTATGGAGAATCATAAAGGCGATTTTTAAGTTTATTTTCGTTGTAATTATTGCTTTCTTAGAGGGGATTACTGTATCTTTCTATAAGAATATTAAAAAGTGGTATAACCAGCCAAGCGATGACTATAGGCAGTTAAAGGTGCCTTCAGATTATAAGGATGAAAAGGCTGAGCCTGAATACAAGGATCTTTCTAAGGATGGTTCTTTCTCTGATTTTGGCGGGTTGCCAGGGTTTAAGTAACTTCTTTTTAGTGGGAACAAAACCAGAAGATTTATATAATTGCTTTTAATGAAAATTTTGAGGATAAAATGAGATTCGATGTTGATTTACCAGAGAAATATTATGAAGTTTATCAATTACCTATATTTAACCCTAGAAATATAATCTCGGAAAGAGTGCGAAGAGGATTAGTGAATCTGTTATATGTCTATACAAATACTGCAAAAATTTTAGCTAAAAATTCTGAAAATAATCCTGAAAACTATAGAATTCAAGGAATTTATATTGTTGGAAGTGGTGCAAGAGAAAATAAAATTGATTCTGATATGGATCTTTTATTTGTTACACCCAGCTTAGAAAAAGAATTACAAAGAAATATGAAATGTTTACTCTCTATGGTTTTTTTTAACGACCTTGAAAAAAGACATGCAATAGATCCTTATTTTGTAAGCAATGAAAGTGAAATTTATCGTGGAAGAGCAAGAGTAGAAATTACAGATCAAGTTAGAGAAATATTAAACACATTTAATGAAAATTTAAGATTCCAATAAAATCCCAAAAGAAATAGGTTTATAAAAGAGTTGTCTAAGAGAGAAAATATGATTCAGAACAATGAAACTTATAGAAAATGTAGGAAATTATTAGATTTAGCAAAAGAGAAGAAAAGAGAATCTTTTGAAGAAATATGCAAATCTGTCTTTGACGAAGAGCTCATTGTCCGAAGAGATGCAATTATTGCTTTAGGAATTTCTGGGGATAGTCGAAGTTATTTTATTCTAGCAGGCTTATTTCTAAATAGAGAGATTTTTAATGATTCCGAATTTGAGATTAAAAAAAGTATTATTTATTCCTTAATGGCTAATAAAGATTTAAGAGGAAGGGAATTATTACAATCAGTCTCTCAAGAACCTAATCTTAAGAAATTGGCAAATAGAGCATTAAAAAAATTAGGTACAAGGTCTTTGGATTATAGTTTTCTTGGAAATGAAGATGATAGAATTAAAGGAAGAGAAAATTTAGGAAGAATAGTTGCAACTATTGAAGATTTAAGAGAATTAGAAAAATATCTCAACGAAAATGAATTTACACATCCACAAACTTACATTGTAGATAGTTTAGGAAGACTTAAATTAGGTTTTGAACTTCAAGAACATGTGCAAGTCGCTAGTGGAGAAAAAGTT
Organism: Candidatus Woesearchaeota archaeon; assembly: GCA_964473075.1. Classification (GTDB taxonomy): domain Archaea; phylum Nanobdellota; class Nanobdellia; order SCGC-AAA011-G17; family GW2011-AR17; genus JAGVZZ01. The sequence goes on from CAYYMN010000018.1 coordinate 13,198, forward strand.
CTTACTGCAGGAGAAATGTTTTTTTCATATGGAATGGGTCCATTAAATCTTGAAATGATTAATAATAGATCTAATAGTTATTTTCCTCATGAATCAACAGTTAAACTTGCACTTGAAAGATTGAAAGAAATTGGTTTGAATGTAAAAGGAACCCAAATTGAAACTTTTCCAAAAGAAGGGTGGCTAAATCAAGAATGGCTTGCAGTACATACAGCTACCATTTTTCAAATGCTTGGATCTGAGTATCACCATTGGTACCAAAGGATGTTCCCTGAGAAGTAAGTTGGGCATTTATGAAACGTTTGTAAAGTTCATAAACTCTATGATGACCATCTAATAAAGCAATTCCAAAAGCTGGACCAGGTTCTAAACCTAAAAAAAATCTATGACCAAATATAGGTTCTTCATTAATTAAATTAATAATTGTTTTTGTAGACAAAGATCTAATACTCAATACTTGAACTTCATTCCAAGGATGCTTTGTGTAAAGTCTTCTAGGATGGAACTCTTTAATTTTACAAAAAAAAGTTGAAGCTGAAGGGCGGTTACTTAAAGAACTTAAACCTTTTGTACTTAGATCATAAAAATTTTGTGAAATAGTCTCCCAATGAAGAACTCTTGAAATAATAAAATTAATCATATCTGTGTGGAGTAAAAAAGTAGGAGAATTAGGAATATTATAATAATCTTTCAATAAACTTCTTAAGAATATAAAAATCCTACCTTTTTCTTCAATACAAATTTTATCTGAAAGAACAAAAAGTAATGGTTCTAAATTGGGAGGATTTTCAATATTTTTTGTTGATAAATTATATAGAGATTTCAACCATTTACTAACAGCTAACCTTTTAGTTTTATTGGACCAATCAAATGGTTTATTTGTAAGGAACCTTTCAACATTTTCAGTATCTGATAAAGCCAAATTAATTTGATTAAATAGATGCATCATAAAAAGAAGAATAAATGAATTAAAAAAGATTGGGATTTATTTCGTTGTTTGTAGTATCCTAGTATTATTACATATTGCACTCTATGGGTAAGTATTTTAGAAGCCTATGAAGATGATCAGTTAATTTCAGTTAATTCAAATTAGGGATAATTACCAGATTATTTTATAATATTATTTCTTGCCTTTTATTAGGTTCCACATAAAATATACATTCAAAAACATACTCAAAGAACCTTTTTTCATGGTCTGTAAGAGGTTTAAATCTATCTATTGCTTTTTGAACATTACTTCTATCAATTTGATCTTCTATTATTACATCCATAGTCAAAATAAATGGATCATAATAAATCGGATGCCCTTTCCATTTATAAGAAATTATAGGAATATTTTTTAATCTCTCTTTAAGATAAGGAAGAGTTCTTTCAAAGTCAAGTTTTGCCATGACTATTAATGCTTGTTCTCTGAATTGACTTTTGAGTTTACCTTCTAAAAAAGAATAATTTTTACTATCCAAAATATTTTCTAAATTATCTTCTTCAGTTCTCATTTACTTAGTAGCTTCTTTAATATCAGAACCCTTAACAGTTTTTCGACCAGCATGACCTGCTAAACGAACAGCTTTCTCGCCAATCTCTTCTGCAATTTCTTCTAAAATTTCTCGGAATTTCTCTTTAGCTTCATCAGAAACTCTTGCAGCGCCAACTTTCTTAAGGATTTTTTCCATCGCTGCTTCAGGTAATATGTATTTTCTTGGAGTTAAGCTCATTTTGACTTCTAGGAATAAAAAAGAGTGAGAGTTATATAAATATTTGCTTTTTAGGGGGGAAAATGAGATTTGAAAAAAACGAAGGAATGAGGAGAGGACGCGAAAGTTATTTAAACCATTAAATTTTTTTCTGATAAAACAAAATGCAGACTGAGTGTTGCATTTAATACATTACTCAAATTAGATTGGGAGTTCACACAAAGTGTCGAACACAAGACTTAGGTTTTGATTCTCAAAAAGGCGAGTGCAGGTTCGATGTCTATAAACCTGTTGTCCGAAGAGGACAGAATAAAAAAGAAAGTAGACTAAAAATTACTATGGGACACAAACATCATCCAAGACGAGGAAGTTTGCAATATTGGCCGCACAATCGAAGTAGAAAGCATGCTCCAAGAATTAGATCATGGACCAAGGGAAATGAAAAGAAATTGTTAGGGTTTATCGGATACAAAGTTGGAATGACGCATGTTCTCATCAAAGAAATAAATCCTAATTCGCATAGAAAAGGTATGGATATCTTCACACCAGTTACAGTCGTGGAGTGTCCGCCAGTGAAAGTTTATTCTATAAGATATTATACATTAGATGAAGATCAAGCATTAAAGTTGACAGGCGAGGTGTTCTCAAAAAAATTAGACAAGGAATTAGAGAGAAAAACAGATATTCCTAAAAAAGATGGGAAAGCACCTGAAAGATATGACGAAGTAAGGATCGTTGTATATACCCAGCCAAAACTAACTTCCCTAGGAAAGAAAAAACCGGATATGTTAGAAATATGTGTGGGTGGAAATCTTAATGATGCAAATACTTATGCCATATCATTATTAAATAAAGAAATCAAAGTTTCTGAGGTTTTCAAAAATAATCAGTTTGTTGATGTGCATGCTGTAACCAAAGGGAAAGGATTCTGTGGAGTAACCAAAAGGGTGCATCCAAAAAGATTGCAACATAAATCAGAAAAAGGAGTTAGAGGAATTGGGACCTTAGGACCATGGCATCCAAATAGAGTGCTGTATACTGTTGCACAAGCAGGCAAATGGGGGTATCATTTGAGAACAGAATATAATAAAATCAGTGTAAAGATCGGAAGCAAGCCGGAAGAAATAAATCCTAAAGGGGGATTCATTAGCTATGGAGAAGTCAAGAATGATTATATATTAGTCAAAGGTTCTGTGCCAGGGGCGACTAAGAGGCCTATTGGAATCACAGAAGCATCAAGAGCATTTAAGAAAATATATCAAAATAATATTTCATACACAAGTTTGGAGTCTAAACAAAGATGAAAGAGGCAATAATTGGAATGGATGGAAAGAAAGGGAAGGAAGTAAGTTTGCCAGTACAGTTCGAAGAAAAGTTTAGGCCAGACATTATCAAAAAAGCAGTCCTAGTACAACAGTCACATAGTGTGCAGCCATATGGAGTTAAGCCAACAGCAGGAAAGAAACAAACATCTTGGATCTCAAAAAGAAGGCATGATTATAAAACTACATATGGAAAAGGGCAATCAAGGACACCAAGAAAAGTGTTATCAAGAAGAGGATTGAATTTTTATTTTGTAGGGGCATTCGCACCCAACACAGTCGGAGGAAGAACTGCGCATCCGCCACGTGCTGAGAAAATTTATGATTTGAAGATAAATATTAAAGAAAGAAGAAAAGCATTAAGAAGCGCAATCGCGGCAACTATGAATAAATTTTTAGTGAAAAAAAGAGGGCATTTAGCAGAATCAGTTGTTGTTGAAAGCAAAATTGAGGATATTAAGAAAGCAAAAGAAGTTTATAGTTTGATTGGAAAATTGGGGATGGAAAAGGAATTA
>CAYYMN010000019.1:0-7166 GCA_964473075.1 Candidatus Woesearchaeota archaeon
TCAAATAAAGACTATTTATTGGATTATCATCACCAGATTTATCGAAGCATAATGTATTACCATTAGTATTCTTTTCCAAATAAGCATAATCAGATTTTGAAATATCATCTATTGATACGCCCCTGTTGTGTTTTAATGAGTAATCAAAATAATCTTTTAGAAGAATGTCTTCTGTGGGAGTAAACTGGTAAACAAGAAAAACTTCGTCACCAACATTGCCCAAATCTTCTGCACCCTGCAGATACATCCACCAAGTTCTGCGAAGCAAAGAAGCAAATTCTACTTTAGTCATAGTTTCACTTTCTGAAATGATTTCTAATGAGCACATTGAGGGAAAAAATGCAAAGGCGGCACCAGTACTCTTAACATTGTTGGACAAGTAGCACATGGTTTCTCTTGCCGAGGTTGCATTCAAAAAATTGGATTTGAAGATCAAAAAAATACCAATGCCCAAAACTAGAAGAACTATTGCCAAGATCACATAAGGAATTTCTGTAGTGGTTGCATCACCCTTTTTGTTAATTGACCGCATTTTTCAAACCTGAAATAAAGATTAGTGTAATCACCATCAAAGCAATAGCAAGTATTATGAAGACGATTGTTTGAAGTGTCATTATATTTTACCTACTGCCAAAGCCAGCATATTAAATCCGAAGATTGTGATAGCTGCAATTAGTATATATAACATTGTGCCTCTATATAAATTTTTACCTAATGTATATTCTTCATTGAGTTTGTCAACACCATTATCTATACCATTCGCATGGATAGTCAGAACTATGACCATTTCGACGACATACAAGCCAACTATTATTTGCAAAAAATATGGGGACATTAATTTTTCTAAAGGAAAGATGTTTGCCAAACCAGATGCGCCCGAGGCGATGCTTGCGTCTGCACCACCAGTTGCTAAGCCCATGGAAGTTGATAGTCCGCCAATAATTGTAGTGATCATTGCACCAATACCTACGACGATCCCAGCAATCAATGGGGTCAAGAAAGAAACCTGGGAGCGCATTGAAGAAGTGATCTCGGATAGTAAATCTTTTAATCTTTCAGAGACCTTATAAATCCTATCCAAGTAATCTGCAATGCTCAATAAAGCCTTGGAAACAACCTGGGGACCTTTCCTTGCAGACTCAACTAGAACTTTCATGGTGCTCTCAATCAATGCAGAGGGATAAGAAATCATTGCGCCAGTTTTGTTGTTGAAGATTGCATCCTGTAAGTTCATGCCCTGCTGTTTGATATTATAGTCGACTATGCCAAGAAATTTGCCAGTTGGGGAGCCAGAGAGGCCCTGAGAAACCTTACCAAAAGCAGTTTCTGCAGGCATGCCACCACCAATTCTATTCCCTAATTGGAAGATTGCGCCCCTGAATTCTGTTTCTAATTTTTGAGTCTCTTCTCTTATTTTTATTAGTTTGTTTGCCTTGAAAGAATAATAAGCGCCGAGAGAGATTGCCAGGGCTATTGGGATGAATAGACTTAACAGAGTTGCACCAAGACCAAATGGACCTACAATAATTCCTGCGTCTGTTTCTCTATAATCTAAGAGTAAAATATTATCAGTAAGATAAATTTCTGTGTCAGGAGCAATGAAGTGTAATAAAATTGGAGAAAGGCCAATCATGAATAAGACAAAAAAAAGCATTAATGCGATATATTTTGGGTCGACAAGAATTTCCTGGGTCTTTGAAAGTTTGATTGAAGCTTTTCTTAATTGTTCAAATTGGGGAATTGCACTAATATCCGACTGTGCATAACCGACTGGGCGCTTAGAGAGGATATTGTAGCCGATGAAAAATACAACTAATGGCAAGAGGATATTATACATCAAAGCAACATGGTACCATTTCACGCCGAGGAAGGAGCCCATCAAAGGCAAAACTATTAATCCTAAAATAGGCAGAATTACTCCAAGCATATGGAGCATTGTAATTGGAGACTTGACTTCCTGGGCATAGTGTAACATGCTATCATAAGTGCCTTCCAAAATCACTGCCAAACCTTTTTCTAATAGTTCTATTCTTCTAACTTCTGAGGATTCGTATAAAGAAGATTCTATCAAGTGAAAAGATTCGACGAAAGCCAAATTATAATCCTTCCAATTCTGCAAATAATTCTCTACAGATTCTTGGATAGTATGAAATTTGTTAGTTTCAACATCCCAATAAATTTTTCGTAAATCCAAGGCCAAAGGATTGCCAACATGCTCGCCTGCGAATTTGATTGCGTGCTCTAAATTAGAAGTATGGCGCATGTAGATGACTATGTATAAAATGCATAAAACCATTTGATTGGAAGCTTGGAGTCTTCTTTTTTGTGCCAGGTAAATAGGGAACTTAGAGAGAGGTTTTAGCGCGACGATGCCGAGAATAACTAAGAATAATGCAATGAATATCTGAGGGAAGCCAAGAATGAAGGTTATGAAACCGATGAAAATTCCAAAGAAGACCAAAGTAAATGCGACCAAAATTGATAATGTGTAAGCTGAAGCTGGAGTTATGTTTAAATGGATATAATCAATTGATGCTTGAAGATGCAAATGCGCAGGCGCGCTCGTAAAGAGAATTTTCTAATCTCAAGGATTCTTTTTTGAAAGTGTCATAATCTTTTGTAAATGCACCAGAAGAAGGCTGGTCTAAATTGGATTGGAAATTGTCGCCAAACTTAGCACCATACTTATTCATTATGTTCTGAAATTTAGGATCTATCTTCACCATCTTTTATTCTCTTTAATTGAGAAAGAAGTTTATATAGTTTTGGAGAATCAGCAGTTCTATCGGTAGCTTTTGGGTAAAAGTTATATATTCTATCGGTAACTCTTAAAAAACAAAATTTAAGTACCTCTTAGAAGGCTTTCCAATAGGGATAAAAGTTTCTTAAAATAAATTAGTGCATTTGTTTTTTTCGAATCTCTCTTTTCAACCATTCTTCCCATTCAAATTTAATTCTTTTTATGTCACCAGAACCAACTTCAGATTGGACTTGTTCACTTATACGATAGAATTGATCATTACCACGCAAACAAAAGTCTGCTTCCAAAAGTTCAGGCATTTTTAATTTTTCAGAATAATCAACAATCATTTTCTTAAGTTCACCACGAACAACAATATTGTCCCAGATTGCATCCCAGTTGCCAACCCATTCGCGAACATTTGCACCTATGGCTTTGAGGACTTCTGAGTCGCCATTGATTAATTCCGGAGTGGGTTCTAACAAATCAGTCTTAGCATTGTATTTCATCAAATCGACAAAGCCACGCTCTGCCACAGGATCCTCTTCCCAAGTTTTTCTGACCTCTGTAATAGATGTTACGCGTCTAACTTTTTTCATGCCATCAGCAGAACGAATTGGATTGCACATAACAATCAAATCAGTAGCCTTGAAAGAAGTCTTAGGAACTTTCAAATCATTAACAACTCTATCAAAAATACCATAAGGGGAATCACCATGGATAGTACCTGCAACTACATTTGCTGAAGCACCAATACGCATTGCTTCGTACAAAGCAATCGCTTCTGTCGATCTGACTTCTCCGACGATAAGTGCAGAGTCTCCAAGCCTTAATGAAGTTCTGATTCCTTCATCTGCAGCAACTTCTGAGCCACCCTTGACCAATGCTGAACGAACTTTTAATGGTTGGATATTGTAACCAAGTTCTCTCATTGCATCTGTCGGGATCTCTAAAGTATTATGAGCAACAATATTATTACATACAAAGCTCTCATTTTCTGGAACAGAAAGATCATAAACATAATTTTCAGAATCTTCTAATTCATTGATTTCTACAATTTTATCCCAGTATATATCTGACTCTAAAAGTTGTTTTATTTTAATATAAATTTCTTCATTACTAATTAATTCCTGACAAACTTTAGATAATTTGGTTCTGCCTATATTCCCGCCACGATTGATATAATCATTTGAATTAATATTAAAACTTATTGAACAAAGTCTCTTTTTTAAATCCGAAGGTAAAGGGATTATATCTGAAATATCATGAGTAGAAACCTTCTTGCAAGCTTTTTCTAATGCTTCTTGTTTATATTTTTGTAAAAAACCAATATTATCTTTAAATAATTTAAAATCCCTGATAGTTGATATTCTTGATGCGAAATTTTTCTTTTTATTTCTAAGCCCTATTCTTAAAATTATCCCGAAATAAAGTAAAGCTGTTTGGATATCTTCTAATAGTTTTCTTGAATTTAAGCCAATTATTATTTCTTTTGGACTCATATGACCATCACCTGAAAAAAGACCTCTTAAGATAAAAGCCATCTGGTCTTTTGAAAGATTAAACATCCATTCTGGAAACCTTTTTGTATATGCTGTTCCTTTTAGATTAAGAATTTCTCTAAAGAAAAACTTAAGAGATTTAGAATTTAACATTAAGGAAAACTTATCTGAATGAAGTTTTGGGATTAATTTTAATTTAATTCCTAATTTTCTCAAAATGCCCCTTTCCTCTTCAGTGCTTATACTCCAAATAACAGAACTTTTATCATAACATCCATCTGCGAGCCAAAGACCTATTAAAGTTAATAAATTTTCATCTAAGTCAATTTTCATTGGTAGCCAAAAAGAATTAGGGCCTGCTTTCCATTGTAATCCTTTTAATTCATGTAGACTGTATTCTAAAGCTTCTAAATCCGAAAGAATTTTACCTGGAATTATTCCTTTCCTAAACCAAATATTAATCTGGCATTTTTTATAGTTGTGATCTTTACCTAATTCTTTAATTTCACTTTTATTTTTTCTAAGGAACTTTTTTAAATTTCCTCCTTTAAAATATAGCCCAGCAAAATATCTAGGAAAGTCCAAAATATTTATTTGTTTCAGAGGAGAATTAGAAAAATTTATTATTCTTGGTGAGGCAATATGTTTTCCTATTTGTAATTCTGAAACTTTTATTTCGGCAATATCTCCATTTTCATTAATATTGAATAATGAATGATCACCAGTAACTTTAATCATTCTGCCAGTTGCAGTTCTAATGAAATATAATTTCTTTTTTACTTCATGCCTAATGAACTTACTTACCTTTGAAAATTGTATTTTCCCTTCTTTATTCATAGAAAGAACTTCTACATTATGGGGATTACCACAAGTTTCATGACCAGACAAGTTGTACCATTGCCAATTCTTTTCAATTTGAGAATCTATTAAATCTCCAATCTTCATTCTTTTGATTTTATTATTTTCTCTTGCAAATATCTCACAATCCTTAGTGACACTATCTTCTATCGTCAATATTCTATATCGGCGGCTTATTTCTAATAATAATGAAGTCAAAAAAGAAGTTTTTCCGGAGGATCTTGTACCTGCGATCAAATGTGCTCTGGCTCCATCGATTGTGAAACTAAGTAAGCCTGCACCAAGAGAGGAAAGCATTTTATTTTTTATGAACAAGGGAAGTGTCCAGGGAGTATCTCTGTGTCTTCTGAAGGACATACCATAACCATAAGGATTTAATGGTTTGCCAATGATTGAAAGTCTTGATCTTGCATTCGGAAGAATTACTTCAGTATCCAAAATAGGATTTGCTTCATCTAGAGGACGACCAGATAATAATCTGAATTTAGTTGCCCAACTTTCGAAGTCTGCAGTTGTTGGAATAATATTTGATGTACACTCATTAAAATCTTCATGCAATACAAAAATAGGAACTTGGCCCATTGGAGAATTGATAGTTAAATCCTGAATTTTCTCGTCAGCCAATAATAATTCTACAACTCCAAAGCCAACTGTGTTTCTAACTAAAATTTCGGACATTTCATCAATTTCTTCTGGAGAGAGGGATAGACCTTTTTGTTCAGCCAATTCTCTAATAAGATCTTTGCTAATGTTTGTGAATGAAGAGCGCATTTTTTCGGGTTCAAGGAATTCTTCTGCCCTTGGCTGATGTTCTGATAGAACTTTTTTTGCCAAATCAATGAGCTCAAACTTATCTTCAGAGATCTTGAATTCAGGAGGAGTGATATGATAAATTGGTTTGATTTCGTTAGGCGTGCGGAATAAAGTTACTTCAGTAGAATCATTAATCTTGTAAACACTTAGTTGCTCGCCATCCAATGGAGGAGAGGCTTGGATCTTTGTGAACATGAAATCAGGGGTGATAGTTGGCTTGAAAATTAGCCGATAAACTTCTCTATCACCAGGAGTAAAACCAGGAAGAAATTCTCTAGATTGTTCAATCAGTAAAGTTTTGTCCAATTGCGCAAAGATATCATTGAGAATTTTCAAGTAAATAGATAATGAATTTTTGTAATTAGGATCTTCATTTGTTTTGAGATTAATAGTTTCCCTGCGAATGATTCTTTTCAGTTCTGCGTATGCACCAAGTGGATCCTGTTTTAACAAAGTCAGCATGACAAATTGAATAGTTGAAAGCCTCTGACCTAGGAGTTCTGGTTGATCATTTGGTAAGCCCAGGCTTTGGAGGTTTGTTGCGCGTTTGCTTTTTATGAAATAGCTGTAAATGTTTGCTAGTTCAATCAACATTTTTGTTTGATCATAATTATAGGAGTAGTTTCTTTTCTGGGAGAAGGTTATTCTTGAAGCTGAGGGATTTTCTGTGAGCCTGTCAATGGCGTCCATCATCACCAAAGAATTGCCCTCAATAGAAGGAACAAAAGGTTTATCTTCATAGTTGATTTTTATAATCTGTTCACTGCCTTCAGTAATAATTTCAACAGGAGAAGCCTCTTTTGTGTAAACCATTATGCTTAATAGAGATATTTTCTTTTATAATTATTTGTGTTTTTGAAGAAACTTTTATTAATTTGATAGACCTAGAAAGATTATGAATAAAGAAGAGATAAATACTATTTGTAATGTTTTTGTTGCTTTTTCTACTTTTTTGGGTGTTGGTGGAGCTCTAGCTTATTATGTTAGAGAAATTCTTAAGTTTGAAAATGATATGTTATTTATCCTTTTGATTATTTATTTTTTTACAGGAATTATTCTTTTAAGTTTCACAAGGGAGGTTGTAAAAAATGGCAAAAAATCAGATGTTGAAGTGGATTAAAAGTAACTGGAAATTAATAGTATTGGTAATATTGGTAGTTACATTATTTGTAATTACATTTAAAAGATAGAAAAATAAGCTGTAAAGAATGACAAAAATTCAATGGAATAAAGAGAATTGGAAATGGGTTGGA
>CAYYMN010000019.1:7176-10133 GCA_964473075.1 Candidatus Woesearchaeota archaeon
TCATCTTTGTATTTAAGAGATAGAGAGTAGGTGTTAACCAATTTAGTCTGTGATTTTTATTAATTCAGTCGCCTTCAGCTCCAAACACCTCAAGCCGGTGAGGAGGCTGAGTAAGCGTCTTTGTATCGTCAAAAAAAATAAATATTTTGAAAGTTATAAAACACATCTTCTAAAGTAGGTAGCACAAAGGAACTTGGTTAACACAGAGTAGGAAATATTTATTAATCAGGGAGATATAAATCTATTAAATGGCAGAAGAACAAATGCAAGTAGATTTCACGCAAGTTGTCAATGAGATTGCAAACCGATTAAGGATTCTAGAATCGAAACAATCATTGCTTTCCGAGAAGATGTTGGTTATGAACCAGAACATGGTTGAAGAATATAGAAAAACATTGAAAGAAATCAAGGCAATGGACATGGAACTTAAAGCCATGAAAAGTGATTTGGATAATGTGAAAAATATAGTCAAACATTTTAGTGAGGAGGCGGGAAAGTTTGCAAAGCAGAGTGATGTTAAAGTATTAGAAAAGTATATTAAGCTCTGGGACCCATTAAAATTTGTTAGTGAAAAAGAAGTTAGAAAGATAATTAAAGAAGAATTAGAAACAAAAAAAGCAGGTCGAAAAAAAGATGGAGATACCAGTGAAAGAAGCGCTGGAGATGCTGAGTAAAGGGTATAGTAAAGAGGAAATAACTAGAAACCTTGAGCCAAGAGGGTTTAATTTGCAGCAAATTTCGGATGCTATCAATCAAGCAAAAATAAAACAAGGGGTGGAGAAAATGCCAGGACAAGAAATGCAACCTTCTATGATGGATGAAGAAGATTTGGATATTCCTTTGCCACAACAACAAGCTCCGCAACAACCAGCTACTGTTTCTCAAACCGTGCAACAACATTCGCAGCAGTATCAACCATTGCCACAACAGCAAATGAATTATGAAGAAATGCAAGCAGTTGTGGAACAGATCATTGAAGAAAAATGGAAGGAAATGATTAGGAATGTTGGGGATATTAATGTTTTCAAAGCAAGAGTTGCTGATGATCTTGAAGCTGTTAAACAGGAAGTGCTTAGAACACAGAAAAGATTAGAGGATATGCAAGTTGCAGTCCTTGGACGAGTGAAAGATTATAATGAAAGTGTGTTGAATATAAGTGGAGATATGAAAGCTTTAGAGCAGGTACTTTCCAAGATCATTGAGCCATTGACACAGAATGTTAAAGATTTGAGTAAGATTACTGAGGAATTGAGGAAGAAATGAATATAGAGATTGATTATAATCCTTCTTCTGATAAAAGGAATCATTTTTTTATTTCCATTGAAATAGATTGTAAAACGGCTATTTCTTTTGATTGGACAGTAAAAGGACATAGAGTTATCAAACAAGTTTTGATTGAAAAAAAAGCTTTTCCAAAAAATCTAAAACCTACAGCAGAATGGAAAACTATTGTTTTAGAAGATAGAAAGTTTGTTAAAATATATTCAGCAAAATGGATTGACCTTGATCAAAAAGATTGGGTTAATGGAAATGTTTGGGAAACTGCTTGGGAAAAACCTATTACAAAAGAACTAGCAAAAAAATTACTTTACTATTCTCAGTTATTCTCTGATAATTACCAAGATTTAAGTAACCTTTCTGAAAAATTAAAAAACTTTGAAAAATTAATTTCTAAAGAAGTTGCAAAATTAAACTGAAGCAGGGGCTGATACGAATCTGATTATCAATGCAGTCATAATCAATAAGAAAAACATACCCATAACTTTTGGAGTGAAAACTATTCCAGCTATATTCATCATCAAATCATCAGAGCCTTCTGTAGATTCACCAGCAGTTAAATTGTGCACTTGCTCACCATAAACTTGCATGAAAGCATAACCCATGATTGCGAAACTTAGAATTAAAATTGTCCATAGGATTACTTGGTTAGGAGCGCCCTTACCACCAAATATATCCGCGACACTCTCTGGACTTGCACCCATGAATAGGAATATCAAGATTATTAAGAACAGGAATACCATTAAAATAATAAACCAGGGGGTGGCTAATGAAACCACATCAGAAAGTTCTGGGACTAGAATGAATAATAATGAAAGTGTCAATGAAATCAAAAAATGGGCTGAATCATTCCCCGGGAAAAAGTTTAGTTTCTTCATCATTGCCCAGATTAAGATGAATACAAAGACAAAGACTAAGAATGGGGTGAAGTATTCCAATAATCCCAGGTCCATAAGAGTTGCCATTAAGTCTTTCCTCCTTTACTTTTTCCTGTGATTCCTTCAGATAAGTTTTCCAACCATTTAAGTGGGGAAGGACTAGTTGAATCAGAAGTTACATATGCGAAGAAAATTATGAACAAAACTACAAAGATGAGCAGGTTTCTATCAGCAGAGGTAATATCAAACCAGTCCGGAAGCGTGATACCAAAAACAGCCCCGGCACCAGAGCCAACAAATGAAACTATTATCCCTATGATAACTAAAATCATCATTATACCACCAAAGTATTTTGCAAAAGAGGGCTCTTCAGTATTGAAAAGAATTGCAAACAATAACAATGCAACAACTATGACTACAGAAATCAAAGAAATCTTTGGAAGGAATTCGTTCAATACTAGGACTATTGATTGATTTTTAACTACTAAGAATGCCAAGACGATTGCAATAACTGCATTAAAGTTTTTACCCTTGTCACCGAAGATTTTTACTTTTTGTAAGATTGCAAAGACTATTGTGAAGATCAATAAGAATGGAAGTGCAACTTCGTAAAAGCCCATTTGTTCTAGACTTTCCAGTGCATCATTGAAATTAAATGAACTTGCCATTATTCTTTACCTCCACCTTCTGAAGGGCTTTTGAAAACAAAGTAGATCACTCCCCCAACAATTCCTATGAATACTATTGTTAAAAAAACATCAGAACCACTACCAAAAATAAAGTTGATTATAGGATCTAGCC
>CAYYMN010000019.1:10143-16309 GCA_964473075.1 Candidatus Woesearchaeota archaeon
AAGAAGATTGCAGCGACTGCTAAAATCAAAACCCCGGCAACATAGCCTTTGAAACCATCAAACATAGTAAAAAAATTCAAACTTTCATTTGAACCAATAAATATTCCAACAAGCATCAAGAAGCAAACAATTGCGACTAAAATCAATGCAACCAATGGAATTGAAACTTGGATAGAAGCAACAATTTGTTTAGCAGATACAACAAAGAAGGCTATAACAAAAGATACCATTGCATTAATATTTTTCTTTGCAATTTCTTCACCTTTGAATTTTTCAGTGCCAAAAATTTTTGTTTTTTCTAGAACACCGAATGTAATTGTAAATATCAATAAGAATGGGAGTATAACATCAAAGAAACCAAAGTCTTGCAAAAACTCTATAGATCCACCCAATACTGTATCGGCCATAATTTAAATATAAAGAATAAGAGAGTATATAAATTTAACGAAAAAAATTAATCTTCCATTTGTTCTTCATAATTTGGGACTGCATTTCTAGAAATAATCATAACATCACCAATCGCTTTTACCAATTGATGTGGAACAACTACTCCCTTAGCACCACCAAGAACTCTGGATAAATAAGAATTTTTTGTTGATTTTATTCTCCAACCTGATACCTTGTTTGGCAATTGAAGAACAGCTTCCTCTACATCTCCAAAATAATCCCCTGCGTCTGTAAAAACCTGAATGTTATATATTTCTGTTACGTTTCTGTTTTTCTGAGGCATATTACCTTCCCCCTTCATCTATTGTTAAATGGATAATCTTTTAAGTCTTTAAATACTTTTCTTTACTCGTATATAGGATATCAAAAGTTACAAAGAAAAAATGATAGAATATAAAAATATAATAATAATTGGGACATCGCATATCTCTCCTGAAAGCATCAAAGAAGTAAAGAAGATTATTGAAGAAACAAAACCTAATTATGTTGCAGTAGAATTAGACAAAGGAAGATTGTTAGGATTAATGGGAAAAAAAAATAAAGTTGGAATCAAAGACATGTTTAAGTTAGGATTAGGAGGGACTTTGTTTGTATTATTTGGAAGTTGGCTTGAAGAAAAATTAGGAAAGCTAGTTGGAACAAAGCCAGGAGACGAGATGAAGATCGCTGTGAGAGAAGCTGCAAAAGTCAAGGCAAAAATAATTCTTATTGACCAGGAGATTAATATTACTGTAAAAAGATTGTTTAAGTTTCTTACTTTAAGAGAAAAATTAAGATTTTGTTTGGATTTGATTAAAGGATTTCTTGGGTTTGGAGAGAAAATGAAGTTTGATCTGAGAAAAGTTCCTGAAAAAGAATTGATTGAGAAAATTATCTTGCATGTGAAAGAAAGATATCCAAATGTTTACAAAGTTTTGATTGAAGAAAGAAATGAAATCATGGCCAAAAGATTAATCAAATTCATGGAAAAAAATCCTTCAGAAAAAATTGTTGCTGTTGTCGGTGCAGGGCATGAAGAGGGAATGGTTAAAATAATTAAAGGCGCTTTTTCCTAACTTTCTTCTTAACCCTTTTCTTAGATTTTTTCTTAACCCTTTTAGGAATAACCTTTTGCGGTCGCTTTACAAATAAAAATACAATGACAAGAATTACAAACAAGACTGCCAAACCAGTGGTCCAATAAATCAAAGTTGAATTGCTAATTTCTGGAGCCAATGATTTAATTGCAGAAGCTTCAGGACGCAATGAAACTCTTTTGGAAAATTTTTCTTTTTCGCCATTGGATTCAATGTAACCAGAGATCAAAACTGAATTTATGTTGGAGTAATCTTCTCCCAGAGGGGAAATGTCAATAGAAAGCAAGATCTTGTCCGAAGTGGAACTTAGTGTTGTATCAACTATAAAAGCATCAGAAGTAGAAGGGGTTTCAGCTGTTGCAGTTACTTCTGTGAATTTGACATCAAAAGAATCTAAACCTGAAAAAGATAAAATCATCCTTGAGTCTGTTACAGAATCTATGCCTATTTCATATGCAGATAAAAAAGGAATGGTGAATAGTAAAACTGAAAATATTAGTAACAATGGTTTCATGGTTTGGTTTAAGGAAGAAGAGATTTATAAATGTTTTCTAAAAATTATTCCAAAGGTGCAATAAATATAAAAATAGAAGATATAACTTTGTAGGATTATGTTTAGCAAAAGTGAAGTTAGGGCATTAGTAATATCTATACTTGTAATTAGTTTAGCAATTGGATTCGATGATAAGAGTGATATATTTATTTGGGGTCATTGGATTCAGAATTTCTTGGCAGTAATGTTAATGGTTACTGTTGCATTTATAGTGCATCAATTAGGGCATAAAATTGTTGCTAGAGCGAATGGGTTTGAAACAGAGTATAATCTATGGGGGGTTCAAAGTTTTAAGCTGACAACCAAATCATTAATGGGGAGGACGATAAACAAACCATTCCCAAAAGTAATTAAATTGTTTGGAAAAGAGTTTACTATCAATGCGTTCCCAATAGGAGTAGTTATTTCTATCTTTGTGACTTTGTTGAGCAATGGGAAAATATTTTTCTTGGCGATAGGGCAGTATAATTTGTTGTTGAAGAAAACAGCGAGAATAGGAAGAAAGTATATTGAAGTACAAAATGTTGAAGAAGCGAAGATTGCATTAGCGGGACCAATAGCGAGCATTATTCTTATGGTGATTGCAAAATTGTTCAATACACATGGGACATTCGATACTTTCATTATGGTGAATGCGGCATTAGCAATATTTCATATGATACCATTGCCAAACCTAGCTGGAATAAAAATTTATTTTGGGTCGAGAATATTGTATGTGACAAGTTTAGTGTTTATTGTTGCCATGGTTGTTCTAGTGTATAATGTCAGTGTGATTCCGATGTTGATCATAAGTGGAATTAGTGCAGTCATTGCATTTGGATTGTATTATTATTTTACTTATTTTGATTATAAAAGTTAGAAGAAACTTACAATGCCTTTCTGTATCAACCAAACAACACCAATGTAAGTTAGAATTCCTGTATGACCTAAAATTGCTGCAATGAATATAAATGCGACGAGTAAGTCAATAATGCCTGCAATACTTTTAAGGGAGATTAAGGATTTACCGATAAGACAAAGCACGAAGAACCAAACCAATGTTGGACCCCAAGAGAAATTTAAAGTGAATATGCTTAGACCTGTTAAAATATCCAATAATCCGAGGAGTAATATGATCATATTAAATATTTTAAGAAAAAAGGGGTTTATTAGTTTTTTGTAGCCCCGGACAGGACAAAGGTGTGCGCAGAGTTTATAAGGACTATGAGAAATATTGGAAGAATATGTTTGAAATCAAAGGATTCACGCCAAGATTGTATCAGCAGACCATTTTGAATAGTACAATAAAAGCGAATACATTAGTTTGTTTGCCAACAGGCAGAGGAAAGACAAAAATCGCGTTGCTTACAGCGATACATCGATTGAATAATTTTCCCAAATCAAAAGTTATATTCTTAACACCAACAAAGCCTTTAGCTGCGCAGATTGCAGAAGAGTTCAAAGAAAATTCTACGATTGAAAATGTATCAGTATTTACAGGAGAAACCAAGCCTGAAGAGAGAGAGAAAATATTCAAAGAAGCAGATGTTATTGTCAGCACGCCACAAGGAATGAGCAATGATATTATCAATGGAAAGATAGATTTGAGTAATGTCTCAATGATTATTTTTGATGAAAGTCAGCATGCGATAAAGGATTATGATTATGTTTGGATTGCAAAGCAGTATCAAAGAGTTGGAACTTACCCGAGAATATTAGGATTAAGCGCTTCTCCAGGCGCGGATTTGGAAAAAATAATGGAGGTGTGCAAAAATCTGTTCATAGAGGATATTGAAGTCCGGACTGATGAGGATCCAGATTTAAAACCATATGTGCAAGAAACAAAAGTTGAATACATAGAAGTAGAATTACCAAAAGAATTCAAAGAAATTAGAGAGTTCTTAGTTAAATGTTTCAAACAAAGAGTGCATTTGCTAAAACAAATCGATGCCACTGATACCGTTAATCTGGAAACTAAAACGAAGCTGTTGATGGCACAAAAAGAGTTGCAAAAAAGGTTGGCTACAGGAGAAAGAGATTTAGCATTATGGCAAGCAATATCGACGATTGCGGAAGCGATGAAAATACAATACTGCCTAGAGTTGTTAGAGACACAGGGAATTGGAGCTTGTTATGAATATATGAAGAAATTGAACAAGGAAGCAGAAACCACCAAAGTCAAAGCAACAAAGAATTTAGTTATTGATGAGAATTTCAAGGCTGCATACTTCAAAGTTACTAATTTATACGAAGATAAACAAGAGCATCCAAAGATAGGAAAATTAGTTGAAATTGTAAAAAAAGAAGTGGGAAAAAGTGAGAAGATTTTGATATTCAATAATTATAGGAATTCTGCGGCGAAATTGAAGGAAGAACTAAATAAAATAGAAGGAATAAAATGTGAATTGTTCGTTGGACAGGCAAAGAAGAATGGGACAGGATTAACACAGAAAGCGCAAATAAAATTGTTGGATGAATACAAAGAAAGAAAATTTAATACAATTATTGCCACATCGGTCGGTGAAGAAGGAATCGATATACCCGCAGTAGATTTGATTATTTTTTATGAACCTGTGCCATCGGCTATACGAACAGTACAAAGGCGAGGAAGAACTGGGAGGATGGAAAAAGGGAGAGTTGCAGTTTTAGTTACAAAGGATACCAGAGATGAAGCATATAGATGGAGTGCGTTCCACAAAGAAAAAAGGATGCATTCAATATTGAAAGATTTAAAAAACAAATTATTGTTATCAAGACCGAAGGAAGTTACATTGAAAAACTTTGAGACTAGGTTGAAGATTTATGCAGATTCGCGAGAAAAAGCTTCTGGAGTGATAAAATATCTAGTGGATAATAATATTGATGTGAGGATGCAGAACTTAGAAGTTGGAGATTTTCAGCCTTCTGGGGATATAATTATTGAAAGAAAAGAAATTAAAGACTTCGTTGATTCGATTATTGATAAAAGGCTGTTAGATCAAGTCAAAGATATGAAAGACAATTTTGAAAATCCATTGATAATTATAGAAGGCGATGAAGATTTGTATTCTGTTAGAAATATTCATGCGAATGCAATAAGGGGGATGTTGGCATGGATTACTATTGATATGAAGATTCCTATTGTGCATACCAAGGATTACAGGGATACTGCAGAATTGTTAATAACTATTGCCAAGCGAGAGCAGGGGGAGAAAGGGAATGATTTTAGCATCCGAGGAGAGAAGAAGCCCTTAAGTGAAAAAGAGTTGAAAGAATTTATCATTGCTGGGCTGCCTGGGGTAGGGACACAACTTGCGAAGAATCTTTTGGAAGAGTTCAAGAATGTGAAAAATATTGTGAATGCGTCAAATGAAGATCTGCAGAAAGTTGAAAAGATAGGGAAGAAAAAAGCGGAAGAGATTAGAAAAATTCTTGATGAAAAGTATTAACAAACAACTTGGATTACTGCATTTTCATCTGAAGAGGAGCAATCAATCAATGTTATTTCTAAGCCATTAATAGTAGCAGTATTCCCTACATCCATAAATTCAGATTTGCCACCAACAGAAATTTGTGCAGAATAATCACTAACTAATTTTAATGTAATTACTTTTAAGCCATATTTATATCCATCATTTAAGGCGAGAGTAATATCTTCTCCACAAGGAAGGACTTCTTCAACTTCTTCCTCCACAACTTCCTCTACAACTACTTCTTCTTCAACTTCAGTAGTTTCATTAATTGTTTCTTCAACAGCAGGAATTACAGGAGCTTCCTCAAGAACCACCTCTTCTTCCCCAGGAAATTCTGGCAAGTCAACATCAAATGCGACATAACCAGTCAATACCCCTGTAACTAATAATAGGAGTAAAAATACTATGCCTGCTGCTACGAACGCGAAAAAGGACATCAAGAAAATATCTTTCTTTTCTAATTTTTCTAATGAACTAGAATCAGAATTATTTTTTTCAGAACGTTTGTATGGTCTGAATTTAGTTACCTCTTCTTTTTTTTCTTCCATAATTTATTTTTATCAAGAGGAATTAATATATAAACTTTTTTATTTTGTAGGAGATATGATTACAAAAGTTCCTTGGTAACCACAATATTTGCAAAAATAGATTCCAGTAAT
>CAYYMN010000020.1:0-15640 GCA_964473075.1 Candidatus Woesearchaeota archaeon
TTAAATCTTTTTGACTTAAATAACTTTGGCGAAATAATTTCCGGACATTACAGTTTGGAAATTTTTTAATAAATGAAAAGCATTTATGCAAACCTAACTATTCTTTTAGCTTTTAGATCTTCTAAGCATTTTACTGCTTGTGTATATGTATCATCAAGATCTAATTTTCTTTTAATTTTTTTCATAGATTCTTTTAATGAATTTATCTTTAAATAGTTAACTTTTGTTTTTCCTAAAGATTTTCGGATTTTTTACTTCAGATTAAAATAAGCATTTAGAAAAAATTTGTACATTGCTCCTGTCCTAGAGGGGATTTCTTCTTTAGAATTAACAAGTTTCATTGCTGAAAAATGTTCTGGGTTTAAGTTTACTTGCTGTGTTGAATGAACTTGTATTAAATATCCTGTTGAAATGTCTTGTCTTTCATGTTCTGTTCTGAATTTACCTACATATTGACCTAGAATTCTTTTATTTGTTGGATCAATATCAATTCCTAATTCTTTTTTAGCTATTCTTTTTAATGTATCATCAATTGATTCTCCTTTGAACATTCGTAATCCTGGCAATGCCCAATGATTTTTGTAAGGAGGAATTTTTCGATTTACTATGATAACTCCTTGATTTCCATATTCAATGACTAAGTCGAATGTTGGAATTACTGCCCATTCTAGAATTTGTTCAAAAACTTCTCTTGGTGCAAATTTAGGTTTAGACATTATTTTAGGAATAAACTTTTTACATATAAACTTTACTCTATGAATATTTATAAGTTATTGATGGTGATAAATTTAGATGGATTGCTTTAGATGTCAAGGGAAGAATTTTTCTAAGCCTTTGAAATGTGGGCATAGTTATTGTCCTATATTCTCGAAAATGCCGCAGTTTAAAACTAGAAAATTAGAGAAGGAAAATTTTGTTGGAACTTCACCGAGTGTTTTTGTAGGGAGGTATAATTATCCGACTATTAATGTTGGAATCTTAGCATTGCCTGATGTTGTTGTTGAAGAGTCTAATTTGTATGATGCACCGAGAGAATGGAGCCAGCGAAATTTTAAAGTTAATGATGTATTGGATTTTCGTTCGGTGTTGATTAATTCGAAGTTTCAAAATTCTGTGAAGTCTATGTCCAAGTATGTTTCTTTATCACAGGAAGTTGCAATGGCTTCAAGACCTGTGGATGTTGAATATTTATTGGCAAAGAAACCAAAATATCAAGTGAAGACTTCTGATGTTGAGACCTTGATTGGTGCGAATGCTGAATTAAAGAAAGCTATGCTAATGTCAAATCCTTATGTTGATTCTAGAGTTGATAAAGTTGTTTCTGATACTGATCGAAAGGCGAATGATTCGTTGAATTATTTGTTCAAGAAAGGGTTTGATGAAAATTTTTTGACTAGAATTTTGTCGATAGGAACTTTAGGAGTAAAGGCGCAGAGAAAATTAGTGCCAACTAGATGGTCTATTACTGCAGTTGATGATTCTTTAGGAAAAAATTTAGTTGATGAAGTCAAAGATTTCAAGGAAGCAGATTATAGTTTGTTCTTTGGTGGTTATATGGGGAATTATTTTTTGGTTATGTTATTTCCTCGTGTATGGAGCTATGAATTATTTGAAATGTATATGCCTACAAGTTTGTTGAATATGGGAAATGAAGTGAAGTATACTACTGATTATGAATTTTTTGATGGAAGAAAGTCTTATGCAAATAATT
Source organism: Candidatus Woesearchaeota archaeon (assembly GCA_964473075.1). GTDB lineage: Archaea > Nanobdellota > Nanobdellia > SCGC-AAA011-G17 > GW2011-AR17 > JAGVZZ01. The sequence continues at coordinate 1,712 of CAYYMN010000020.1, forward strand.
GTGTTGGAGGTTATTATGCTTCTAGGCTGGCTGTGCTTGAGAAATTGAGATCTATGAAGAAACAGGCAACTGTGTTAGTGTTGAGGTTTATTACAGACGAATATACTACACCATTAGGAGTATGGGTTGTTAGAGAAGCTGCTCGTAAAACTATGAATACATGTGAAACTTTTAATTCTGAGGTTGAGATGATTGAGTATGCACAGAAATTAACACAGATGCATTTTAGTTATGATATTGATAGTATTTTGATTAAGAGCCAGGTTTTAGAACGATGCAGAACACAGAAGACTTTGAAGGATTTTTTCAAATTTTAAAGGTTTAAAGGTGGAACATTGCTGCGCCACCAGTAAACACAGGGAGGGATTGCCCTAATGAACTACTTTTTGTTAGTAGTAACTAATTTATAAATCTTTTGTTATCGTATTTACTTAATGGTAGAGACATAAAAAAATAGAAAGATATTAAAACTTGAATTTTTTAGAAAGGGGTGAGGTGATATAATGAAAAAAATAGTTTTGTTTTTAATGTTAATTATGTCGAGTGTTTTGGTGTTTGCAATGCCAACTGATGGAGTAAATGTTGAGGAGAATCTTCCCTTGTATTATGAACCGAGCGGGATTGTTTGGCATCCGAATTATAATTTACTTTTTGTTGTGAGTGATGAAGGAGTTCTTAGTCAAATGGATGTTTCAGGTTCCAGTGTTGAATCATGGACCATAGGGGGAGATTTAGAGGGGATTACATATGCAGGAAATGATTATGTTTATGTGCTTACTGAATATCCAATGGCAATTAGAGAATTTGATCCAAGAAGTGGAACTGTGACTAAAACTTGGTCCTTAGATGGAGTAGTGCCTTCGCCAGCATCAAGTAATAGTGCCCTTGAGGGTATTGCTTTTGTTCCAAATGGTTTTCATCCTTATGCTGATAGCGATTTTGGAGGATTGTTTTATTTAGGGATGCAGGAGAATGGTTATATTTATGTGGTGGATATAAAAAATGATAATCCAGTGCTTGTTGATTCATTCAGTCCAGTTTCTAGGAGTGATATTTCCGATCTTTTTTTTAACAAGGAAACAAATACTCTTTACATATTGTATGATGGTGCTGATTTAATTAGAGAAATTAGACCGGATAAGACTTTCTTGGCTGAATATTCGGTTTCAGGGTATGATCAGGAAGGGATTACCATGCTACCTTCATGTCCGAGTTCTGAGTCTATAATATTTATTGCCGAAGATTCAGGGAGAGTTATGAAGTATGAGAACTTTGAAGTGGATTGTTCAGTAATAGAAGAGGAGATTATTATTAATCCTAATGAAATTGTTGAATATAATATTCAGGGGGATTCTGTTCTTGTTGAATATGCGGATGGTATGGAATTGACTTTTAATCCATTTTATAAAGTTACTTCAATGAGTTCAGGATTGAATGGCAATAATGATAGGCTGATTGTCTCGAATGGGAAATTTGTTAAGGTGTTCAAGAAGGATGTACTAGTTGCTCAAAAGCAGATTGGATTAAGAGTAGTTGGAAGTACAATGAGCGTAGTTGATTCTGGAAGCTATGATCAGATTACAATTAGTTATCCTTTCAAAAAGAAGACTTTGACTGTAACATTGAAGTTAATTGAAGATCAGTTAGAGGTAGTTAGTCTGAAGTTGAATTAATTTTTTTACTTTTTTTTAATTAATTTCGCCAGAAGTATTAACAGAAATATTGAATTCATAAAGCTTATGCCCTAAATTTTTTTGGATTACAATTTAGAAAGTTTATTGAATCCTGATGTTATGCTCAATAAGTTTGGAGTCCTAAAAAATAGAACTGGACAAAATTGATTTTGGTAATCTTTATATCCTAGGCTTTATTTTCAATATGTATGACTTACAAATTAGTTTGTTTTGATATGGATGGAGTGATATTCAAAGATATTAATTTCTGGATAGAACTTCATAAGAAATTTGGAACTTTAGAACAGGGTATAGAATTAACTAAAAAATATCTTCATACAGATTATGATAGGTTAGTAGAAGAAGTTGTTGTAAAATTATGGAAAGGAAAAGATGCTAAACCTTATTACGATTTAGTTAATTCTATTGAATATCTTCCAGGCGTTAGAGACACTTTTGGCCATATCAAAACAAGAGGATATATGACTGCGATAATTAGCGCTTTAAGTATTGATGTTGCCAGAAGAGTACAAAAAGATTACGGAGTAGATCATATATTTGCTAATGAATTAGTAATAAGAAATGGAAAAATTGCTGGTGAATTTATTTGGCCGATTGGTGCTGGAAAAGAAAAGAAAGCACAAATAATACAAGACTTATGTTCAAATTTAGGAATTTCACCAAAAGAAGTTATCTATGTTGGTGATAGCGATACTGATATTGAAGCATTTAAAGAAGTTGGGATATCAATTGCATTTAATTCATCTTCAGAAGAACTTAAAAAAGTTTCAAAATATATTGTGAATACGCATAATCTTGCAGATGTAATTCAATATATCCCCTAAATCAATTTTGCCCTTTACTCTATGTCTTGATGTATCGCATTCGTTCTTTTAATTGACTGACTCCAAATTTACTTTTTTAAATCAATCTAATCGAATCCAAGTTTCTAGGCACAGAAGTTTCTAAATGCAATAATTTATGGACTGTTGATGCAAATTCCAAGCATTTTATGTTCTCTCCATGTTGGATCAAAACTCTCTTAGGCCTAGGGTCTAGGTTTTTCAAGAATGATAATAATTGTGGTCTTGAGCTGTGACCAGAGAAACCTTTGATGGTTAAAATTTCTGCTCTTACTTTTGTAACTTCACTTTTGTTCTCGCCAATTGAGAAGCTTAATTCTTTCTCGCCATTCTGGATTCTTCTTCCAAGAGAACCTTCAGCTTGATAACAAGTTAGGATAACAGTATTTTTAGGATTTTCAGAAAGGGTCTTGAAGTATTCTAAAGAAGCACCACCAGTCAACATTCCAGAAGTGGCCATGATTACACAGGGCTCTGGAGAGTGCATGACTTGTTCCATTTCTTTTTGGCTGCCAATTTTTTTGAAAGTATCAGATAAGAATGGATTATTTCCCTCGTAAAATATTTGTTTTCTAACTTCAGCATTAAAATATTCTGGATAAGCTGTATGGATTGCATTAACATCCCAGACCAGACCCTGCAAGTAAATAGGAATCTTTGGAATTATGCCTTCTCTTGACGCTCTTTCAATCATTAACATAATCTCCTGTGAACGACCAACACCCAGGACAGGCATCAAAACTTTTCCGCCTTTCTCGATGGTTTTCTTGATTGTGTCCATCAATATATCTTCACTTTCTTTTCTGGAAGCGATTATATCATTATTGCCACCATAGGTGCTCTCGATGATTACTGTTTCTAGTCGAGGATATCTTGTTATGGCTTTTGGGAGTAAATTTGAAGTCTCGTATAATAAATCTGAAGTGTAAAGAATATTGTGCAGGCCATTGCCAATGTGCAAGTGTGGCATTGCCCCGCCTAAGATATGACCAGAGTTGTAGAAAGTTAGTCTAATGTCCGGAGTAATATCAGTAACTTCTTCCATATTTAGGCAGATAGTTTGCTTGACCATTTGTTTTACATCTGCAACTTCAAATGCTGGCTTTTTTGCATCTTTAAAACCAACTGAAATGAAGTCTAATGATAATAAAGATATTATATCTCTTGTGGGTTCAGTACAATATATAGGTCCTTTGTAGCCATACTTTACTAATAACGAAACCATTCCACAATGATCTAAGTGTGCATGCGATATAATTACTGCATCAAGTTCTTGGATTCTGAACTCAGGACAGTCAAAATATGGATAGGCTTCTTCTTCATTCGCTGCTGGGTTGACACCACAATCTAGCAAGACTCTGGACTCTGGGGTTTGGACCAAAAAGCAAGACCTGCCAACTTGTCTTCCTGCACCAAGAGTTGTGATTCTTATCCATTCTTCTTTTCTGCCACGAACCCAACCATTATAGATTCTTTTTCCAACTTCATTCAAGAATTTTTTTCTGAAATCGTTATTCTCGTATAAGACTGCGCGAATGTTCTCGATTATTTTTGATCTTAATGCAGGTTTTCTTCGGATTAATGGAACCCATAAAGTTTTTTCTTTGATTTCTTTTAGTAGTTCGCCAGTTTTGCCGATGGCAGCTGCAGGGTTTTCGGTTTCAATAATTACAGTGCTTCGTTGTGGATCGAAGATTACAACATCAATATTTGCTTCTTCAGGGAGAGTTTTTCTAATTAATGCTTCTGTTTGTTCCATATCTTTACAGAGAGAAGGATCGGGTCGGAGTTCGATTCTTTTTTTGAATTCCGAGACTAATTTTTTAATCTCTCCCTTGTTGTCTATAAAAAAATCTTTATTCTTTGTGTATAAAATAATGTTGGCGGCTTCAAAATTCAAGCTAGTAATCTCTGCATCTTTCGGTAACTTGTTTACTACTTCATTTAATATATCTACCATTTTTCTAGATTAGTTGAGAATTTTGTCTTATTTCATAATGGACTTAACTTCTTTCTCAATTGCGTATTCAGCTCCTTTTGGGGTGATTACTATTACATCAATTCCATTTCCAGTTGCTGCATCTCTGCTCATAGCTGCAATAAGTGCTTTGACTGCAAGTTCTTTTCCTTCTTCTATGGACAAATCTTTTTTGTATAAAGTTTCCATGACTCCCAATGCGACTGAGCTGCCAGAACCATCAGAAGCATAGTCATCAACAGGCATAATACTGCCATCGAAGGAAATTTCATACAATGAATAACCAGACTTATCATAGCCACCAAACAAGAATCCAACTATTCCTGGGATCATGCTTGGGCGTCTAATATTTGTGTAAGCCAAGTTTGCTAATAAGCTGGCAGCTTCCTTTACTGAAGGTTCTTTGCCTTTTCTTATCTTTAATAACATTATTTGAGCTTTTATGATTTTAGTAAATAGTTGGATATCTGAAACTAACCCTGCGGTTGTGATTGCCATATGTTCACTTACTGGTAAAACCTTGGTTGTTTTTTTGTTTGCGATTAAAAATCCAGCTGTTGCTCTCCTGTCTGCTGCCATGATTAAACCATCTTTACAAACTATCGCTACTGTTGTTGTTCCTTTTTTTGGGTATGCTTCCATTCTTTATTACACCTCATATCTTGAAAGAATTAACTTTTCTTCTGTTTTGTTAGGAGCTATTGTTTATATAGTTTTTGGTGGTCAAATTGTGTTGTGGTTTCCTAATATTTTTTCTAGAACATTAACAGATAACTTCTTGCTTATGCACTTCTAAATCATAATTTATTTAAACTTTTATTTTTTAATATTTGAAATGAATATTCCAAAAGTATTGTATGTAGCTGCTGAATGTAAACCCTATTCTAAACAAGGGGGAGTAGCAGATGTTGCTGGTGAATTGCCAATAGTTTTAAATAAAAAAGGAGTTCCAATTACTATAATTACCCCAAAATATGCAAAAGTTGATAGTAAGGGTTTAACTCAAAAAGAAACATATTATATTAGATTTGAAGGTGAAGATCAGTCAGTGACATTATTTGAAGGGGATTTAAATGGCACTCCAGTTTTACTAGTTGAAAATAAAAGATATCTTTCTATAGGGCCTTATGTTCATAGTGACATTCCTTTTATGGATGATGCAAAAAGATTTTCTTTCTTTGCAAGTGCAATTTTGCCGTTAGTAAAAGATTATGATATTGTGCATGGCAATGATTGGATGACAGGCTATTTGTTTGGAATGATGAGGCTTAATAATATGAATCAAGCAAGAGTTTTAACAGTGCATAATATTGGATATCAGGGAAATATGTATATTCCTCATATTCAAGGTTGGGATATTAATGTTTTGTTGAATTGTGAAGGAGGTTATTTTAGAGATCCTCATCCTGAATGGTATAGTGTTAATCCTATGAGATTGGCTCTTGAATTAGCTCATATGATAAATGCAGTAAGCCCGAATTATGCTTTAGAGATTATACAAGCAGAAGAACAAAGTAGATTTTTTGAAGGTGGAAAAGGACTTGAAAGTATTTGCCAAAAATTAATGAAGGAAGGAAGGCTCATTGGTATATTGAATGGTTTTAATTATGGGATAGAACAACCGACTGAATCTGGATTTGAAGAAGCTTTGAATTTAAAAAGTGGAGCTAAGGAAGCTTTATCAGCCTATTTTAAAGAACCCGGATTATTATTGGGTTTTGTTGGAAGAGCTGTTGAACAGAAATTTAAACTACTTACTGAACTCTTAGATGGTAAACCAGTTATGGAACATTTATTAGAGATCCCTGGTGTTAATCTTGGTATTCTTGCTACTGGGCAGGAAGATTACGAAAAATTTATGAGCAATATTGGTTTAATAAGATTTGCTGGAAAGAGGAATTATGATGAATTACTAAATTTGCGAAGAAGACCTAACTATGCAGCATTTGTTGCGTTTGATAAAGCTATGGCTGCTAAACTAAATGCTGCGAGTGATATTTTTTTGATGCCTAGTTTGTTTGAACCCTGCGGCATAACACAATTAGAGGCGATGAGTAGTGCTACTCCACCATTAGTTAGATGGACTGGGGGACTTAAAGATACAGTTATATCCTATGAACATAAAGGAGGAACTGGTTTTGGTTTTGATGGGGCAACTAGAGAATCAGTGCTTAGAAATTTGGTTAAAGTAGTTGTTGAAGCAACTCATTTTTGGAAGGAAAATCCTGAGAAATTCAAAGAAGTTCAGAGAAATGCTTTCAATTCAAGGTTTACATGGAATCCTGCAGCTGAATCTTATATCAGAATGTATGAGCAGGCTTTGAAAAATAAGCTATAATTTGTTTTCAATCTCTATATTTTTTACTCGTTCTCTGCAATAAGAATTTTTAATTAGTTCTTTGATTAATAGTTCTGGAGAAGTATATTTTCTTTGGATTGTTACAAAAGCTCTATTGTTTTCCATAATAACTTTATATTTTTTCCAGGTCTTTTTGAATGCTTCCAAGGCTAGTTTATTGTTAATTGGAGGACCATAATGTTTTACATATTTTGAGAGTTCTTCCTTTGGAAACTTGAAATAAAAAATTACTTTGTCTTTCCAGTGCCAGTTTGCATCTAATATTTTAAAATCACTCTCGAGAAGCTTGGCTTTAATGTATTCAAAGCATTTTAATATTTTTGACCCAACAATATCTTTCTTGCCTTTTAGTGGTTGAATTTCTAATATGATTAAATTGTCTTTGTTTTCTTGGATTAATTTAGTAAGAGAAAAATCTTCCTTGAGAAAAAATTCTTTGCTTGGATTCAATAAGTATTCATTGGCCTTTTGGATGAACAAATAATATTTTTCTTTGGACACCACTGCGGTAACATTTCTTGATGGCTGAACAGGATCGACTAGAATAATTGGAGCGACCATTTTTGCTTCATTTAGAATAACATGACCTTTATGTTTGTTTAAAGTATCAATTATAGTTGGCTCTTTCCAGTTTGCTGCATTCTTGATTAAATTATTGAAGCCCTTGTAGTAAATAGTTAAAATTTCCATTGAATAACCAGAAAATCCCTGGATATAGGATTCTGCTCCATAGAAACCAATAGCCTTTGCAAAAGCTTTTGATAGTAGAATATCGTTTCTATATCTTTTATTCTTTAGAACAAACCTTGTGTGGAATGGGGAAATATCTGTAATATTCTCTGCATTATCAGGGTCTTTAATATCCATAATTGGAACTATCTCTATGGTGTATTTATCTTTCTTAATTTGGAAATAATTTCTACTTCCATGGAGTTCGGTTGCATTTTTGAGATTATTTTTTAAAATCTTTGAGATATCTTTTTCATGATAAAATTTTTGGTCGAATTTAACATAAATATCTATATCATGGTTATTTTTGAGGAAAGTGTTCTTTGCTAAGGAACCGCCAAGGATTACTTTTGTTTTTGGGATTTTTATTGAAGAAATGAATTCATTGATTATTTTCTTAATGGTTAATTGTTCTTCTTTTGTAGGTTCTATTGATTTAATGATTTCTTTCATTATGATAATTTAATGTCTGCTTAATTAAAAGGTTTTTGGATAAGTATTTAAATTTTCTTTCTTAATTATTATTAATGCTGAATGGATATACACATAGATACGCCCATTTTTTCAAGAGGGATTTGTTTGAGATTTATTTTTTATTGATGTTTAGAGCACTAGGGTTTTCGATGATTGGAATATTCCTGCCTTTGTTCTTGTTTATTGAGAAGGGTTATTCATTGCCAAAAGTTATTCTGTTCTTTGTTATTATGTCATTAGCGTTTGCATTGTCTTGTGTGTGTGCATTAAAGATTATTTCTAAATTTGGTGCGAAGCATTCTATGGTCTGGAGTTATTCATCTTTAATTCTTGGGTTTGTTCTCCTGATTTTTTTAGATAAATGGCAATGGATGTATGTTCTATCCTCGTTCTTTCAAGGGTTTAGTTTTGGGTTCTTTTGGATTGGGTTTCATATTGATGCAGCTATTCATTCAAGAAAAAAGGACATTGCTCAAGAAGCAGGATTGATTAGTTTTGCGAGTGTTCTAGGTGCGGTTATTGGACCAGTTATCGGCGGGGTGATATTGAAGTTTTTTGGGTTTACATTATTGTTTGTGGTAGCATTATGCTTGTTTGTGGTTTCTGTATTACCATTAATGTTTTCCAAAGAAGTTTATGCAAGGACTGATTTTGATTTGAGTTCTTTGATTAAAAAAGAGAATTTGAAATATTTTTTGGGGTATGTTGTACAGGGAATAAGATGGACTGCTGCGGGTACTTTTTGGCCAATATTTATCTTTGCTATTTTAGGGAGTTATTTGAGTCTGGGATGGTATGCGACGATTGTTACATTTATTATAGGCATATTAGGCTATATTGCCGGGATTGTTGCGGACAAGTATGGAAAAAGTTTGATGATTAGGATCTCTGCACCATTCGAAGCTTTGTTTTGGATAATTAGAGTATTTGTCTCTAGTGTGTTTGGGGTGTTTGTTATTGGTGCTTTGGGGAATATTTCTGGGTTGGGGATTGATATTCCATTGCTTGCGAAGACTTATACGAAAAAAGAACAGATTGCTGCGTTTGTGTTCTTGAGAGAAATTTCTTTGAGGATAGGGGAGTTGATTTGTTTGGTATTTGTGTTGGTGATTGGAAGTATTAGTTCTTCATTTATATTAACTGGGGTTAGTTCTTTGGTCTATTTGTTGTTTTAGGTAGTAAGTCTTTTTTTTAACTTTTCTTACAAATCTCCCGTAAAGAGAAATGCAAAATTTCCACAATAAAATAAATAATGATGATTTCCTAAAGTTGCGTGAAATTCAAGGCTTTGAGTATTTCTTACTCTTCCATAAAAGACTGCTTTGTCTCTCTCCTGATGCAAATATCTTCTCAAACAATCTCCAAAGCCTTTAGATAATGGTTTTTCCATGAAGTCTCTACTAAATAATCTTTTTATTCCATCTTCATCTAAATGGTCATAATCAAATTTGAACAATAATTCTTCAATTCCATCTATAAAAAACACTGGTAACTTTTTTGCATTAGGCATTTTTGAGTTTTCATCTTTTCCACATAAAGAAGCTAATTGAAAAACTCCACTTTTTTCGTTTTTTTCTACCAAACTTTTAAAAAATTCTTCTTCCTTTAATTGTTCATAATATCCCCCATATTTTAATCTTAGAATAGGCTCAAAAAAATCCATTGGTTTGGTAATTGTTGAAGCATCATGCCATGTACAAAGCAGCTCTTCTTTCGTTCTTGCTTTTTCATAAACAGCTTTTAGGATTTCAAGAGTATCTTCTGGTTTTCCAATAATAAGTCTATGATTTCTGGCTCTTTTATCAAAAAGATCTTCACAAAGGAATTTTATTAATTCTTGCATATTTTTTCCAGAATTTTCAAACTTTATAAGTATAACTTTTTGTGAAAACTTCCTAATTTTATGTTAACCTTTTTAACAAAATTTAAGAGAGCCTACTTTTCAGATTTTAACTTCATTTGGAGCAGACGAATGAAATGAGATCACTTGGGGCTGGGATAGCTTCTAACAATAATTCAAGTTTACAGGTCTTAAAAAATATTGCTTCTTTTTCGTCCAATAAAATAGAAATTAGTGCTTTCAAAATTATTCCATAAGGTTTTGATCCTACCTTGAGAATCTAAATAATTTATATCCAACTTGGTCATTAAATTTCTGCAATCTTCCAATCCGAAAGTTGTATGTAATCGAAAAGCTTCGTTGAAACCTATTTTTTCCAATTCAGTTCTTTCCTCAGGTATTTTTCCCCAATTTCTAAAAAAAGTTTCTCGAGGCAAGTTTTTCATATCATAATCTAATATCCCAATGAGACCCTCTTGTGTTATAAATGATGTTGCTTCTTTTCCAAGCTCTTCAGGATTATGATGTAATACATAACTAACTAAAACTATTTCAAATTGTTTAAGGGGTTTTTGAGAGGTATAAAGTAAATTGTTTATCCGTTTCCTTTGTGCAATTTTCTCGGCTAAAATAATTTTTTTAGGGTCTATATCATATGCAGTTACTAATGCCCCGGGAAAAAATACCTCAACATACCTTGGAAGGGGATCGGTTCCACAACCAAATACTAGTATTTCTCTTGCATATTTTTGTATTTTTGATAAAGCATTGAGCATCTTTGCAGCAGGGGATATTTCTGTAAAATCTTTTTTAATTGTATCAAGCATATTTTTTTAGAAGATAAGTTGATTATAAAACTTTCCATAACTTTTTTATACCTCTGGGTTACTTAGAGTTATATGTTTGGATTTACAAAAAAAGAGGTGAAGTTGTTTAAGAGTTTGAATAACCCCAAAAAAATTCAAGATTATATTAATCAGATCCCTATCAATAAGGAATTAAATGGGGATACATGTATTTCTCCAAGGCAGGTGTTACTTCAGAATCATGCGCATTGTATCGAAGGAGCTATGCTTGCTGCAACGATTCTTAGATTTCATAATCAGCCACCATTAGTTTTGGATTTAACATCCAATTCAAGGGATTTTGATCATGTTGTAGCTTTATTCAAAAGAGATGGATACTGGGGTGCTGTTTCCAAAACAAATCATGCTGTCTTGAGATATCGCGAACCTATTTACAAAACGATTCGAGAATTAGTATTATCCTATTTTCATGAATATTTTCTTAATGAGGATGGCAAGAAAACTTTACGAACCTATTCAATGCCAATAAATCTTTCAAAGTTCGACAAAAAAAATTGGATGACATCAGAGAAGAATGTTTGGTTTATTGCTGATCATCTAGTCAAAGTCAAGCACTATCCCATTCTTAATAAAAAACAGATTCATTTTTTGCGAAAGGCTGATCCCATTGAGATTGAAGCAGGAAAAATAATTGAATGGAAATGAATTTTAGGATTTTTTTGAATCAATGTATCTTAATGTCCAATCTTCATCTTTTAATTTCTTACCATGTTTTTCTCTATAACAAGTTCGATCGTGTTTCCATCTTAAGATTCCAGACCAGAGGATAATTTCTTCATCAGCTTTATTTGTTGTTCTTATTCCACCATCACCATTATTTAAACTTTGATCAGAAACTAGGACACTATCCAATGTTCTGCAATATAATTTGATTAGTAATCCTGTAGGTTCTATGAATGGATTCATTACATAAGGAGTTGGTGTTGGGGTTTTATTTATTCGCCAGAGATGGTCTGCAAAAAGTCTATAAGCTGCTCTTTCATGTGCGCAAAAAACTTGTTCTGTTTCTGGAGAGCTAGTCTTGTATCTAAAATGCCAGCGTTTTCTTTCGCAATTATGACCTTCTGTTCCAATATTTAGGCCAATGGCAAATTTATTATCATTCTTTACAACTGGAACTGATATGAGTCTGAGTCTATATCTTCCTCTTTTTCTCGTTCTACTTGGAACTTCAATTGGAACAACAGCACCGACCCTTCCAACATCTGCACAGGAAGTGTAATCGCCAATTTCAATGCTTGATGCCAAACCACTTTGATATACATAAGAACAAATTTTTGAGCCTTCCAGGCATTCGACCAAACTGACTTTTCGAACTCTATTATCATTATTAATTCCTGGAGGAAATGGATGAAAACTGTAGCCGCCCCAGAAAGGATAGGTTAATCTGTCAAATGTTTCTCTTCGATAATCTAATGGGATGGAAGGTTTTTTTCCGCGTAATCTTTTTTTGAGTTCATGAGCAATTTTTTGGTGGTAATTTGGTTGGACTTCGGGAGCATGCTTCATCCATTCCCTGCTATCGTAAATTCTTTTTCCGTTAATTCTTTCTGGGAACATTGGTCTTGATAGTTGAATGGCTTCACCTTCTTTTAAATTCAAAATAATTTCAACTAAGTTTGGTTCATTTGGATTTATGGTTCGGATTGAACATTCTCTTCGAATCTGAGCTTCTGTTGGTTCCTGAAAGAATCTTTTATGTTTGGGCATAGATCTATAAAAAAAAGAGATTATATTTAAGATTTATGCAAATTAGGGCTTATATCTAAGCATAGTCCTTGGGAATGGAATAGCATCTTTAATGTTATCAAGGCCACAAACCCATGAAATGACTCTTTCAGCTCCCATTCCAAAACCACCATGAGGCACAGAACCGTATCTTCTTGTATCCAAATAGAAATCATAATCTCTCGGATCTTCTCCTTGTTTCTTTAAATTTTCTTCTAATTTTTTTAGATCTTCTTCTCTCTGTGAAGCACCAATAAGCTCTCCGTAATGTTCTGGGGCAATCATATCAAAACCTAAAACTACTTTTTTATTCTCTGGATCTTCTTTCATATAAAATGCCTTAATCTGCTTTGGATATCTGGTTACAATTATTGGCGTATCGAACATATCCGAAAGCTTGTCCTCTTCAATTGTTCTGAGATCTTTTCCCCAGTCAACATTGATTTTTTCTTTTTTCAATAGCTTCAAGGCATCATCATAAGTCATCCGAGGAAATTTTTTCTTAAGCACAGGTTCAAGTTTACTAATATCTCTTTCTAAAATTTTCAATTCTTCTTGATTGATTTCTAAAACCTTTTTTACAATTGATTTAATTAGTCCTTCACCATGATCCTGTAATTGATCAAAACTGCCCCAGGCAAATTCCATCTCCGCATGCCAGTATTCGGTTAAATGCCGGGAAGTTTTAGATTTTTCTGCCCGAAATGATGGAGCAATAGTATAAATCTTTTCCAATGCAAATATTGCTGGTTCTGCCTGTAACTGCCAGGTCTGTGCTAGGTATACAAAATCGCCAAAATAGGGAACTTTGAAGACTGTAGAGCCACCTTCTGCTTGAGTTGGCTGGAATATTGGGCTTTGGTATTCATAGAATCCTTGACTTCTGAAGTATTCGTGTATTGCTCCAAACACTGTTGATCTTATTTTCATAATCGCAATCATCTTTCTAGATCTCAACCATAAATGTCTATTATCCGCCAGAAATTCCACACTTAGATCTTTTTGTATTGGGAAATTATCACACTTGCCAACAATGTTTAATTGGTTAATGCTAACTTCATATCCAGTTGGTGCCCTAGAATCTTTTTTAATTTCTCCATGAATTTCCATAGAAGTTTCTGTGTGCACTGATTCTGCATCATTCCATATTTTCTCTGAAACTTTACTTTTTTCTATTACACATTGAATAATCTCTGAAGAATCTCTTAGAACTATAAACCTTAGATTATTCGAACCTCTTTCTCTATAACACCAGCCTCTGATTGCAACCTTGCCAGTTCCTTGAGCCATGGCTTCTTTAATTGATATGAATTCCATTGATTCTAGAATAAATTTTTACTTTAAATAATTATCCTAAATCCTTGAGTTTCTGAATTTAACTTATAAACACCTCTTCAAACTTTTCAATTCTTATTTTCT
>CAYYMN010000021.1:0-15034 GCA_964473075.1 Candidatus Woesearchaeota archaeon
AAGAGGTTGGGATGTATTTAAAGGTTATTTATAAAGGAAATTCAGAAACTAGAGTAAGAAACTTTACCATCAAAGTTTTAAAAAATAATAAGCCTCAGGAGAGATTTGAACTCCCGACCTTCTGATTACAAGTCAGATGCTCTACCAGCTGAGCTACTGAGGCAAGAATAAAATAAAAATTAAAAACTTAATATACCTTTCTAAACCTTGACAAACGCCCTCATCTCAACCACAGCCACAGGATAGATCTTTTTGAGCTCATTTTTCAAGTCTTTATACAACTCACCCAATACAACCTTGTTTGTAAATTCATTGAAGCTATTCTCTTTAGCAACTCTCGTAAAATAATTCTGACATGAAACTCTCAAAGCAGTCAATACCCCATGCTGTACATCATCCTTCACAAGCAACATAGGCTTTAATCTAATCTTGACATCATCCTTCGTCTCAACAACAAACGAGTCATCAACCCTCATCTTCGCTCTTTTCACTATCCTTTTAACATTCGAAGGCAATATTTCCAAAGACACCAGTTCAGTCATGCAATTATTTCCTTTGACTTCAACTATTCTAAATTTCCCGTCCATACTCTGTCTCTTTCCGCCCCTCAAAATTGTAGAAAGATTCCCTCTGACAGACCTCCCAACAAGCAACTCCGGCTCCCCCGCCAAAGTCTCCCCAAATATAAAATCATTAAAAACTTTTGGTGCCTGTAATGAATACCATCGCTTTTTCACAATAGATACTCTAGATTTTTGTGTGATTACTTTCTTTGCCATTTTTACTCAAGATAGAGTTTTGCTTGGGTCCTATCGTATACCCATTTGATTGGTAAAACCTTATTCGCCTTGTAATAATTTGCTAACCTTTTTATCTTCGACTCAACAAGTATTACTCCTCGCTTGGCCACCATATCATGTTTATTCGCATCAGCATGCTTTATTACATCAATATGCCTTTTTATCAACGCCATCAAATCCTCTGGTAACTTGTGCGCCAATTTCTTTTCCTTCAACACATCATTGATGCTTTTGTTTATTACAGCTTTCACTGAAGGAATACCATAAGAATCTCTTAGTATCATTCCAATCTTGCTCGCAGTATTCTCTTGCTTAGCTAGCTTTACTATAATCTGTTCCACTTCTGCAGGTGAATATTTCACCCACTCTGGCACAGTTCTGTCTACTGGCTTGTGACTTGAAGCCTTACCCTTTCTTTTCGAATACAATCTTGCCATTTTGTTTCAAGACAATGGAGAAAAATAACTCTTTCCCCGGCGTAGCAATGTTTCTTCAACAACACCACCCATCTGTGCCTTTTAAGAAAAAATCCAAGTTTATAAGCCTTCTTAATCCTATTTTATCAATCATTCAACTCAATTACTCTTTTTTTCAGAGCTTTTGAATTACTCTCTAGCTTCGACAAATTATCCAACAATCTACCATAATAAGAAAAAAGATTATAAAATTTATACCCAACAGAAATTTCTTTCTTTAACTTCACATCATTATCTAATAAAACATTCAAAGCTTTGACATCAACAATAAGTTCAGCATTAACCCTTTGAATCACATCAAAATGCAATTTAATATCCATTCTCAATTCCTTAATTCTTTTCTCCGGCGAATCCCTCTTAAAAAATCCCATTTTTAAAAAACAATCAAATTCAATTTATATATATATACTCCAGAATATAATTAAATCCTAATGCAAATTTAGCTTTCCTTGCATACAAAGATTATGTTCATTCTCAACTTTAGAAAATCTATTCTCAAAAATTTCAAATTTATCTTTCAAAATCTTAACATCATACCCAATATGATTAATCATCTCAACCATCTTTCCAAATTTAAACATACTCCCTAAAAATACAACACCTAATCCATAATAAGGAACCATCTCAATCCAAACTAGAGAATGAACTACACCAAAACTTTTCAATAAAGCCCAAATTAAAATTGTAAATATTCCAATCCAAATCATTGCATCCCAAAATTTATCCTTGAATGTTCTATTCATATTTACAGCTTAACATTTTCACCTTAAAAAAACTTTCCCTCAAAAATCCGAAAATCTTTCAAAAATATCAACAAAAAGCTTATAATCAAAAAGAACTGATAACAAATATGCCAATACAAAGAAACTTCTGGGATTACTTAGCATGGATATGTTTAGCAGGAATTACAATTTGGTTAATTTTAAAAGTCCTAGGAATTATTAACACACCATTATGGTTAGAATATTCACCTATTTTTGGTGCTGTTTATCTTGCTGGTTGGAATATGAACAAATTAGAAAGATCAATAGAGGATATTAAAGAACTCAAATCAGAAATCTCAATTATGAAAACTAAATGTTCAAAAATTATTTAATTTCTTCCTTGCTTCTTCAGCTCCCAATACGAAAATTTTCTCTTCAAATACAAATGCTTACATTTTACATTATTATCCAAATAATATTCAAACCCATTCTCCCACACATCCACCCCTAACCATCTATCATCCCATGCATCCATCTCCAATGAATATCTAAACTTAACTTTCTCCAGAACTTCTCTTTTAATCAAAATGCACCCCATTCCAGCGAATGCAATCTTAAATAATTTTGGCATCCAAATCTCATCTTCAACTAAATACCCTGTATTATTCCAATCCTTAATTTCTTTCGAAAACACCCACGCGAATGGCATTACCTTTGCAACACCATTAATATCATGATGCCCAAAATACAACGCAGACACAACATCTTTATTATGAGCCATCAATTTCTCAATCACATCTTTCGGTGGAATAACATCCTGATCCAGAATCAACAAATAATCATATTCTTCATTCAAAACTTTTTCTCTAATAATGTTATGATCCCTCGTAACCATATCCCTTATCCTATGCAAATGTTCACTCTTCACAACATTAAATCCTTGTGCTTTAACCTTTTCATAAAAACCATTCCCTAAAGAATTTTCCACAAAGAACAAGTCATAATCTTCATAAGTCAACTCTTTCAATCTTGAAGAAAACTCTTCCCAACAATAATCATACCATTCACATAAAGGCGCAGCAACTAATACTTTTCTCATAAATAAAATAATACAACAATAATATATAAAAATAGCCCCGCCAGGATTCGAACCTGGGTCTCCGCCTCCAAAGGGCGAAATGATTGGCCACTACACTACGAGGCTCTGCAATTAATCCTAAAAACTATCCTCTATTTTTAAATTTAGTGTTTTAAAAACTTACAAATATTTTCCAATCAAACAAATCCTTTAAATCCTAAGCTCTCACTAGCACCTTTCTTTCGGCATAAGAAATAAACCTCATCTCCAAACTTCTTTCTCTCAACAACATCAACTATCTCCAAAAACCATTTCAATCTTTTCTCACTAATGACTTTCCCTCCACCTAAACTCCTGGTAGCAAAACTCACTAATATATAATCACAATCCAACCTCTTAATTAATCGTTCACTAAACCCTCTCTCAATAGCCTCAAACCCTTCTAATACCTTGAACAAGAATACCACATCCACTCTCATGAACTTCTCAAAATCAAACACATCCCCATATCTAATCGCTCCAGTCAACTGAAACTTATTCAAGTAAGCATTACAAAAATCCACATCATCTTTATTTATTTCCAATCCATAATAATGCACTCTCTCTAACCAAGGCATACTAAACACATTAAACCCACACCCTATATCAAACACAGTATGCACCTGCACTTTCATTTTCAGCCACGAATAAATTTTCCCATAATATCTAACTCTCTCTCTCGTCGACAAATGCATCATTAAAATTCTTTCACAACCTTCCTTATCTTCAAAAGTTTTAATTTTATTCAATGCATCATACCTTTTTTTATTAGTCGGCAACAAGAACGCCCCATACAATTCCCTTAATCGCGCTCTCACCTCTTTAACAAACTTTTTCCTTTGTTTCTCATCATAAATATTATACTTGATTTCATAAGGTCTCATCACCCTCCTAACAAAATTATCATTCAATCCACGATACTCTTTTTTATCCTTAACCTCTTCTAGAACCATCTATTATACTCCAAAAAATCCAAATTTATAAACTTTCCCAATTTAAAATTTACTCTCGACAAAATATATCTCCTAAAATAATTAGTCGCATCCGCTCCAAA
Organism: Candidatus Woesearchaeota archaeon; assembly: GCA_964473075.1. Classification (GTDB taxonomy): domain Archaea; phylum Nanobdellota; class Nanobdellia; order SCGC-AAA011-G17; family GW2011-AR17; genus JAGVZZ01. The sequence goes on from CAYYMN010000021.1 coordinate 4,152, forward strand.
CCATTCAATCGCCATGGAGGCTCCAACTACGAACTAAGGATAAAATTATTGTAGCTAAATCTGTTTTACCCATAAAAAAATATGAACAGAATTCCTTTAAGAAATTTCCAAAATATTTTCAGAATAACTAAAAACCCGCGCCTACTCAGCCCCACCGGCTCGAGGTGTTAGTAAACTCAAAAAGCTTTTTCCTCTTCAAACTTTCTTCTTATCTCTTCCCTTTTTTTATCCTCAAGCCATCTATACACATTTCCATGTGGCGCACCCCCCAACAGCATCTCCACGGCCTGCCTCGCAATTGGCACATCTTCAATCATCCCAATAAACCCAATGGTTTTTCCATAAACAGAAATACTACAACTAGTCATCGACTCCACCATCTTTCGCGCCTTTCCTTCCTGTCCTATTACTCTTCCTTTCAACCTCATCATAGTTTTCCTAGACCCATTTGCATAATCATTGACATTAATCAAATCAAACATATAAGTCTCATTAAATAATAGTTCAGCAATCTCCGGATTAAAACCTCTAGCAATTGCCTTGACAATATTCATAGCTTCAAATACCGCAACACTATTCTCTCCAAAAATCTCAACATCCCCATCCTCAGAATGCACTTTGATATTCACCTTCAACCTCTCTTCAATCCTTTTTTTCTGCTCCCCTTTTTTTCCAATTAGCACAGCTATCCTCTCAATAGGTATTTTTATTTCCTTTGCATCCATATTCTCTCAAACTCCACATTCTCATCTAATTTTAATCCTAACTTATTGAAATATCTCACAATGTTCTCCACATCCCTTTTCAACAATCTCTGAACATTCGGATACCTGAAATCTAATGCATGCGAAAAATCAATCAACACAGGCTCTTCCTTGTTATTTAGTATATTAAACTCCGACAGATCAGCATGCACTAATCCAGCTTTCAAGAGCTTAATGACCTCTTTTATAAGCCTTTCGTAGAACTCCCTTGGCTTCTTCGGCGCCTGATTTTGCAATAATTTCGCATCAAAATATTCCATAATCAAAATGTTCTGAAATACTGCATATGGTGTCGGCGCATTAACTCCCCCTTCTCTAGCCTTGAGCAAATTTCTAAACTCCTTTCTCGCCCATTCATAAATGATTGTCAACTTTGTTCCTTTGACCCCAGCAAACCTCGGATCAGACTTCATATAATCATACATCTTTTTGAAATTAGCAGCTGTCCTATAAATCTTCGCCACTCTCTTTTCTTCCTTATACTTCACAGTAAAAACATTACTTTCTTTGCCAGTAGATATTGGACTCTCAATGCTCTCAAAATATCCTTGACCTGTAAGCTTGAAAATTCCTCTTAATGTTGCTTCATCAAAAACATTCTCATATGCAATAAATTTATTTTTACTCATATACTAATAAAACATACCAATATTTATAAAATTGTGCTTAAACCAAAAACTAATGAAAATTCCAACATTATGTGATATTGTCAATTGCTTAACTCAATTAGAGGTAAAAAAAGCTAATACACTACCCAGCTTAGGATTATACTGTCCAGATTTACTAGAAATTAGATATAATCCAAAAAGAATTCGAAGTCAAGATGAATTCATACTAACAATAATCCATGAATGTGTGCATCATCTAGACCCAGACTTTGAACTTGAAGAAAAACACACCGAACTACTAGCAGAATATTTATGTTCAAACAAAAGAATAAGATCCTATATTAGAAGATGCTTTTCAAAAGAACTAAAAAAATATCCCAAAAATTAGAATTCTTCTAAATCAACAGTAACTTCTTTGATCATACCTTTCCTTCTCAAAAACTCAACCTGTGAAGGCCTATATTTGTAAATAACATCCCCTTTCTCATCCCCTCCATATTCCCATGGTTCAACAAGAACAACATCATTTTCACGCACCCACAAATTTCTTTTCATAGCCCCAGGAATCCTGCACACCCTAGTCTTTCCATCATAACATCTGACCCTCATTCTTCCATTCCCTAATCTAGATTCAACAACCCCGATTGATTGCTTTCCTCTGGGCAACTTAACTCTCATAATTTCTTGCTGCACTGCCTGCTGCCTTGCTTCTTCTTCTCTTCTCTTATTCATTCCCTCTAAAATTATAATCTTCTTTTTATAAACCTTCCTCAAGAAAAATTAATAAACTAAAAAAAAATTAAAACATCTATGCTAGGACAGATAAAATCAATTAATGAAAGCATAAACACTTTAGAAGAGATAAAAAAAGACATTAATGCAAACAATTTTGTCGAAGCAATAAATGGAATTCTAAGAGTAAAAACATTTCTAAAAAATTTAAGTACAGAACAAAAAAAATCAAATCAACTAAGTTCAATACAAAAATCAACTTTAGACTATATAATAAAAGACATAATACCTAGCCTTCAAAATTTTATGAGCAAAAGAAATCAACCAGAAATCCCTATAAAAAAAGAAGAAATCTTAAGAATCTTAGCATATATAACAGATCAGATCAAAGGTATAAGAGTTACTTTAAGATAAATATTTAACATAATTCTTTCACTTTATCGAATAGCTCACCAAACTTTTTCATCTTAGAAATCTCAACCCTTAACTTGGAACTATTCCTGTATCCTCGAGTAAACTGAATAAATAATATCTTGAAATTATTCGAATCAAAACAATTATATTTTTTACACAACACTAAATATTCTATCAATAACTTCATTTTTTCTTCAAAACTTTCTTCTGGCAACACTTCCCCAGTTTTCAAATAATGACTTGCTCTTCTAAAAAAGAATGGATCCTTCATAGCACGACGACCAATCATAACATAATCACACTTAGTTTCTTCAAACATTCTTTTCACATCTTCAACTTTGTCAATATCCCCATTTCCAATCACCGGAATAGAAACAATTTCTTTTATTCTTCGAATATAACTCCAATCTGCCTTCCCAGAATATCCCTGCTCCAAAGTTCGTGCATGCACCGCAATCGCGCAACAATATTTATCAGCAATCTTAGCCAATTTCAAAGCCACAATATTTTTCTCATTAACCCCTAATCGAATTTTACAACTAATAGGCACACCTAATTTACCCAACTCAACAAAAATCCTTTCCACTTTTTCTAAATCCTTCAACAACGCAGCTCCAGAACCACAACCAATAACCTTCGGTGCAGGACACCCAATGTTCAAATCAATAACATCTGTTTTTCCAACCAACATTTTAGCAGCAGAAACAATCTTCTTTTCATTGCTCCCAAATATTTGCGTAACAACAGGTCTTTCTTCTTCCACAACATCAAACACATTACTTTTATGTAACGCATCCACATGCAAAAACTCAGTATAACAAATTCCAGCCCCAAGTTTCTTACACAGGATTCTAAAAGCAACATTAGTAACTCCAGCCATCGGTGCAAGAATCAACTTACTCTTAATCTTCGGAAATCCTTCTTTCTTCATTTTTTCTAAAACAAACTGTCGCCCTATAAAGCTCTTTTGATTGCATCCTACTCGCAGTCTGAAACTTCTTTGTAATCAAAGTTTTCCAATTCTTAAAAACTCTCTGCATTTTCTGCCCTAAACTCCTTGCATACTTCTGCGAACTGATATATATATCAACCCCAGTCTTCAGCTCCTCAACTTTAGAAATAAAAATGGTCTCATTCTTCATCCTCTTGATATCATCTAAAACAAACTGAAAAACTTTTTCATCATAGGGCCTCAACTGAATTATCGCCTCATAATACTTTGGATTACTCACAAATGTGGATTTTGTCATAAGATTAAATTAATTTTCTTCATTAATAAATGCTTCTCTTAAACAAACCTTTCCAGCACCAGAATCATTTGAAACAACAGAAATCATCCTAAATATTCTTTCTCACTCTTTTTCTCTTCCAGATTTCTGAATACATTCTCACAAACATCCAATAACTTAAACACTCTCTTTTTCAGCGGCTCATAATCTTTCAAAAAATCTTTAATATATTTTATTTGCTCTTTCTCAGAACCATTCTCAACCTTCAATCCTTGATGATAAATAACCATAACTTCCTTGTACACTTCCTTAGCCTCATCAATAATTTCTTTGTCCTTTACATGCCCAATGATCATACTCGAATAAAATCCCCCAGGAACAAAAAATGGCACTACATAATCCCCAAACCTTCTGGCCCTACTAATTATAATCCTCACAAACGAATTCAAAAAATCCATCTTCTCTAAATCAATAGATATCAAATCAAATTCTTTATTCAAAGACTCAAAATCTTCAAACCCATAATCTTCAATTACTTTCTTCAGTTTTTCCATTTTAAATTTTTGTCAGCACAGGCGTCTTGGTCCCACAAGCCATACACTTCTTAATCAACTTTCCTTCTTCCTCTAATAATTTTGTATCAGGCTTGCAACAATGATCACACAATACAAAAGTCTGTACATATTTAGTAAGCTTATCATTAATCATCCCAGAAGTCAACTTTCTCCCAAACACTAACCTCTTATCTTGAAAGAACCCTGGCGTTGCTAGTTCTCTCTGCAAAAACTTCAATATATGATCCACAGGCCTAGCTAAAAGATCAGCAATATTAAAAATATTAATTATGATGGTCCTATTCCCTTCTACATGCCCTTTGACTTTCGGCATCTCAAACCTATTGCACTTGTCCTCAACCTTCGGCAAAGACTCTTTCGCTTTCCTCAGCATTTCCTCATAATTCATAGAATTTAAGAAAAATATACACTATTTAAACTTTCTTACTCCAAAATCAAAATAATTTCCACAATTTCTCACACCAAACTATAAAACCCTTTCTTTGGCGAGAACACTTCCCCTTCTTTCAATAATTCAAACAACGCAACCATAACTTTCTCTCTAGGCATTCCACAAGCATTGACTAAATCCTCCTCACTCGCCACCTCAATCTTCTCAATAGTAACCAAAATTCCCTCCCGTGCTTTCAATGTCGGCTCAACTTCATTAGCCACTCCTTTCTCCTTAACCAAAACTACTTTCTCCTCTTTCAATGGCTCCCCAAACTCTTTACTCAATTCCAACTTCCGCAACAAAGCCCAATCAAAATTCATATTCCTGATAACTTCTGGTCTTACATATCTCTCTTCATTAAAATCATTCAACCTCCCAACAACCATCACAAAATCTCCAACTTGTTTCTCTTTGATCAATTCAACATCCTCATTCCAAACTTTCAATCTAATTTGCGCAGACCCATCATCTATTGTCATGCTCCCATAATTCTCCTGAACAAAAAAATCAATAATATTCCCTAAAATATTCACCCGAACAACATTCTTTCCTCGCACTTCAAATGCTTTCAACTGCGTAGTCTCATCAACCTTCGCAACTCCAGAATACAAATCTTTAATCCATAACTTATATGCAGTCTGCCTTTTCCTTATAGGAATATTATCCATCCTTAAGATTTCCAAAACATAATTTATAAAGAATTATATACTTTCAGCTCTATTTCCTCTTTAGATAATTGAACACAGCCTTCGCCGCAATCGCCCCTTGTGCAGCCGCAGTAATGTATTGTTTCACAGAAGTACAATTAGTAATATCCCCTGCAGCAAACACCCCAGGAATATTCGTTCCCATTTCCTTGTCAACAATAATGAACTGCCCATCATCCAATTCTAATCTTAAACCCTTCGCTAAATTTACCATCGGAACTGAACCAATCTCAATAAATATTCCATCCACATCCAACTCCTTTCCATTATATAACTTCAACTTCTCCACAAACTTCTTTCCATAAACTTCAGCAATATTAGCATTATTAATTATCTCCAATTTTTTCATTACCTTCAACTTTTTAATCAACCCCGCTTCAGCTTTAGATTTCTCATTCTTATTAATCAAATAAATTTTAGACGCATATGCATTCATGAACAACACAGCCATCACAGCAGCATCCCCACCTCCAACAATAGCCACGACCTTATTTTTATACAAAGGCCCATCACAAGTAAAACAATAATGCACCCCATTCCCTAAAAATTTATCTTCCCCTTTAACATTCAATTTCCTGCTTTGCATCCCATTGGCAAATATAATTGTCTTGGTTTCATACTGATTTTTATTACAAAGAACATCAAAAGTATTTTCATTTGGAATAATAGAAACAACTTCATCATCAACAATCTCAGCTTTAAACTTTTTAACATGCTTCACACTTTTTTCCAATAATTTTTTCCCAGAGATTCCAGGCTCCCCTATCCAATTATCAATCCTATGAGTCCTATTCAAATTTCCCCCTAACTCACTCCCAATAATTAAAGTTTTTAATGACGAACGCCCAGCATAAAGCCCCGCATTCAATCCTGCTATTCCACTTCCAACAATAATAACATCATACATATCCAATTAAAAAACAATAGACTATAAAAATCTTTTCAGCACTTAAAATTTTCATACTTCAACTCGAACCCATAAACTTCTTTAAAGAAACTAGCAAACTTTTCTTTTGAAGCAATATATTTCAATCCCCTAATTAATTCTAAAAACTTAGCCTTCCCATAATATTTTATCAAAAACTCTACAGCAAATCCAGATTCTTTATAGATACCTTCATCCTTTTGATCATAATAATTCAAAAAATTCTTAAAAATTTCAGGTTTATTCTTATTCTGCCCAGTCAAATAAAGAGCAACACCTTCAAACAACCATTCAGGATATTCACAATTATTCGAAGCAATATAAAAATATGAATGAACCATCTCATGCTTAATGGCTTTCAAATAATCTTCATCACTAATCGCTTTTACAAACGCATCTTTTTCCAACACAAAAATATTCCTTTTTTCAGACCAACCAACAACCCATTCAGGAGTCACATATTTCAACATTTGATTCACAGTCTCCCTATCAGCAACTACACAAATTCTAGGTCTCTCATAACTAAAATGGATATTAAAAAATTCTTCAAGCTCATTTGATAATTTCTCGGAATATTCTTCTAACAATTTTTCTTCTTTGAACTTAACTGAAAAAACCATAATTGAATAATAAAAACCAAATTTAAATAATTTCTCTAAATCTTCTGCAACCAACCCTTCTTGGGTTCAAAGAAATCTCCATTCTTCTTCAACGCTTCCACAACTTCTTCAAGCTTTCTCTCAGTAATCCCCTTCTCAAAAACTTTCGGCTTCAAGTCCTCTTCGATACTAATTGGTCCCCCCATTCTTTCTTCAGATAACTGATACAAAATATCCCTGACATCCAGTATTCTCCCTCTAGCAGAAGCACTGATTCCAGTAGTCATTCTATCAATATCAATCTTTCCAGTTTCAGGATCAATACCAATCTCATTCATACATCCCCTTAACAAAGCAATTGCCCTCAAAGCATCCTCTTCTTCTACCTGAGTTTTCAATTTAATTTTTGCAGAAGCTTCCGCTAACCGCACAACAGCCTCAAGTTGCCTAGCAGAAATTGGAATAGGTTTAATTGAAGAATCACCCTCAGTCCCAGTAGCCCTCAAATCCACATAAAACTTTTTAATTACATTCACAGCTTCTTCAGTCAATTTAGGAAATATTTTTTGTTTTGTATAAGCAATATATTTTCTTAATAATTTTCCATCTATCTCCGGTGGCGAATCCTTGTATGAATGCGACTCCAAAACTTTTGATGCAATATTAGCATCCTTCACTTTATCTGGTAAATCTCTCATCACAAAGATCAAATCAAATCTATTAATCAACGCTGGCGGCAAATCAATCTGGTTAGGAATTGGAGTAAACGGATCAAACCTTCCCATCTTTGGGTTTGCAGCAGCGAGTATTGAAGTCTGGGTTCTGAGCTGGGCTTGAATATTAGCTTTTGCTACACTAATTGATTGTTGCTCCATGGCCTCATGCAACGCCGATGTATCTTCTTTGGAAATCTTATCCATCTCATCAAGAACCAAAATTCCTTTGTCTGCTAATACCATCGCCCCTGCTTCTAATGCCCACCCTCTAAGAAACTCATCTTTCACAACACTGCAAGTTAATCCTGCTCCCGACGCTGATCTTCCAGCAACATACCTTGATTTCGGTGCAGTTTTATCAACGAAAGTCAATATTTGTGATTTTCCACAATTATGCACAACAATCCCATTCGCAACAAACATCTGACTAAAAGGCACTTCAAAATCATAAACATCTTTCACACCAGCAAAATCTATTGAAACTATTTTCTCCCAGCATTGATACCCCTTTCTTTTCTGCTTTCTATGATCAATAACATTTTGAACTTTGGCTAAAGCTTTATTCTTCTTCTCTGAAACAAACCCAATATTTTTAATAAATAATTCCATATCAAATGCTCTTCTGATACACAAATTATCTTTATTGATTCTCGATTGTATTCCAAAGAACAAAAGTAACAATTGTACATCCTGCAATAATTCTTTATTTCTAGATTTTAATTGTATTGCAGTTCTCCCTCGTCCATTCCCAAAAGCACACCCATCAGCTTCGAATAACCATCTCAAAAAAGAAGCAACAACATTTTTAGGACTCTGAAAAATACATTGAGGCACCCTTTTCACAGAAAGAAACGACAATGCTTCAGCAACATGCTTGCTATTAATTTCAACAAGATGCATAACTTGCACAGAACAAATTTCTCTTAAGCTTCCATCACTATTTTGAATCATACTTACTTTAGGCTCCCGCAAAATCATCGCAGGTTCAACATTAAACACACTTCTCCATAAAGAAACTAAAGGTAAAACCAACTCTTTCTCAGCATCTGAAACATAACAAGTAACTCTATACCCATTAGGATGAATATTCCCATCGCCAATAATATAGCCATATAACGCAGCAAGTTCTGGATTGACTTCTTTTGGCAATTCGACATTTTTCAAACACCCACTTTTTTTCTTAGCAAAATTAAAATCAGTAGCAACAAACTTTCGAATATTATTTGGAATTTCTGGCATAACTCTTAATTCTTCCCCAAGATTAAAACAATCAGCACGCTTCCAACCTTCTCTACTTAATAATGGATGATCTAAAGTACAAATCAACTGCTTTCCAGTCTCTGTAACAACTTTCAGAACTAACTTTTTCTCATATTTATGAAACACTTTAGCATAATCATAGTCTATACCATCATCATTAATCTTAGTTAACTTCACATTAATTTTTCCTAAATGTCTCATCCCAAGATTCTCAATCCTTTTCATTCCCTGATTATACAAAGCAACCTTCGAATCCCCAACAACACATCCAGGATCACCAACTAATAACACATGCAAATCCCCCCTTACAACAGTCATATCAGCTTTGGTCTTTCTAATTCCCCCAAACATTTGTAACAAAATAGCCTCTTTTATTTTATCATGCCCAAAAATAGATGGTGCAATGCTCCCAATTAACCTTTTGTAAATATTTTTATCCTTCGCCAATTTCTTAATCTCTTTTTCATCCTCAGGAGTGATATTAATTTCCGAATAATCCTCCTCAATTGGTTCAACATAATTTCCATTCACCCCTAGATCAAACCTAGTCGAAGTCCCCCCAGTCTTTGTCGGTATTGGCAATTCAAACATACACCCATTAACAATAATCCTCGTCCCTGGCGTCGTTCTCCTTTCCATCCTCGGCTCCACTAAATCCTCTCTCAAGAAAATCTGCATCCTCTTTGGCTGTGCCCCGCCCTCCAAATTTTCTGGCGACTCTTCAATCACAATTCTTTGCACATCAACCAAATCTTTTGATAATAATCTAAACTTCCCTTTTCTCCCACACGAACACCTTGATGGCTCCCTGAAATTTGCATCCAATTGCGGCATTGTTATTGTATTCCCGCATGATGGACACTCAAACTTCGCACTCACTGCCTGTGGCCTGACTTCCGAACTCTGCCTGATTATCCCCTCCATCGCAATGAACCTGCTTAAATGCTTACTCCTCAAATTCCTGATAAAAATCTCCTGCGACTTTGGCAACCCCTTAAAACGCACCCTAAACCCCTTCTTCACATCAAACTGCTCTAGAGCCATCTCTGCAGCCTTCAGCGTCTCTTCTGGTTCCTCCAATAACTGATCTGCTAGCTTCGGATCAAACTTGGTCAACTCAAAAAAATCTAATAAAATATAATTATACCCTTTCGACAAATTCTCATGTAGTTGCTTCTGATAACTCTGTTCAATAAACTCTTGAAACTTCTCTATTTGCTCTGCTGCATCTATTGCCATAAGCCAAGGAATAGAATTATTGAATATAAAGATTTGTGTTGTTTTTCCGAAAGATTTCCGGAACTTATTTTAAAAAAACTATTTTTTAACGACTATTTTACAAGGATTATTTATTCCTCTCTATTTTTCTAACTTTTCCCTCTTTGAAAATAACCTCAACCATATCCCCAGTCTTCAAAAATTTTGTAGCAATTTGTGTTCCAACTATTGCAGGGATCTTAAACTCTCTGCTTATGATTGCTGCATGTGAAGTAACCCCCCCTTCATCTGTAATGATTGCTTTTACACCTTCTAAGAAAGGCACAAAATGTGGTGTAGTTTGAATTGCAACTATAATCTTCCCTTTATAATGACCTTTTAATTCACTATGATGCTTAACCACAACAACTTCCCCATTGATCACTTCATCAGAATCATATGTAACTTTTCCTTGAATTAAATCATTAATCACTTTCTGCTCAAATAATTTATTAAAATGCTCACTAACATCTTTTATTGTTCTCACATCATCAATCACTTTCGAACTTTTTCTCAGACCTAAAAATAAATAATCATTTTTCTTTCTGAGTTCAATAATTTTCTTAATCTTTTTAGGCTTCTCAAAACATTTCAACAAATCTTCATAACTTGACCTCCTCTCCACCCTAAAGGGTCTCGCTGCGCTCGCCTGCTCCGCTTCGCT
>CAYYMN010000022.1:0-15034 GCA_964473075.1 Candidatus Woesearchaeota archaeon
CACAAATAACTCCCATAAGTTGCACACTGAGTATCACTTGTACATCCACAATCCAGATAACAACTTTCTTCTCCTATATCACAATTCCCATCCCCGCACTGTGGCTCAATCTTTATGTTTTCACATATTCCACTCTTACACTCTTCACCAACATCACAATCAGAATCAAAATAACACTCTGGTTCTTCTTCTTCAATCAAAGAACACTCCCCATCAACACACTCTTCACCAACATCACAATCAGAATCAAAATAACACTCTTCTTCTTCTACAACACAATTCCCCTCTTCACAAAATCCATCTCTACAATCCCTATCAGACCAGCACTCCGGCTGCAAAAACATAAAATATCCCAATATTAAACTACCAATAACTAATAATGAAAATAATACCCATAACCAAATTTTACTTTTAGCCAACTTCAAACATTTATCAATAACAACTTCAGAAACTCCACTCTTCAATAACGCAGACTTTATCTTCTCATCAGAATACCCTTTCTTTTTATATTCTTTGATATATCCTACAACTCTTTTTTCAACTTCATTCAACTTCAAAAACTTTTCACCTAGAACAAATACCACTTACAACTTTTTAAACATTTCTATTACAGGATTGCTTTCTATAATGAATCTCCAGATTTTACTAAAAATATTTTCTTCTAACTCTGCTGCTGCAAGAGGAGCTAACACAACACTCTCAGAATCACCAGTTTCACTTAAACAATCAGAATCATAATCATAATGAACCCCATCATAAGATTTAACACAACCAGCTTCACATTTCACAGCATAAGAATTCCTATTATTTGTTGAAAGTTTTCCTAAAATCTCACTACAAGAAATAACACTCGTAGCACCCTTATAACTACACACCCCATAATAATCAACCAATTCATCATCATCATTATCCTCTAAATCATTGCACTCATAAACAACTTCTTCTTCATCCCCACCAGCAACACCACCAATTACTCCTTCAATTAATTCAAAAGATTCAGCATCACAATCACTATCATTTTTATAATACACTCCTCCACTCAACTTTCCAGAACCACAATAATCAGGAATTAATCTACCAGTACCCAAATTCTGACAACCTAAAGAATCATCATCACAAGGAACTTTAGTACCATTTCCATATCTCAAAAACAAACTACTACTAGAATCATAACAACCACACACATAATCAATTTTCAAATCTCCATCCTTGTCACATCCACCAGTAGAATCTATAAATCCATCTCCATCATTATCAATATAATCATCACACACTTCAACCTCATCTTCCTCAATAGTTACCTCAACTAATTCTTCAGCACCAAGTTTAGAACATACGCTACTATCCTCAACTCCAAAATACATTCCTTCAATATCCCCTCCAGCCTTGCAAGTCAAACCTTCATCATAAAATCCATTAACATCCAAAGTATCATCCACTATATACCATCCAAAAGTCGACTCTGAAGAACAAAGAGTAACCAAATTAAAAGAAGAAAAATCACTCAATCTTGCAGGATATTGAACAGTATCTTCTAAACACCCCAAAACATAATCAATCTTCAAATCCTTATCAATATCACACCCGCCATAATAATCTATTTTACCATTATGATCATTATCAATCCCATCATCACAAACTTCAACAGGATATTCACATACATTATTAGAACAAGTAAAAGCATCAAGACTACATTGACTCAAATCTACACAACTCGTATAACAAGCATCTAATGTAGTATCACAAACATACGCTCCGCACTTCGCATCCACACAACTCTTCTCAGTATTATCCTTAATCCCCAAACACCCACTATCTCCACTTCCATCTGAAACATAATCAATCTTTAAATCCCCATCATTATCAATTAAATCACTGCACTCAGGAACAGCACACACATTGCTCAAACAAATTTCTCCAGTAGTTGTGCAATCAGTATCATCATCACACTCTACACATATATCATCCACACAAGTATAAGGACTCACACAAGCAACAGTCGAACTACAAGCTCCACCCAAATCAGCAGTAGTAGTAGTAGCAACAGGCACAGCACAATATCCACTAGTACAAACATACCCTGAACCCAACAAACTAACACAACCAGCATCACCAGAACAAACAACGCTCGGCAAACTAAATGCCACATTCTCCTTAAACAATTCAATTTTGGTAACCAGTGAATTATCATCCTCATCAATCTCAGTAACATCATCATAATAATCCACAGTCGCATTCACAGTCAACATGATTGGACTCTTCGTCAACAAAGTAGAATACAAATCAGTTCCATTTATACTCACTGAACAAGTCTCAACACTACTCTCCAAACTATCGGGTCCAACTTCACTATTCTCTCCAGTATAAACATAAGAACTAACATTATTCTCAACATCACAATACAAATATATACTCTCAGAACTACTACTATCCTCATCATTACTAATATTCACATAAAAATTTAAAGTACTCATACTCATTGAACCAAACTTCACATAATCAACCAAATAATTTGGATCTCCACTTGTAGCAGTTGTTGTTTCATTCGTCGTAGCAGCAGGCGTAGTAGTCACAGTCAATTTCACACAACTTCCACTAGAACATTCATAACCATCAGCACAATCAAGATCATAATAACATTCAGGCTCTTCTTCTTCCTCTTCTTCAGCAGGGATGATATCTTCTTCCTCTTCTTCTTCAACACTCAAAAAACACTCTCCCCCAACACAATCATATCCAGAACCACAATCACGACTAGAAACACATCCTTCCTCGGTTGGCCACAAAAAAACTACAGCACCCACAACCACAAATATTAACATCAACACTCCCACAACCACATACAAAGTCTTGCCACCACTACCAGCCTTGACAACCGAAGAAACATTATTCTTTCCAGCATCAGCAAAGGCTTCAGAAATTTGTGCCTGATTCCACCCTTTTTGCACTAACGCAGCCTCGATTTCATTTCTACCTAAACCTCTCCCTAAAGAATCCCTAATAAAACCTACAATCCTTTGATCAGACAACTATCATCAACCTCTTTTCAAATAACAATAACTCCATCCTTTTTAAAGATTATTCTTTTTTTTAATTTTTCACATGAAAAGTATTTAAATTATAAAAATTCCAAAACAATCAAGGCGTCGGTAATTTAGGGGTAGAATTTCGCCCTTCCAAGGCGAATACCTGGGTTCAAATCCCAGCCGACGCACTTAAACATTTATAACAATCATACCCAGAATCACACACGACATTTTTTTCACAATTTAACATTCCTATATTCACTGCACACTTTCCCTCCAAACAATATCCTCGACTACAATCACTATCACTCTCACAACTATTATCCAAATAAAAAATTGCAACGATTCCCAAAATAATAATAATCACTATCATTAAAATCCACCAATAACTTTTTCTCAACTCTTTTTCAATCAACCCAGAATCAAAACCAGCCTCCAACAAAGAATTTCTAATCACTTCATCATCATAACCTTTTTTCCTAGACTCTGAAATAAATTTTCTAATCATCCTAATACAAACACAACCAAAATTTTTAAACTTTTAGTATGCAGTCGCCTCATAATTAATCAAGAAACTTTTATTTCCTATGGCAGAATCCTTTGGCACATCCAACTTAACATAAACTTTTATATTATCGCTTCCATCCGCAAAATCTAAATAATCACAAACCCCAATAGTACTTATAGAATTATATTCTGCAATATTCTCTACATAATTTGACAATCCACTACAACTTCCAGCCTCAACATTCAAAGAATAAACTCCTATTGCCGCATTATTTGTATAACTACAACTTCCACCACAAAAAAATCCTTCAGCACTCGAATAACCAGACAAACCCGCAGTAATATTTAACAGCGACGATCCATTATTGACTATGCTATGATAATCCTCCGCACTCAAAAACTCAGTCACATTCATCCAACAGCTATTGCTTTGATTGGAATTAATAGTCGCATATTCACAACTATGATTAACATACCCAGAACCAAAACTAACCACATCATCACTCATCTGTATTCCCGCACTCCCCACTTTTGTCAATGTAACAATCCCCGAACTCACTGAATTACCAGTAATATTTTCAACTAAAAAAAACTTAAAACAAAATACCAAAACAAAAACAACTACTATCACCCACCAATATTTCATAATCATATTCTAGTAAAACAACTTTAAATAATTAACCTCTTTGTAACTATTCTCAACTTCCCCGAATAATAATCCCCAGCATTGGTATTCTCATTCTTAAAAACAACTTTAAAATTTTTAGTCTCATTCACACTCAAGACAAACTCACACTCCTCAAAACTCCCTCCATCCACCTCGAAATAAACAAAATCATCAATGTTGCCGGAATCACTCAAAAAAACTTTCACATCCTCATCATAAACATTCTCAATAGTCAATTCCCTGAATGAACCAGAACCATATACAGGAATATTCCCAAAATGCAACTTATCCTCATCCAGATTAAACCCAATTTCATCCTCAACAATATATGCATCCATCTCAAATATCTCAACCTCCAAAATAGAATAGAATCCATACGAAAAAATTCCTAATAATAAAATTAAACTAAAAATTCCCGCCAATATTATTTTCTTCATCTTTTTTTCTCTTGATCATATACACCACGAATAACACAACTGCAACCAGGACCAAAACTATGCTGGTATAAAACAACCAACTATTTTCCTTCTCGGCAGGAACACTCCTTATTTCAGAACTAGTCAAAGTCACATCAAAATCTTTTGTAACAATTTCTTCCCCAATTTTCGCTTTCACCTTCACAACATAATTTCCATCCATGATTCCATTCAAATCCATCCCACCAGAAATAATCTTTTCTTCATTCACAGGCAAAGTATATCCTCCTAATTCAAAAGTCTTCACAACATCTTCATCTTTCAACAAATCCAGACTCAAATCCACAATCAAATCCTCCACCCATAGACTAAACAATGTAACCGTAACAGTATTAACATTAGTATTCAAAGCCTTTGGATTAAAATCTAATATCTCAACATTTTCTTCTCCCACAATCAACTTCACAACATCTGACTCTTTGCTCACTCCATCATACTCCAGATTCAAACTCAGATTATATTTCCCCGGCTCCATCTCCAAGGTATTATAGCTCGCCTGCACAGTCTGGCTCTCTGTTGGCAAAAACAAACTTAAAGGGCTTATCGCAACTTCCTCCAGAACACCATTTCCATCCACGATAAAATTCCCAGTAACTTCATTAATAACACTCTGCCCTAAATGCGTCAACACCGCCGAAAACAAAATCTCATCCCCCTTTCTTACTACACCAGGCTCTTCTAATTCCACTTTAACATAAGTATCTGGATAAGGAATATTTGTCTCCACAGGAATCAACACAGCCACAGTCGCAGCCATATCCGATTGTGTCAATGGCACCTGAAAGAATCTAATCACAGCAAATCTCACATCCCCGAATTGTTCCATTTCAGGAAACTCCATATTGAAAAACAAAGTCTTCGAAGTCCCCGCAGCCACCTCAATTTTATTATCCCCAAAATCTTCAATCTCGAAATAATCAGTATAATCTATTTTCCCCTCATAGCTCTCAAACGAAACCTGCACAACTATATCCTCACCAATATCATTAATCACAGTCAAATTAAACTCCGCTTCCTCCCCATATTCAAGTTCAACTATTGCAGGAGAAATTAACAATCCACTAACCAAAGGAAATAATAAAATCATCAACCCAACTATCAACCATTGTTTCATTTTACACCGCTAATGCTTGGAATATAATCGTTAAAGTTTTCGCTCCTGAAATAGTATCCTTTGGAATCGAAGCATTCACATACACAACCATCGAATCCGAAGAATCCGCAAAATCCAAATTATCACACAATCCTACAGTAACATTAGTACTAGCTTCTACCATACTTTCAAACCCTGTAGTCAATCCAGTAGCACAAGAAGAAGATTCAGTATTATTCGACAAAAGACTCAAAGCAGCAACATTCGTCAATGGACAATTCCCAGCACACAACCAATCCTCTCCATCCTTATCTGCAATCGCACTGACATTCACCCCAACAGACCCATTATTAACCAACACAAAACCAGACCTATTTACCCCTCCTAAAAAAGAAGTAGTATTAATCCAGCAAATGGGCGGCGCTCCTAAATCATTATAATTTCTCAAAGCACTATTATTTGAATCTAAACTAGAATAAGACAAAACCCCACAGCTTCCACTAGCATTAAAATACCCTGAACCAAAAGCAACAGCATTAGTATCCAATGTTACACCAGCAGTCCCAGCCTGTGTCAAAGTTATCGTCCCGGAACCAGTAACTTTCCCAGTCAAATCCAATAACCCAGAATCAAACCAAAAAAAATAATTTGCAATCAACGCCCCTAAAAAAAACACTATAGAAAATATAAACATCAAATATAATTTATTATCAATACCCCTTTTAGACATCCATTAAAAAATAATTCCCACATTTAAATATTTTGCTCCAAATCTCCCTCAGGAGGCTCAACAATATTTATTGAAACCACTCCTCCAAAAGATAACTCTACAGGCTCTACTTCTTCATTAACAGATTTATCCTGAAAATAATCTACTACCTGCACACCAATAAGCACAACCCCAGCTACAAAAAACACAATAGTCAAAACCAAAATAATATTTTTTAACAGATTAGATTTTTTCTTTTTAACCACACTATTTAACAATACATTTATTCTTTTAAACTTTTTCCTTCAGAAGCAAGATTAACAAAATCAAAATCACCATCAAAATTACAATAATAAACCAATACTCCAAAACAAAAGAATACACCTCAAAAGAAACTTTGGGAACTTTAACAAACCTCAAATCAACAACTTCATTTCCAACATAATCCGCATAAATAACATAATCATTGAACCCATCCCCATCTTCATCTAGCTCAAACCAGCTTCCTTGAAAAAATTCTAACTGCAACAGCTTCTCATTCAAATCCACAAAATTAATCAAAACTTTTTCATTCTCAATCAACGCAATCTGCGCATACGCTAAATCCTCTTCACCACTTGACCCAAAATAAATCATCGAACCAATTTCAATATCTTCTAATAAAGCAGTATCACCAATAAAAAAATCATTCAAATAATACTCTTTAACTTCCTCGTACTTAATAGTTGGTGCCAAAAATAATATTATTTCCTCTTCCCCCTCAGCCTCAGCAACAACCCTCGCAGCACCACCAGTAGAAACTGCTTCTTCAGTAACACTACTATTCACACTAATAGTCACATTATTAGTATAAACTCTATTCACATAATCAAAAGCAGAAAAAGTTACAACCCGAGTCCCAGTAAAATCAGTAGCCGGTACGAATGTAACAACCCCATTCACAATAGTAATCGTAATCTCGCTCACAGCAGTTGCATTATAAACCAAACTTCTCCCCTCACTATCAGAACAATATTCACTCAAGTTCAAAGTTTTCTGAATATTAACCATCCAACTCAAATTGGATATAGTCAAACAAACAGGAGCATTGTTCACATTTCCAAGAGTAGTATTCCCAGTAGTATACCCTAAATAAGAAAAAGGCACATTCATTCCAAACATAGTCCCAATGAACAATCCAATCAAAACAATTAATATCCAACCTTCCTTTTTCATACAAATAAATAAGAATAAAAATTATATAAAACTATTCTATTTTTTGTAATATCCTTTTACAATCTTCTCTTTTTTAACATGGAAGTAAACTATCAAACTAACCAAAACTACAACTAACACACTAGTTACAATAATTATTCCCCATATTATTTTTTTCTGCTTGCTAGCCAATTCGCTCTCTTGAGTCCTAAAAGATTCAGACTTTTCAACAGAGAAATCTATGACTCCATCGCCAATTTTTGTTAAAGTAATCTTCAAATCAACAACACCATCATCATCTAAATCAAACTCCACAGGCTCCGCAAGATTTACTATATCTGCTTTTACATTCTCCCCTTCTTTCAAGAAAAAGACAGCTGTTTCACTCTCTTCATTAATTGTCTTTACAACCATCAACCATTCACTCTCTTCAAGCTCTTTATTTACAAAAGTAAAAGAATAAATCGTTCCTTCTGCAACATTACTAAAATCTACCTTCCCTTCTTCTTCCCATGAAGAAATATCATTGAGATCAATAACAACATCCTCCTCACCAACTTCAAATTCAGCAGCATATTGTAAAACCTCAGTTATATTAGTATCATCTTTGGTCTTATTAGAAGTAGTCCCACCGCCACCACCACCACCACTCGAAGATGAAGGTGGAGGAGTATCATCATCATCACTTGTAGTAACACAAGTAGTCCCAGTACAAGTAATAGTCTTCGAAGTAGAATCTGTCTTACTAGCAATGCCTGAAGGATTACTCGTTGCAACGCTCGAAATTTTATAATTACAATTCCTTACTCCCATAGTCAAAGTCCAAGTATAAGATACAGACTGCCCATCAGTAACATCATTGAAAGAGGCATAACTTGGTTGACTTCCAATGGTACATCCACCACTAATTATCGACAAAGTCATCACCAAATCCAAATTTCCACCAACATTTACTTGCCCAGTCGCATCAACAGTTCCAGTACTCGCAGCCGCACTATTTGCTGACTGTGTTACAATAGTAACTATATCCACAACATTAACTTCTACATTATTATCTGCAGGATAAGTATCAGTAACTTCTCCCAAATTTATCCTCGAAAAACCATAAGTCCCTGATTTCTGTGCTCTCAAATTTTCAAAAACCACCTCAGCAGAAGCACCGGAACCAATATCAACATTAACAATCTCAGAATAACTAGACGCCTCTAACCAATTGCTTGAATCAGAATAAAGCACCACTTCAGTTAATGATCCACTCTCAGTTCCGGAATTATAAACCGTCGCAGTACAAGTAAACTGATTTGCAACCACAACTTCATTAGGACTACAACTAAACCCTGTAACTTCCAAAGTAACAGTTGCTGTAACTAAAGGAATCAAAAGAATTCCTATAATAACCAAAAAAAATTTTTTCATCATTTTATCACCCCGTATTATTTACTCTAATTACACTCCATCCATAACCAGTATTCCAATCATTATCATAGCAATACACCTGCAACCCATAATCCTGATTTACTTTTGCATGACTTATATTATACATAAAGCTATGAGTTGTCCCTCCCGTACTGAATCCTGTAGCTCCTGAACTCCATCCCCAATCTGACCCATTATAATACGACCAATAATCCTTGCTCACAGACTCACTATAATAACTGGATCCATTAAATAAAGAACTATTACAATAATTTGCAGTCAAATTAAGTCCATGATAAATATTGTAATAAGAGGTACAATACCAATTCTTAAAATTATTAAAATTAAGCATATAACCATAACATTGAGCCTCTTCAGATGTTGTCCAATTCATTGCAAATGCCGAGGTAGTCACATTTTGTCCAACTACTGGCGAAGTCAAATTCACAGTAGGAGGAGTCATATCTTTTACATAAACACTACCCCCAGTTACAACAACAGAAGGTCCAGTCCCATTTATAGCCCTCACAGTAGCCCTAATATAAATATACCCTCTAGACCAATTACTAGTTCCCTTCACAAGAGTAATAAGAGCAGAAGACCCAGACATTGTCCCATTATTAATTGCATTAGTACCTATACGGAAATCAGCATTTCTATAAACCCTACAATATTCATCCCAACAATTAGAAGATGATTCTGCATATTCTACATTTGTCACATTTACAGCAACAGAATTCTGATTTTGATCTCTCACATACAACTGAATACTCAAGTTCACATTCTCAGAAAAATAATACTGCCACATATTCGAGGAATTATAATTTGACCAAGACCCACTATAAATTTCCTGACCATTGAACCATATATTCGAATAATCATCAACAGCATTACCAGATGCACTTTTCCATGAAGCTTGCAAATAATTATACCCTACTTTCCAACCACTCGTAGGCGGATAAATAACTACATTTTTCATTCCAGTAATATTACAAGTTCCAGACACATTCGACCAACAACTTCCAACATTGAACACATACTCTTCCATCCCATTAAAATTCGAATCCCAACGCCACTGATAAATTCTAGTTAAATTTCCTGTTGCACTCGAACCATCAGACGCTTTTGAAAGATTTACAGGCACTGTAATCGCATTCGTCCTAAGCACATTAGTCCCTCCATTGACTGAACTCCAACTAACACTAAACGGAACAGCCCTAAATGACATCCACCCAGTTTCACTATTTCCTGAACTATCCACAACTTTCACATTCAAATAATGATAATTTCCCCAACTACCTCCTCCCCAACTTCCACTATTAGGACAAACTTTTATCCCAGAAAAATTAACAAAAGAATTATTAGAAGTTGGTGTAAAATTAGTATATTCTGTTTTTTGATAATTCATCCCAGACCAAGAATTCTCTTGAACACCAGTAACATTATATGACCCATTCAAATAAGTAGTTGAACTCCAATCTGGCTCATACACATTAATCGTCCCATACACACAAGAATCATCATTAACTGAACTATCATTCAACGAAATACTAACTCTAAAGGGCTGTACCTGGAACCACAACCAAGCCATCCCAGTCTCTCCCGCACTATTCTTCAAAATCAACTGTCCATTATAATACCCAGAACCCCAATTACTCCCATTGAGATATGTAACATTAACAATTTTACTTCCATTAATGACAGTTCCTCCACCAACAATGCTTATATTAATATCACTTCGATATTTCAATTCCCTGCTCTTATAAGTATTCGGATCCCAAACCCAAAGAGACAAATCATCAATGGTTGTATTTATATAATCACCACTTGAATAACCAGTATAATAATAACCCCCAGACTTCTGAGCATTCATTGTTCTCACTTGGAAATATTTTGCTTCACTATTTTTAATACCATACTTATAACTCCCATTCACATTGGATGGCATTACTTCAGCATAAAAAGCAATAGTATTAAACCAAGCAAACCCGGTCTCAGTCCCATTAACATCCAAAAGCACTTGCCAATAACCACTCCCCCAAGTTCCTTGAGTATTATTGATATAAATCGTATAATTTGGATTACTATTAGAACCCCAATACCAACCATTAGATCTATTAACAGTAATAATTGATGCATTATACAAGCTCTTATTATAATCAGTACATGGCCACTTCCTACAATCCATTATTTTACTAACTCTAACACTAACATTCCCTCCTAAATATGCTCCAGTCACTCCCCATTGTCCAGCATTGGTAATTGTAACATACAAAGAAACATTGTCCTTGGAATTAAGATTATACACTGAAGTACAACTCCCACTACTACAATCAACGGGCGAACCATAAGTTTCCCAATTTCTTATATTGAACCATGCATACCCATAATCTGAAGTCCCATCATCCCCAGTTCCTTTAAGCACTGCACGATATGAACCAGAAGCCCAAGCATTATTTTTTGTACAATTTGCAGGAAGCACCATCGTACCCCTACCACTAGTTATACTAGTCGAATTGACCTTTGAAACATTATAATCATAATCAACTGGTGGCCAAACCCATTCTCCCTCACGCCCCATATACTCAACCTTTTCCAAAGTCACAGTTCCTTTTAACCCACCACTTCCAACACTACTCCACCAATTACTTCCTGCCTCATACATATCAACATTCAAAGTAATATTTGATGAAGGTCTATTAGACCAAGTATTACTCCAAGCATAAATATAAAACGCCCTTGCCTGAAATCCACCATAACCAAAATCAGTAGTTACACCATCACTACCCAACACTTTCAACTTCACACCATAAGATCCACCATCCCAAGTTCCATTAGGACTAATAGTACAAGTATACCCACCACTATTATCATCAGACTGACAAGATGAAGATGTAGTATTAAATGCAAAAACTTTCCCACTCTCTATATTCTTAACTTCCTCTATTGTAATAGTTGCATTATTCACAACTTGCTTTGTGCTAGAATAATCAACACACCCAGATCCCATACCAAAAGAACCATTTGTAGCATTCTCAAAAGCAGCTCTTCCAACAGGATTCTGCGCCTGAGTAATTTTTAACTCAAAATAAATAGTATCCCCTACTTTAAACTGGTAAGTATAATAATATCCTGTTAATACACTCCCTGGAGTATTCTTTGCAACCATGCATACGTCATAAGGATTAATATAAAATCTTCCACTAGTTCCAGCAGTATTATTATCCACAACCAAATCAACATTATACAATCCCCCAAACCCTGCTGGATCCAGCTTCAACTTTTGTGAAGAAACATTCCAAGCCCACTCATAAACAGAATTTGACAAATTAACTAAATCAGGTTTTCCAACTTCAGAATAATTCAATACAGAACCATTCATAAAAGTAACCCTCAACACACTTGCATTTGTAAAATTAAAACTATTTGTTTCATTCTTTCCACTCAAAGACAAATAAACATATTCATTAATTCCAAAAAGATCTTTTAAAGTTCCACTAATATCCGTCGATTGAGCAGAAACAGTCTTATTAATTACATACAAAGTCCTAAACTTAGAAAGTATATCAGCATCATAAGTTACAAACACAGATAACACATAATCACCTGTCTTGTTTGGCACTACTATAGAAAACTGATAACACCCTTCAACAGAACAAGTCCCATTCCAAGTTGCATTGGCTCTAGAATAAATATTATTAAATGGATCAATTATTGAAATATTAAATGAATTAGAAGTATTAATTGTAGATATTATAGATCCATTTGCTCTATATGCCGGATAAATTTCCATTTTAACAGTTTTATTTGGAAACACACTATATTCATATTCAAAATTTGAATTTAACTCAGACTTCTGAACAGAAAGAACCCAACTCCTTACCTCAAAAGAAGTTCTAACTCCTACAGTCGTCCCACTAGTCTTAGTCACATTAACCTCAACATTATATCTTCCAGCAGAAAAACTAGTTGCATCAAGATTCCAAAGATATTTATTTGTATAACTATTATTATATTCTAAAGTCGTGGAAACAATATTCTCAACAATAGTCCCACTAACATCTCTTACAGTTCCAACAAAAGTATAAGTTTCAGTCACACTTGATGTTGGCACACTAACAACAACAGAAGCATCCTCACCCGGAGCAAAAACATACCTTAAACTTTCTCCAAGATCATCCTTCATTAAAATCTTCGGCTCAAAAGAACCAACAACTATCGAAGTAAATCCTTTATAACTATTAACTTCAATCAAATAAGTTCCAGCTGTAGAAGGTGCTGTTATCAAAGCTGTACATCTTCCATCAGAACCAGTAATACAAGAGAAATTCTGTAAACCCGCTTTTGAACTATTTTGAATGCTACCATTAATATTCACATTCGCAAGAAAAATTCTACTTCCTCCAACTTCTTTAACAGCCTCTGCATAAACACTTATAGCTTCTCCAGGGGTATAAGAAATTTTATCCGTCGTCACCTCTAATAACTCCACACTATTATTCACAATCAAAATTTCATTTTCAGTCCACCAACTAACATTATTTGGATCAGTATAATTAATTCTAAGATCATAATATCCAGTTGTCGAAGGAGCAGTAACCAAAACTCCAGAAGAATAATAATCATTTCTCGAATAAAAAATTCCATTACTAGTTGTATTCAACAAAAAGCTTGAAACTCCCAAACCAGAAGAACTATTATAAATTGTAAGATTTAACTCAGCATTTGCAACAGGGGTATGATTATTTGAAATACTACCATTATTTGTATAATTTGTTAAATACACATAACCTGTCAACTCAATCCGATCATTTATCTGATATACATTTTGGGAGGTAAGAAAACCTATCTCAGCAACATATATATTTGCTCCAACAAAAGAAAATAAACCTACCAAAATTAATAACATTACAATCAATAACCCCTTTTTTTTCACATTAATCAACCCCCAAACAAAAATTATAATTCAAACAGATTAATAAATCTTTTTATTTTTTTGTATTTGTTAAGCTATCTTGTTAATAGTGAATATAAATTCAATTTTTCTCGTCGATAAGTATAGATTTGATAATCACAAAAGGCAAATTAACGCAAAAATTGCAAATTTAAAAAATAACTATCTGCCTTCAGTAATTATTAAAAGTGTATTCTCTAGTATGTGGTTCAGCTTAACAAATACTATTTCCTTGTTGTTAAACAATTTTGGTTAATGGCAATACAAATTAAATTTTTTTCTAGTTGGTAATTATAATATTAAGCAATCCAAAAAAAAAAATTAACATAAAATTTAAACTATTTGTCATAGACAATTATTAAAAATATAAAATTTAACACAAGTACTATTTTCTCCATACCAAAAATAATTTCTAGGCTTACAAAAAATCATAAAAAAAATATTAATTGACAATCTCACTCTAATATCTAACTCGCAATTCTCTGCGCTTTATAGAACACTCCAGGACTATTTCCTACTGCATAATTTTCAAAATCTAGTCTCCACACAATTTCCCCATCAGGTGCCACCTCAATCATAGTCGAGAAATCATCTTCCATATTAACATTATTATTTGTTCCCCCTTCATCAACAGCAACAATTAATACATTTCCATTTGGCAACATATCACAATCCCTAGCAGTTCTCAATCCATGATTAGTATAAGTCCAAATCTCTTCATTAGTATCCATATCAATTTCCACTGCTACATATGGAGCATCATTTTGCAAACATACAAGTAGTGTATTATCATTTTCATGCACCTCTGCTTCATGCGGATCAGTATTATCACCATAAGAACTCCAATCAAACTCCTTCACAATATTTCCATCTTCATCTACAATAACAGTCAAATAAAAATTTCTCATATTAATCATAGTATTGCCATCACTTAATCTTTGAACAGCATTTGTATGCGTCCACCCACCATCCAACTCAAAATCTTTATATTT